>DASYKM010000095.1:0-70371 GCA_035995425.1 Steroidobacteraceae bacterium
AACTCCTTGTAGTCGGTGGGCCGCTCCGTCGGCGGGTAGTAGTTCCGCGGGAACCACCGCAACCCCACACGCATGATCTTCGACGTGCCTGTGTCATCCAGTTCGCTGACGTCCTTGATGAAGAAGGCGAAGCGATTGCTACTGGGCAGCACTGCATTGTCGGTGAACGGGAACGCGAACGAGGTGAGGTCGAAGTCGAATCGGTAGTCCGCAATCGCCGCGGCGGATGAAGCCGGCGTGATCAACACGTGCACGCGCTCGGCGGAGAAATCCGGCTTGTCGAACACGATGGAGAGCGTGTCGCGGCAGTCAGGCGAACTGATGCTGAAGGATTTCAGCTCCTTGCCGGGCACCAGCACGCTCGCGGAATTGGTGGACTGGCCGAAGCTTTCCTCCAGCTCCGGGTCGCTGACGAACTGGAAGGTGGTCTCCATGCTGGCGGCGGGAGTGCACGTCGCTACCTTGTCCTCCCACAGCTGCGCGATCTGGCGCTGGATGACACGGTGCGCCGCCTGCCGCAGGTTGCTGCGCGCAGTCAGGATGGCTTCCGGCGCGACGGTTCCCTTGTACTTGGACAAGCGGTCGTCGGCATCTTGCAGCAGTGGCCGCAGTTCGAAATGCTCGTGGAAATTGAGCGTCAGGAGCTGCGCCAGCACCGCATAGCGCACCGGATCCGTGTCCGCGTCCGATCCACCGGGGCCGGCAATCGGGGCGATGAGCTGCCCGAACATGGTGGCGCGCAGTGAGCTCTCGGCCTGCTCGCGCTGGTTGATGAGCTGCAGGTTGGCGCGGTTCTGCTCAAAGTGGTTCGCGAGCCACGCCGCCACGATCGCGCCCAGCGGCACGGTCAGCTTCATCAAAACGTCGAGCCAGAACTGGACGTCGCGCTTGGCCTTCACTTCTGCGCGGCTGTCACCGGCTTTGTTCTCTGCCGTCATGCGCTGATCGTTACTGACAGTTGATGCTGATGGTCGCGGCGCCGTTCAATGCGGCCACCTTCGCGACCTTGCCGTTGGGGCAATTGACGGTGTAGACGCCGGTAGCCAGCGCCACGGAGAACTTGCCGCCCTCCCCCACCTTGATGTCGGCGACCTTGGCTTCGCCCTTGAACACCGGCAGTACGGTGCCGGCCTTGACGCCCGTGACCGTGCCCTGCAGGACGCCAACCTGCGCCTGGGCGCCCGCGGCACCCAGCAAAAGCGCAATGACGATCGATGATTTTTTCAGCTTTCTCATGTCGGCACTCCGGAATCGTGTGGCCGCCCGCTGGCAGGCAATGACGCACTATATTGGCGTCGTCGCAACTTTGGCTATCCGTCGCAGTCCCGCGTCGACTCAACCCGCCAATCTCCTACTCATCCTGACTCGCACGGCGCGCATTGGTGCGCGAAGCCGTGTTCACTGCGTGACCCCAGCGCTGCATGGCTTCGCGCAGCGGCTTCGAATGCCCATTGCCGCCACCTTCGCGATCTGGCGGAGGCCCGCGCGGCCCACCGCCGAATTGCGGTGGCCCGGGTGCTCGGAAAGGTTGTCGTAATGCACAGCGCGGCTACTGGATAGGCATCGGCGTCAGCACCGGCGAGCCACGACTGCGAGGCGGTGAGCTGCGCGAGATGAAGATGGGCGGCGGCGCCGTGGGCTATTGAGACGCCAGCAGTTCTGGTGCGCGCACGTGCACGAACATGAGACCGATCTGCAATTTCTGGTGACGGAGGAACGGGAAAATGTAGGTGAAAGGCGCCTTTTCCGCCTGCCTGGCGGCCGCCGGGAGTTGGCTCGCGGAAAGTCATCAACTAGCTACCACGGCTACGCCCAGCGAACATCTGAAGAACTCCTGTAGGGCTAAGCTGATACCTCCCCATTCGGCGATATGGTGGAGTGTCCGCGTCGGCCCCAAGGAAAACACATGAGTGCGTTCCCTCTTTCACCTGACGGGAAGCTTGCGATAGCGGCTAGCAAGACTTCGTCCCAAAATGATTTCGACTATCTGGTGGGCAAATGGAGCCTCAGAAATCGCACGTTGAAAAAACCGCTGGCCGGCAGCGACGAGTGGACCGAATTCGACGCGACCCAGGAGTTCCGCCTGATATTGCTGGGCCTGGGCAATATCGACATTTTTCATACCGAGTTTGACGGAAAGCCATTCGAAGGCCTCACGGTGCGATTGTTCGACCCGCAGACGCGGCTGTGGACGATCTATTGGGCCGACAGCGCCGCAATGAAACTCGACGGTGGAAAGGTGGGCTCGTTCGATGGCGATGTCGGCGAATTCTTCGGCCGTGAGGTTGTCGACGGCAAGGACGTCATCGTGAAATTCCACTGGGATAAGCGTAACCCGAAAGCTCCGATCTATAGCCGTGCGTTTTCCGCTGATGCGGGTCGAACGTGGGAATGGAATTGGTACTCTAATTTTTCACCCCGGTAATTTTTCGTCGCCGGCCGGTCGCCGTCGCTGTACCGATCAAACGTACCCGCCCAGGGTCCACGGCAAGTCCGTTGGCGAAATTTCTGTCGCGCTGCCATGAAAGGGATCAGTCTCACAGCCGCCACGCTGCAAGAGGCAGATCACGATGAAAATGGTTTTTGCATTTATGTCGCTGTCCTTTCTCGGCATTGCCGCCCATGCGGCTGGGCCAAGCCGGACACTGTCTTCCAAGCTCAATTCATATTCGGGGATTGCGGTGATGTCTATCCACGTGATCGCGGATGAGTCGGGAGCAGCCATGTTTCGTTTTTCACGGCAGCATTTTTTCGGAGTTGCCGATCTTTTCGAAGTCGAATATGGCAAGCCCACGCTGATCGTTCGCGATATGACTGAAGGCAAATACAGCTGGAAAGAGATGTTGGCGACCTCAGCTGCCACGCTAAACCTTCGCGACAGCCTCCCCGACTTCGTAGTCAGAATCGGCTGTATCAGTTACGTCGGGGCATTCGAATTCGATATGCGCAGCAAGAAGGTGCATATCGCGTTTGATCAAGAGCAAAAGGAGCGCGAACAGGTGGTTTCGATGATTCAGGAGCAGTATCCAATGGAGTTCTCGAAGTTTGGGATGTGCGCCCAGGCCAACTAACTGACGAAATTGGTACAACGGTTCCAGAGCCGAGGGCGACCAGGACCCCGCACCCCATCCCGCAACCGCCTCTGTGCAGCGTTCAGGTGCGAACGCTCATGCCACATCATCGCCATCTCGTACGACGGAATCGCCAGAGGTGGCGTGACCACCTGCGAACGAACGGCAGCGCTTTGTTGACGAGTAGTGAGGCGCTAGGGCAGCCTCGACGAATGAAATCAATCCGCGTCGCAGGAATCGCGCTGGCTGGCCTGGTGGTATGCGCCATTGCACCCAAAACGGCCATCGCGGCCGCCGCGGCCGCCACGCCCGCGAATTGTTCCGTACCCACAGATCGACTGCTGCGCCGCCTCGAGCTCGACCTGCCCGGCGACACGCGCGTGACGCGCACCGTGGACATTCCGGCCGATACGGAAGTGTTGATCGAATCCTTCGAAACGAACATCAACTCGCGTCTCGAAGTGCGCGCGGCGGGTGCCGAGGTCGCGGCGGCCGAAAACGCGCTGCATCGGTGGCCACCACATCGCCTCATCGTCGCGAAGGGTCCGGCGCGCAAAGTGGATGTCACGGTCATAGGCATCGACCGGGCGCACGGCAAAGTGGACGTACGGATCTCCCGCCTCGCATCGCAGAAAGACCCGCGCTGCGTGGATTTCTGGCGCGCGATGGCCAGCGGCGACGCCGCGTACTCGCGCGGCGCCATGATCTTCAGAGGCGAGATCGAGGCGGCTCCCGGTGTCTCCGAGCAAGCCTACCAATCCGCGATCGCCACGTATGCGCGCGCCGTGGGCATTCTCGGAGCCGGCGGATTCGATGAAGCGCAGGCGCGACTCGTGCACGCCTCTGCGTTGTACATCACGGAACATTTTCAGGAATCTCTCGAGGCGGCGTCGGTCGCTGAAGCGCGCTTCAAGGCGTTGGGCCACGATTACGGGCGCGATCTCGCGCATTTCTACTGGGCATATTCGCTGGCTTACGATGCCATGAAGACGAAGGACGTGGCCGAAGCGAATCGGAAATTCGAGACGGCGGGAAATGCCTTCCTCGAGGTTGCCGCCAATCATCTGCGACGCGGCGAACGGTTCGATCGCGCGCAGGCGCTCGACGGAGTGGCCTGCATCAGTGGCTTTCGCTTTCGCTACGCCGAGGCCATTGCGGGATATCAGCGCGCGCTCGATATTTTCGAAGAGCTGCACGAGCCGGACCGCGCGGTCGCGATGCGCCTGAATCTGGCCTTCTTTGAATCCCAATTCGGCCGGTACCAGGAAGCCCTGAGACGCCACCTCGAGATCATGGCGGAGGGCGACGACATCAAGGACCCCGCCGCCTACGTGACCAACCTCAGGAACGCCGCGTTCATCGAGGTGAAGCTGGGCAAGTACGATGCAGCGCTGCGGCACTATTCGGATGCCTACGCACACAGCCTGCGGACGCAATCCTCCTGGGATCAGGGCAGAGCACTCTACGGTCTCGGCATTGCCTACCATGCAATCGGCAACTACGGCGAAGCGCTGAGTTATCTCGAGCGTTCGCTTGCGCTGCGTCCCGATCAGCAGCGGCAACGCGACCGCGCCCTGACGCTGCGCACCCTGGCCAACGTGCTTGGCGATTCCGGCCGCGGGCGCGAGGCCATCGCACGTCGCGAAGAAGCTTGGCGCATGACGCAGCTTCCTCAGGACAAGGCGCGCATCACGCTCGAGCTGATCGCCGACCGGATCGACATCGGCGACCTGGCGATCGCGAAATCGCTGACCGTGCCGCTACTGGCGGCGCGCGACTTGCCGGATCCGGCAGTCCAGATCGGGGCCACGCTCGCGAACGCCCGCATTGCGCTCGCCGAGGGTGATGCCGCGAGCGCGGCGCGCGATGCGCGCACCGCCGCGGACTACTATCGAACGCACGAGCTGGTGTCGTCGGAGTTCGCGGCACTGCTGATACAAGCGCGCGCGGCGTGCGCCGCGGGCGCGCGCGACGACGCGCTCGACCTCGCGCACAGCGCATTGCAGCGGGCCGAAGACGTGCGCACCTTCAGCAGCAACCCAACATTGCGCGCCTCCTTGTGGCGCCCGCTGCGGCCGGCGTTCGGGTTCACGATCGGCTTGCTCGCGCGCGCGAGTTCTTGCGGCGGGTCCGCGCCGGCGGACGCAGTCGGCGCCCTTGCGATCGCGGAAGCGTCACGCGGCAGAGCGCTCGAAGACTTTCGGCTCAGGTCCACGGCCGACTCCGCACAATCGAAAACGAATGAGCAGCGGCGCGAGCTGTTCGAGCAGCTGGCAGGCGTTCGCCAGCAACTGGAAACGCTGTCCACGACTACTTCCGCGGACGACGAGCGGCTGAAAATCCTGCGCGCCGAGGCCGCCCGCCTCCGTCGCGAAGTCGATCTGTCGGGCGGCCTGGCCGACTCGAGCCGGCACCGCGGCGAAGACCTGCGTCCCGCATTGCGCGCCCGCATCGATGCGCTTCCGGCGGACACCGCGGTGGTCGAATACTGGCTCGGCAAGGACGAGGCGTTTGCGTGGCTGCTCACGCGCGGGCGCGTGGACCTCGTCGATCTGGGACCCGCGAACCGCATCGACGCGGCGGCGCGGCGCATGCACGAGGCGATGCGTTCCTGGCTCGCCGGAACGGTCGACGAACGCATCGCGCGCGCCCGGGAGCTGCACGAGCTCATCATCGCACCGCTGCCCGCGGACCTTACGCGCGCGCGCACCGTATATTTCATACCCGACGGGGCGCTGCACGCGGTGCCTTTCGCGGCGCTGGCGCAAGGTGATCGCGCGCACCCGCGTTTCTTCATCGACTCGCACGACGTGGCGGTGGCGCCCGCGTTCCTCGCGATCGCGCCCGAGACGCAACGCCGGGCGGTGAGCAAGAGCTCGGCCGCGCTGGTCGTCGTCGATCCGGTCTACACGCGCGACGATGCGCGGTTCGCGCGCACCACGGAAGCTGCTCCTGCGCCGACAATAGCTGCGGCGACGCTGCGCGGCTCCAAATCGTGGTTGCGACTACCCGCCACCGCACGCGAGGCCGCGACGATCTCGAAGCTGCTCGATCGCGATGCCGTTCAGGTGCTCTCGGGTTTCGACGCGAGCCGCGACTCACTGCTCGGTCGCGATCTCGCCCACTACGACATCCTGCATTTCGCGACGCATGCGGTCGCCGACACGGAAGCGCCGCAACTCTCGGCGCTGGTGCTCAGCACTGTCGATGCTCAGGGCAAACCGCGTGTCGGCGAAGTGTTCGCGGGCGATCTCGCCGACCAGCACCTGGGCGCGGCGCTCGTGGTGTTGAGCGGGTGCGAAACCGCACTAGGCCGCGCGGAAGCGGGCGAAGGATTACTGAGCCTGCGCTACGCGGCGCACGCCGCGGGCGCGCGTTCGGTCATCGCCTCTCTCTGGCCGGTCGAAGATGCCGCCGGAGCCCGCCTCATGGACGACATGTATGCCGATGTGATCGGCCGCGGCGTGTCGCCGGTCGCGGCCATGTCACGCGCGATGCGCAATGGGCGCAAGAGCTGGAACGATCCGGCGCTGTGGGCGGCGTTCGACGTTTCGATCGCCGGGTTCTGACGGCCTGCCGGGTCGGCCGCTCGTTAGCGGCCGACCCGGCATGGAAACGCTGCGTTCGCCTACTTGTTCTTGACCTCGTCGAAGAAGAGATCGAAGTTGCTGACTCCCTTCGTCGAGATGTTGAACAGGAAGTTCTCGTACGTGGTGCCGTTGGGGCGCAGTCCGCGTCTACCAAGATCGGTCGGGCCCGGATCGGCAGCGCCCAAGCCTTGCGTCACGCCCACCAGCGCTTCGCCACGCGCCGTCGGTCCCCACTTGAGCGCAATCTTGCCCTGGTCTCCGAGCTCTGCAGTGAAGTAGTTCGGATCGCTGGAGAAGAACTCACTGACACTGACGAAATGCACCGCGGCCGGCCTCGCGTTGGCATCGACCAGCACCAGGCCCGGATTCCCGAGGAAGCCGGTCGGATCGAGGTCGGCCCAGAGCGGCGAGATTCGCGGTGGCCCGGCCAGGAAGGCGGCCACGCTCGGCTCCCGGCCCTCGTCCCCCGCACCGAACGAGAGGTTGCCGTTCGAGTTGACGAACACCGAGCTGCGCGGCTTGCCCTGGAAATTGAAGGGCCTGCCCAAAGCGACCGGCACCGTTTCGTCGTCGCCGATATCAATCGGCGTGCCACGGTACGTATTGATGTACAGCGAATAGCGCCCCTTGGTTTCGCCGACGCCGACGAACTGCAGATCCGGGAAGCTCGACACCGCGACCGCCAGCCTGAGGTCGGTGCTGGCCTGGAGCAACAGGCGTGACAGCAGGCCGTTGCCCCCGTCATCGTCCGTGGCCAACAACTCGCCGGTGTCGGCATCGAAGACGCCGATGACGCTGTCGAGATCGCCGCGCACCACTTCCACCGCCAGCACATCGCCCGCACGCACGCGGAAGCTGTAGTAGTCCACATCGTCGCGATCCGGCTCGATCACGGTCGCGAACGCGGGATTCGCGCTGTCGAACGGCAGATGAAGCAGCGGCGTCGCCTTCTTGATGCTGTCGTTGCGGCGGACCAGCTCGGTCAGATCGATGATCCGGTTCACGCCGTTGAAGCGCAGTGTGCCGTGCAGGTCATTGGTCTCGTTGGTACCCGCACCGACGAGGTCCTCGTAGATAGCGGGGACGGGAATCGCGCCGCCGATGGCGCCGCGGAACGCACTGAGGTCGGACTCACTCTCGAATCCGCTCGTGACCGCGCCACCGCAACTGTAGCCAGCCAGACCATCCACGGCGCTCATCGCACCGTAGGTGATCGAGAAGGGATTGCCGGCAACCGGGCCCAGGAACTCACCGAACTGATTCTTCTTGTTGATCGTGATGGAGAACGTGTTCGCGCCGACGGCGGGGAATTCGGGCACGCCCTGCCAGCGTGCGGTGAAGCTGGTCGCCGTTTCCTCGAATGTGACGCTACCGCCGCCGGTGGCGCTGGCATTCAGGTCGTCCCACAACCCCGCGATCCGCGGCGGCCCGCTCAAGTGACCAAGCGTCGATTCCGCGAACGCCTCGTCGTTGCGGCCGAAAGTGATGCTGCCGTTGGCATTCACGAACAACGAGGTGAAGCGCTGCCCGCAGAAATCGATCGGAAAGCGCGGGAAGATCTCGGCGAAACCATCGTCACCCACCGGCAGCGGCTCACCCGCCAGCGGCACGTTGAAGATGACGTTGACGCCGTTGCGCGTGGCGCCCGCCGCTGCCGTCACGGCCGTGAAAGCGCCGGGCGCGTCGCTGTTCGACTCGGTGGCGCCGCTCGCGAACTCCTCCGGTCCCGGCAGATTCCGCGGCGGCGTCGAGAAGCCGCCGTCGAGGATTCCATCGACATAGACCGCGTACTGCGCGCCGGGCGTCAATCCGGTGAACCGGTAGGTTCCCACGACTGCGCTCACCGCCGGATCGGTCTCATCGGTGAAATCGCCGGACATCGCCGAGACTGCGTCGAGGAACGGATTGGCGACGTTGCGCGCGATGACGTTGATGCCCGAGAGCCGCAGGGTGCCGTTGGGAGCCAGGATGCTGCCCGCTACGCTCGCGGTCGTGGCGAGGTAGTTAGGCTCGGGATACAGCCGCGAGATTGACGACACATCGTCGCGCCCCGGGGTTTCCTCGCCGAACTGCGGGCCGAAGAAGAAGGGATACATGGTCTCGAGCAGCCCGTTGTTGGCGAAGTCCGCAACGGTCGGCGTCCCGAAGGTGTTGGACGGCGCCGGGCCGCTCGGCTCAGGAGTGCCCACGGCGAGCCCGAGCAGGATTCCCCCATTGGTCTGGGTATGCGCGAGGTTACCGAAGTGCCCAAACTCGTGAACCATGATGGAAAGCCCGGTTGCTGGATCGGCCGGACTGAACTCCGGACCATTCAGGAACGCAGAGCCCTCGGTGATGGTGCAGGTAGCTGGGTCAGCGAACTCGGGGCCGGCGAATCCGAGCACGCCGGAGTCGGCGCCGAACAGGAGCTCGAAGATGGCGCCGGTGTTGTCATAGACGATGGCGGAGAGACCGTCGGGTGCGGGGGCTTCAAGGAAGGGGAGGAAGTTCGTCTCGTCGACGTCGACCGGCAGATTGGCGCCCTGCACGTAGCTGATCGTCGCGCTCGCGACGTTTTGCCACTGGCCGAACGAGGTCGCGACGAAAGAATCCGCCTGGGCCTTGGTCAGCGCGCCGAGGTTACCCAGGTCGGCATTCCAGACGATGTTCCGGCCGCCGTTGGGCCAGAGGAACGGCACGCCGTCTTTGCAGATCTCGAGCGGACCGGTGGCGTGGGCAGTGGAGATGACGAGCAGCGGCGCCGCCATCATGGCGAGTGCAATTCGTTTGAAAGTGTTCATCGCTTTTCTCCTTGCGTGGCGATGATCGTGCGCACGCGCGCCGCGAGGTCGGAATATGCAAGCGGGCCTTTTTCCACGTCCGCAGCCAGGCCGGCGTTGTTCAATCGGTTGGCTGTCGGCTGACTCGGGATCGACGTGTCGATGTCGAACAGACCTTGCGCCAGTCCCACCGGACTCGAGAGCGCGATGCTGCTCTCGGCGGTGAGGAAGAGCAGGTAGTCCCGCCCACGTTCGAGGCGAGGCATGTCGCGGAAGAGTGAAAAGTGACGGATGCCGTTGCCTTCCGATTCGGCCTTGAGGCTGCCGATCATTTCGACGTCGGCGTAGGTGATGTTCTTGAAGGTTGCAAATTCACCCTTGAAGGTCTCGGTCACCCGTATCCGGTAGATGGTGGTGGCCAGCTGCCCGCCACCGACCTTGACGCTTCCCGGGCGTACGTCGGTGACCGTTCCCCGAAACACGCGGCCGGCTGACGCCGTCATGTGCCCGAGATCGAAGTGTTTGACGGTGGTTGCGTCCGCGCGGGGAATCGATGCGAAGGACGCGGCAATCATTCCGGCGCAGAAAGCTGCACTGATCAGTCTCATATTCAATCTCCCTCGCTTACGTTCGGCGCGGCGCAGAGGAGAGTGAGCAGCTCCACTCACTCGAATGAGCCGGGCGAACTAGCTTATTAGTGGAATGTACGTACGGTGTGATCTCGAGATCGAGCGGATGCGCGAACCCATGGAGCTGAGCCAGCGGGGGGCGATCCTTCGCCTCTTGGTTCGAAAGACTCTGGCGCTCCCTGCCACGGCGCGAGCATCCAGCACCGCGCGTTAGATAGTCAAGCGCGCGCTGCTACGCGTTGCACTAAAAAAAAGCGGTGTAGGAATTTACTGGCCGCCTCGCGCGTGGCGCAGTGCTTCTTCAAGTGCATCGGCGGCCGGCACGTTGATGTCCGGCTGGACTCCCGTGCCTTCCCAGTCCAACTTGGTCACCGGGTCCATGAAGCGGCCGAACGGCACTCCGATGAAGAAGTGGTCGTCGATACGATGTGGCGCCACGGGATGGGCGCCCCCACCGCTGGCCTCACCGACCAGCGTCGCTCGCTTGAGATTCTTCAGGGCGAAGCTGAACAGTTCTGCCGACGAGAACGTCCGCTTCGATGTCAGGAGGTAGACTGGCTTGCCGATAAACTTTTTGCCCGGCACATACGCATAGGTCCATCTCTGTTCGGTGGCGTCCTTCCCGCGATCGTAGTCGTCACCCAGATGCGCCGGTTCTTCGAATAGATAGCTGCCGAGCAACACGGCCATGGGCGGAGAGCCGCCCCAGTTCTCCCGCAGGTCGATGATGAGTGCGTCGCTGTCGGCGAGGAAATTCATGGCCGCGATCGCAGTCGGCGCGCAAAACTCCGGCTCCGCAAGGAAGTTGAGTTTCAGATAGCCGATGTTCGGACTGAGGTGTTCCGCCTTCTCGAAACCGCAGTTGGCGGCGGCGAGACTCTTCGGATCGGACTGCGGGCGCGCATTCGGGCCCGGATCGGGCGGCGCGTCTTTGGCGAAATACCGCAACCTGAAGTGCTTGTCGCCGCTCATCGCCTTCAAGTCGTCGGAGACACGGATCTCGAAAATTCCGCCGTCGGTAATGCCCCGATACTCGCCACGCTTTTGCAGCGCCTTGAGTTTCCCGGCAATCGTCTTCGCAACATCCGGAAACACGTAGTACTGCTCGATCAGCTTCGCCGTCTCCGCGATGACCCGGCCGCGATGGGCTTCGTCCAATTCGATTTCGGTGAAATTGGGGTCGATCGCCCAGAAGCCCAGCAAGGACAGATGCTCGAGGTTGTCAGGCTTGACCACGAGAGTGGCCGACAGACGCGTCTGCCCCGCCCTCTCTTTGACCTGGAATCCCATCCACAGCTTTCCGCTGCCTTCGATGCTCACCAACTCGTAGCCGCCCGTGCGCGCACGAGTGTCCATCTCTTCGTCAACGTGGATCCACGGTGCATGCGCATTCGCGAAAGATTCGACTCTTCCCCGATCGCCGCTGTTGAACGCGTCGAGGTACGCTCCCAACGCGTGTCCGGCCGGCGTGTCGGGAATGGGCGGCGACGTTGCATCGGCGAGCGCGGGACTCGCCAGGACGAATAGCAAGGCGCAAATTCGGAGCCCAAGAACCTTTGGTGAAATCATTTCGCCACGCAGCTCAATCGCGGTCGTAGAGGCCGGTGCGAAATCATACCTGCCATCTGGCACGCGCAGGGATTCAGCGCTGCTCCGGCTCGTCAATCCACAACCAGGGCGAGCGATCCTCGGCGCTTCTCGCGCTGCGCGGCATGCACCGGCGCAGGCAGCTTCTGCGAAAGTTGCAGCAGCTCCTGGCACTTCTCAGGCAGGCGCTTCAGCAGCAACAGCAAGTCGCCACTGGGAACCGGGCGGGAAAACAGATAGCCCTGAAGTGAGATCGCGCGATGCGGCAGCAGCATGGCGAATTGCTCGAGCCGCTCGACACCCTCGGCGGTCACCTCGAGACCGAGGCCGCGACACAGCGCAATGGTCGCGCGGGCAATGGATGCGGTGCGCGCGCTGTCCTCGATGCCCGAGATCAGGCTTCGATCGAGCTTGACGCGTGTGAGCGGCAGCTGCTGCAGCGACGCCAGCGAAGAATATCCGGTGCCGAAGTCATCGAGGGCAATGGCGACTCCGATGCTGCGCAGCTGATCGAGTGTCTTGATGGTGTGGGACCCGGTCTGCAGGACGGACTCGGTGAGCTCGAGTTCGACGCAGCGCGCGGGCAACTCGAACTCCTCGAGCAACTGCTCGACCTTGCTCACGAATCGATAGTCCAGGAATTGTCGCGGCGACACATTGATGGCGACTCGCGCGCCGGGCCACGCGCCCCGATGCCATTGGGCCGCGGTCTGGATGGCCGTGCGCAGTACCCAATCGCTGATCTCGACGATGAGCCCGGACTCCTCCGCCACGGCGAGGAATTCGTCGGGCGAGCGGAAGCTGCCATCGGGCGTGCGCCAGCGAATCAGCGCTTCGACCAACTCCACGTCGAGCGTCTGCAGGTTCACCAGGGGCTGATAGAACAACTCGAACTCGCCGTTCTGGATGGCACGCCGCAATCTCTGCTCGATGGCAAATTTCGCCGAAGCGGTGGTCAACAGTTCCGGCGTGAAGATGGCGAGCTGGCTGCGCCCGAGCGCCTTGGCGCGAAACAGCGCCGCGTCCGCGGCACGCAACAAAGCTTCGGCATCCTGTTCATGATCGGGGAATACGCTGACGCCAACGCTCACGCTCACGATGACCTCGCGATCGTCAACCTGCAGCGGGCTTTCGAAAGAGCGAACGATGGCGGCGCCGAAGAGCACGATGTCCTCGGCGCCGTCGCCGCCCTGGTGCACGATCGTGAATTCATCGCCACCGAGCCTGGCGGCGAATCCGCGGCCGCGCGCGATTTCCTCGAGTCGGCGCGCAATTGCGATGAGGACGCGATCTCCGTAGGAATGCCCGAGGCTGTCGTTGAGCGTCTTGAAGTTGTCGATGTCGAGGAAGAAGACCCCGACGCGCTCGCGCGACACGCGTGCGCGTTCCAGGCTTTCATTCAGCGCGACGAACAACTGCCTGCGGTTGGCGACGCCGGTGAGCGGATCCCGTTCGGCGAGGTCCTGCAACTGGCGGGTACGTTCCTCGACTTTGGCTTCGAGCCTATGGTGGGCATCGAGCGTGGCGGCGCGCGCCACGGCAAGCTGCCCGGCCATCGAATTGAAAGCCACGGCCAGGGCATCGAGCTCGCGAATGCCGCCGTTGGCGACGACACGCGTATTGCCACCTCGTGCCAGTCGGTTGGTGGCGGCGATCATTCGCCGCACCGGTCGCACGATGCTGAAGATCGTCACGAAGCAGATGTAAGACAGCACGACGAGCACCGCGGCGCTCATCCAGGCCACGAGCGAGCCGTTGGGTTTGGCGAATGGCACGGGCTTGCGCACGGGTGCGTTTACCAAGTGGCTCGCCTTCGGAGGCTGCGACTCGATGATGAAACTGGAAGGCAGCAGCGAGGCCAGCTTCCGCGACTCGCGTGCGAAGGAGTCGCCGGCGGCGATTCGCCGCGCCTCGTTGTGCACCAGTGCGACTCGCGCGCCCACCAGCAAGGCCAGGTCGTCACTCATTCCCTGGTACCACTCCGGTCCCTGCGACCGGCGCAGCATGTTTTTCTCGTCGCGCAGCGTTTCCGCCACGGCTCGTTCCGCATTCTCAAGCGGGCTGACTGTGGACGCATCGCCGGCGTCGAAAACGCCGGGGGTGGTGGCGGCGGCGCGGAGATCGTCGAGCCGTGCGCGGACATCGAGCAACGGCTGCGCAGCAACCACCCGACCGAGAATCTTCCAGGCGCGATCGATCGATTTTCTGGCGCGCGTATCCATGCCCGAGAGCACGCTCGAATACTGAGTGAGAAGTTCGTGGCGCACGCGTGCGGACTGCAGCAATGCTTCGGCACTTCGCTTGTGCGTATTGATGAGGCGCGGCAACGGCTGATTCGACGCCTGACTACTGCTCCGGCCCTGGCCAAACAACCGGTCGAGTGCGGCGCGCGCACTCCCATAGCGCGCCGCCGAGGTGCGTGAGTCCGCCTCGGCGTGCTCGTGAACTGCGCGATCGAACCGCCCCACCGCGACCGCCAGTTCCGCGGACGTGACGATCTGCTGTGCACGGCCCACCGACTCGCGCAGGGTGTTGATCGCTTCCGAGTCGTGCGCGCTTCGCTCCAGCTCCACGTTGCGCTGCTGGTCGAGGACGGCGACGCCGTTTTCGACGATGACATTGGCGGCGGCCGCGAGGGCCGCCACGGACGCGAACGCGACAATGAGTCGCGGCGTAATGCCGACACTGCCTAGCGTGAGCCACCCTTTCAGGCGGACGTACTGGCGTTTGAACAGATTTCCGGGCGTCCTGAACATGAGCGTCGGGCCGAACCGCCCCCTTGGAAACTCTCTTATTCCTTCGCGTGAGATTCCATGAAAGCAGAGGTCAGTGTGCCTGTGCCGTTCACGCTTTCCTGTAGGTGGATTCTGATCCTGGGCTTCATGGGTCTGCCTAATAGGCGGGGGCCGGATGTCTTTCTTGCCGACAGTGTTTGCGTGCCATTGCCGGGAAAGTAGCGCGCAATGTCAAAAGCACGAGCGCGCGGGCACAGGGTCGAACTCCCGCCCACCGAAACATTCCTGCCGCCGAAACTGACGCTGCCCGCGCTGCGCGAGGCTGCGGCGCATTGCCGCGGTTGTCGTTTGTATCTCCATGCCACGCAGACCGTGTTCGGTGAAGGAGCAGCGCATGCCCGAATCATGTTGGTAGGCGAGCAGCCCGGCGATCGCGAAGATCTGACGGGACATCCATTCGTCGGGCCAGCCGGGCAATTGCTCGACGAGGCGCTGGCCGATGCTGGAGTCGAGCGCCGTCAGGTCTACGTAACCAACACGGTCAAGCATTTCAATTTCGAACCGCGCGGCAAATTCCGCCTGCACAAGCGTCCGCCGGTGAGCTCCATCAAGGCTTGCATGCCCTGGTTGAAGGCCGAGCTCGCGGCCGTGAAGCCGGCGGTGGTCGTGCTGCTGGGCGCCACCGCGGCGCAGGCAATCTTCGGCGCAAAATTCCGCATCACGCGCGAGCGCGGCAAGGTGCTCGCGCACGAGCTCGCGCCGGTCGTGATCGCCACGCTGCATCCTTCCGCGATCCTGCGCGCCCCCGACGAGTCCGCGCGAGCCGAAGGGCGCGCAGCCCTGATAGCCGACCTCAAGTTAGCCGCACGCGCGGCTCGCAAAGCAAGCCTCAGCGATCGAAGCGGATCGTGAACACGGCGAAGTCCTGTCCACGGTTCGGCGTCCTGACGCCGCCGTTCGACCAGTGTCGCGCGGAGACCTCGAAGGTCGCGGGAAAACCTTCTGCGTGGAAGCGCAGACCGAGCTGCGAAGAAAAATTCCAGTGCGTCACGCTCAGGATGTCCTGCTCGGTCTTGTACGACACTCCGAACCCGAAGAACGCGCGCAGCGGACCGCGCTCCACCAGCTGAAAGCGGCGCGACAGCGACGCAGCCCAATACGGATGGGCGATCAGTTGTTCGGTGTGCTCCTGGTTGTCGGAAGACAGCTGCGAGCTCGCGAAACGAAACACGCCGAGTTCCCAGCGGCTGCGATCCCAGGTGACCGTCATCGGGATCACGACGCCAGCGGTGTTCTCGAACGAGTGATACGTGCCGCCAACTCCAATATGGAACTCGCAGCTGCGGCAAACCTTGTACGCATCCTTGATCGGCCGTGACAGCCTGGCGGCCGGGCGTTCCGAAACATCCCAGGCCTCCTCGGAGAGCGCGATGCGTTCATCGATCGTTTCTGAATCCTCGATGCGCAGGGTTTCTTCGGGCCACTGTGGCGGCGATACCGGTTCGGTGGGATCGATGCCGGCCGGGGCCATTTCGCTCGGTAACAAGTCGAGCGGCGCGGCGGCCCAGCTCGAGACGGAGCCCGTCAAGAAAATGCCAGCGAGAAGCGCGCGGATTGCTCTCCTTCCCTTCCCTGCAGTGCGATCAGAATTCATGTTCATTTGAACGAATCTTCGTCGGTTTCGGATGCGCGCGAAATTGCTCGAAGGTGTTGGACGGGTATATCCAAAGAAAGGGTTACGACGTATCTCTTTTGGGGTAGACCGCTGTCGGTGCGAACGTTCGATACTTGTCAGCGCAGTTGAAGACCGCTCACTCGGCCTACCTATTTCGGCAGACGAGTTGCCCGGATAGAGAGCGAATCGGAAGTCGGCGACGACACTCGCTCACAAATTGGTGCAGGGTTCGCACGATGCGGCCGGTGTTGATAACGTTCACCACGAGTCACGAGACGCCATGAAATCCACCCGCCACTCGAACGAAGTTCGCCTGGAACGCATCGCAGCGTCACCGCGTTGGGATGGCACGCGCTTCCGCAACACGCATCCCGCACCGCGCGGCGAACCTGGTGTGGCCATGCCCTCGCTCAGTGATTTCTTGTGCGGCGGCGATCGCCGCGTCCCCGAAGGTCCCTTGCCTTCGCTGAGCCCACACGATGCGTGGACGCATCCGCCGCAGAGCGGTTTGCGGGCAACCTGGTTGGGGCATTCGACGGTGTTGATAGAAATCGACGGCTGGCGGGTACTCACCGACCCGGTGTGGGGCCCGCGCGCCTCGCCGTCGCGGTTCATTGGCCCGAAGCGCTTCCAGCCGGTTCCGGTGACGCTGCGCGAACTGCCGCCGCTCGATGCGGTGATCGTGTCGCACGACCATTACGATCACCTCGACTACACCACCATGCGGAAGATGCGCCGGCTCGCGGTGCCCATCGTCACCTCACTTGGCGTGGGCACGCACCTCGAAGCCTTCGGCATTGCCCCCGAACGCATCGTCGAGCTCGACTGGTGGGAATCGCACCGCATCCCTGACACCGGCCTCACGCTCCATGCCGCTCCCTCTCAACACTTCTCGGGCCGCGGACTCAAGGACGGCAACCGGACCGCATGGTCGTCGTTCGTCATCGAGTCGCCGCGTCACAAGGTGTTCTTCAGCGGCGATACCGGCCTCACGGCCGAATTCGTCGACATCCGCAGCCGGCTCGGGCCATTCGATCTCGTCATGCTCGAGGTGGGCGCGTTTCATCCGGCCTGGGGCAATATCCACCTCGGGCCGCAGAACGCGCTGGCCGCGCACGCCTTGCTGGGCGGCGGACCGTTCCTGCCTATCCACTGGGGCACGTTCAACCTGGCGTTGCACGCCTGGGACGATCCGGTGGAGACACTGCTGCAACTGGCGCCGAAAACCGGCGCGCAACTGGTGATGCCGCGGCTTGGCGAAGCAGTCGAGCCTGCCGAGCAACGCCGTCTGGAAACCTGGTGGCGCGGCGTCGATGCGGGCGCCGGCCGCAAGAGCATTGCGCCTGCCACGCGCATGCCCAAGGCCATGCCCTTTCCACCGGACTAGCTACGCTCGCCAGCTGCGCTCGCTATCTACGCTTGCTATCTACCCTGGCAGGTCGAACACCAGGATTTCCGCCCTGCCGCCGCGCGCGATGTCGACCCGCGACTCCTCGGTGAGCTTGAGCGCGTCGCCGGCATTGAGCTCCACGTCGTTGACGTGCACGGAGCCGCGCGCCACGTGGACGTAGGCGCGCCGCCCGTCGGCGAGCTCGAGGCTGGCGCTCTCGGCTCCGTCGAACAATCCGCTGTAGACCCGCGCATCCTGGTGAATCCGCACCGATCCGGCTTCGCCGTTCGCCGACGCAATCAGCCGCAGGCGCCCGCGCTTCTCGGCCGGATCGAAGTGTTTTTCTTCGTAGCTGGGTGGAATTCCCGTGACGTCCGGCTGTATCCAGATCTGCAGGAAGTGCACAGGGTCTGTTTGCGATGCATTGAATTCACCATGCCGCACGCCGCTGCCGGCGCTCATGCGCTGCACATCGCCTGGACGGATCGTGGACCCCGTCCCGATCGAATCTTGGTGCGCGAGCTCGCCTTCGAGCACGTAGCTGATGATTTCCATGTCGCGGTGGGCGTGCGTACCGAAACCCTTGCCCGGAGCCACGCGGTCTTCATTGAGCACGCGCAACGGCCCGAATTGAACTTGGTCGTCGTCGAAATAGTCTGCAAACGAGAAGCTGTGGTACGAGTCGAGCCAGCCGTGATTGGCGTGGCCGCGGTCTTCACTGCGTCGGGTGACTTTCATGGGAATACACTGTAGCGAATTCACCGAGAGACACACATGAAAGAAATTGGTTTCATTGGCCTGGGCCGCATGGGCGCGAACATGGTGCGGCGCCTCGCTGGCGCCGGAATTCATTGCGTCGCCTTCGACGCCAACCTGGTGACGGTCCAGGCGTTGGCTGCCGAGGGCGGCGGAAAAATTACCGGCAGCGCGTCGCTCCGGGAGTTCGTGGCAGCGCTCGAGGCGCCGCGGGTCATCTGGCTCATGCTGCCGGCGGCGGTCGTCGACCAGGAGATCGCCAACCTCCGGCCGTTGCTGACGCCGGGTGACGTGGTGATCGACGGCGGGAATTCCTACTACCGCGACGACCTGCGCCGCGGTGCGGAACTCAAGACCACCGGTATCCACTACCTCGACGTCGGCGTCAGCGGCGGCATCGCCGGCGGCGAAAACGGCTATTGCCTCATGGTCGGCGGCGAGAAGTCCGTGGCGGACACTCTCGAGCCGCTGTTTGCCGCGCTCGCAACCGGCGGCGATGGTGCTAACAACCCTGCCGCCGCGGCTGGCACGGCCGCGCGCGGCTACCTGTACTGCGGCGCCTATGGCGCCGGCCACTTCGTGAAGATGGTGCACAACGGCATCGAGTACGGCGTCATGGCGGCCTACGCGGAAGGGTTCAACATCCTGCGCAATGCCAACATCGGCATGCGGCCGCGTGAGAAGGATGCCGAGACCACGCCGCTCTCACATCCCGAGCACTACGCCTATGACTTCGACGTCGCGCAGATCGCCGAAGTCTGGCGCCACGGCAGCGTCGTCCGCTCCTGGTTGCTGGATCTCACCGCCGCGGCGCTCGCGGACGATGCCGGCCTGACCGCATTCGCCGGCCGGGTCTCCGATTCCGGCGAAGGCCGCTGGACCGTGGCGGCGGCGGTAGACGAAGGTGTGCCCGCGCCGGTCATCACCGCCGCGTTGTACAGCCGCTTCGAGTCACGCGGAAACGCGGACTATGGCGATCGCCTGCTGTCGGCGATGCGCAAGCAGTTTGGCGGCCACGTGGAAAAGAAAGGCTGATTCGATGACACGGGCGATGGCCTGCGTCCTGTTCGCCACGGCGGCGGCATCGCCCGCAACCACCGTGCCGCGCGCCGCCGTGAACGAAGTGCGGGCGCCACCCGCTACGCTCGCTCTCGATCCGTTCTATCAAAAGTACGTCGACGCGGGCGGTATCCCGATAACCACGTCGGCGCGTGTCCCCGACAGCGCGCTGTTCGTCGCGCGCGACATCGTCCTGGCCATGCTTGCCGGGCGCCCGGACCTGCGTGCGGTGCTCGTCGCTGCGCATACGCGCGTGGGAATCATGGCGATCGACGAGATGACCACCGACCTGCCGGAGCAGCGCGACTGGAAGAAGCCCGTGCTCACCGACCAGCGGCTCACTGCATGCGAAAAGAAGGGCTACGCGGACATCGCCCGCATGACGGATCGCGAATACTGGAACATGCGCACCCGCGGCATGGGCGGGACGTACACGACCGGCGCCGCCGAAAACATTCTCGGCGTGCCCGGCACTCGCTACTTCGGCGAAAACATTCTCGTGCACGAGTTTTCGCACAGCATTCTCAACGCCCTCCGGACTGCCGATGCCGCGCTCTACGCGCGCGTGGAGCGCGCTTATGCCGACGCGCTGGCGCGCGGCCTGTGGACGGGACACTACGCAACCACGACCGTGGACGAATACTGGGCGGAAGGAACCCAGTTCTGGTTCAACTCAAACATGGCCTACCGCACCGACCGCATCACGATCGTATCCGCGGACGATCTGCACGCGCACGACCCGGCCTTGTACGCAGTGCTCGAGGAAGTTTATCGAGCCAGCCATCACATCGGCGCCGATGTGTTCTACAACCATCCGGCGCGAATGAATTCGCCGATCATCAGTACGGCAAAGAGCGGCTGTTAGGCAGCCGTCGGGGCGTCAGCCGTATTCGCGCACCATCGCCGAGATTTCGCGCATGAAGTCGCCCGAACGCACGCCGCCGCCGCCCGAGACGAACGGCTCGCGATACCAGGGCCAGCGATATTGCACACTGCGTTGCGGGCGATCGCCACGCAGCAGCGTGAACTGGCGCGTGGAAAATCCGCGGCGGATGGTCGTGTCGATGCCCTCGCTCTTCACCGAATACACCGCGCCATCGACCAGCACGAACAACCCGGATTTGTAGTTAGGCTGCGCGTCGAACCGTTCGCGCGAGGCGGCGAAGTACGCGGCGAAAACCGGGCCATCGACCGACTGAATGTGGCTGCCCACCCCCAGGACATGCGCGACGTTGCGCGGCTCGGCCATGGGCTCTACTTCGGCGCGTGCGGCATCGATGAGCAGGCTGTAGTACGTGCTCGCCGCGGCCTCACCGGCCTGAAATCCCTTTACACAAACGCGCCCGGAATCGGGAAGTCGACCGGTGTCATTTACGAACATGGGGGCTTAGTCCCCTGCTCACCCGGAAAAGTTTTCCGCAATGCAGAATTATTGTCCCGGCAGTGGCCACGAGACAATAACCCCGAAGCCGCATTCCCTTCGATTGTGCAATTCGCTATCGCGGGGAGTGTGAGACTCAAACCAATGTGGCCGGTATCCGGCGCGAAGTCCCGTTGTTGCCGGGAATCGGGGATTCCCGGGCCGTCTCGTACTGCCGCCAGCCACCTGACGTCGTGTCCAAGGCCTGACTGGCCGTCCACGCCCGGACAGAACTAACTTCCGGCCACTCCGCGCTGCCGGCCCGCGTGAAGAGCTGTCCCCAGCCTCCCGAATCCGAAGACGTCGTCGAGCGCATGCGGACGACCATCGATCCCGGCGCGGATCATGTCGCCGGCGTGCACGCTGTAGGTGATGCCATTGCCGCCATAGCACAGCGCAAACTGCAGCCGCGAACTCATGCCGGGCACGCGGCCGATGTACGGCAGCCCGTCGGCGGTCTCGGCGAAACTGCCGGCCCAGGCATACGCCACCGGCGGCAGATCCGTTCCAAACAAGTCCTGGTACTGATCCGCGAGTTTTCTGACTTGTCGCGGCAATAGGAGGTCGCGCGCCGCGCCATTCTTGAATGGCAGGTCGGCGCCGCCAACCAGCAGGCGGCCATCGGGAGTGCTTCGCAGGTAGAGATACGGACGATTGCTTTCCCAGACCAGCGGCAGGTTCGCCAGCCACTCCCGGTTCGGCAGCGGCTCGGTCACCAGTGCGAATGTGTTGTGGATGTCAGCGATACCAGGCGGCAGGAAATCGAGCGATTCGTAGCCGCCGCAAACTACCGCGTGTGCGGCGGTGACGACGCTTCCGCCGGCGGTGAGCATCCGCAGCCTGTCGGCGTCCTCTTCTATGCCGGTGATCCGGGTGCGCGCGAAAATGCGCACGCCGTGACGCGCGTTCGCGGCGAACAGAGCTCGCGTCAATCGGAACGGATCCACCTGCGCGCCGAGTGCCGACTGTATCGCGCCGGGTCGCTGGCAGCCGAAGCGTTGTCGCAACGTGTCGCCGTCCAGCCACTCGCACCGCAGGCCAATGTCGCGCCGCGCGGCCAGCTCGGCGCGCAGCACCGGCACCGCGTTGTCATCAGCCGCCAGATACAGGCTCGGCCGGCGCTCGTAACCGGCCGGCGGCAACAATTCCGGAAATCGCGCTTCCAGTCGCGCAAAGCTCTCCGCGCATGCGCGATACGCGCGCATGGCGGATTCCGCACCTAGCATCCGCGTGAGCTCGATGAGGTGCGTGTCGATTTCGTATTGAAGCAGTGCGGTGGAAGCCGAGGTGCTTCCCAGCGCGACGTCACGCGCATCCAGAACCACGATGCGCTTGCCCGTGGCGATCAGTGCATCCGCGACCAAGGCGGAGGTGATCCCCGCGCCAACGATGGCAACGTCACAGTCTGTGGATTCGGTAAGCTCGCTGCCGGCATCGCCGATGCCGTTGCGCAGCAGCCAGTAGGCCTCGCTGGTGCGCACCGCATGCGCGGAATTCTTCCTGAATGGCCACATGCAGGCAGCTTAGGAGCTGCCCAGGCCCGCCCATGTAAGAAAAAGCCCGGGATGAGCCGCTGCAATGCGACTCAAACCGGGCTTCGATTCGTTACTCGATCGGACTGATCACGACTTCCACGCGTCGGTTCTGCTGGCGGCCCGCGGCCGACTCATTGTCCGCGACCGGCGAGTTCTCGCCCCGTCCCGAGGTGCTGAGCCGGGCTGAGCCCACGCCCTGCCCGACCAGGTAGCCCTTCACCGCGTCCGCGCGACGTTGTGACAGCGACTGGTTCATCTCTTCACTGCCCATGCTGTCGGTGAAGCCCTCGATGGACGCCGTTCGCTTGGGATATTCATTCATGAACGCAGTGAGCCGATCCAGGTTCGCCGTGGCGCCGGACTTGATCTCCGATTTTCCGGTGGCAAACAGCGTGTCACCCAGCGTCAGCACCAGACCGCGATCCGTCGGCTTCGCCTGCAGGATCTCCAGCTGGCGTTGCAGCTCGGCGGCCTGCTGCTCCGACGCGTTCGCCGCGAGCTTCTGCTCGGCACTCTCGGCCCTGGCGTTCGCGGCGTCCGACTTGGCAACGTCGACTTCGCGAGTACGCGAATCGAGACGCGCCTTCTCACTCAGCTGGTTCAACGCGGTACGCGATTCCTCCGCCGAACGCGTTTCCGCGAGCGCGCGCGCCGTGTCGACCTTGCGATCCGCGAGGTACACGCGATGCGCGGCCAACACCAGATCCTTCTGTGAAATTTCGGCTTCGCGCACGGCGACTTCGGCGTCCTTGATGGCCACCGGCGCGCGGTTAGCCAGAGCCGGCTCGCCCTGAAGCGCGGTGAGCTTGGCGCGCACCTGCTCGGAGCCGATGGGTTTTTCGGGCGTGGAGGCACAACCCGCGAACAGGACGGCGGCGACGGCCGCGCCGATCAGCGCGCGGGCGAATGGGTAGTTAGTGATGTTCATCGCGTACCTCCGGTCTTGCGCTGCATCTCTTCGACCAGGGTCGCCGTGCCGCGCTTGATCTCGTCATTCACGGCGGTTGCCTTGATGGCACCGGTTTTCGCCGCGGCCAGTTCGGCGTCGGCGCGCGATTCATCGGCGAACTGCTCGGCGACGACCATTTTCTTCTCGCTGACGGCCTGCTGGGCCGCGGATAGCTTGCTCCGAGCCTCACCGAGCTCGACGGCGGCGTGGGTGCCCGCATCGACACGTTCGGCATTGGCAATCGCCTGTTGGGCGGCCTGGAGGTTGGTGGCGGGGATGGGCGGCGTGCTGGCGCAGGCCGCGGCAAATACGAGCAAGGCCGGAACGGCGATGCGCAGGCGGCGCCTGGAAGCACGCGCTTTCTTGAATGAGGAATTCATTGAAGTTCTCTACTGATGACGATGGATGCCACCGAAGCGGAGCCCACCAGAGAACTAGAGTGTGGGCGCCGGGACTCCGCAGGTCGGTGCGGTAGAGTACATAAGCGGTCGGATTATCGGGTGCCGGGCGCCCGACTCTCCCGGTTGGTTACCGAACGCAGCGCATCGCCGAGGCTGATCCGCCGCCGCAGCACCTTCAGCAGCTTGTTCGCGGTCACGGGCTTGACTAGATAACGTTCGAACCCGGCGGCGCGCGCCACCTCACGACCTGGATGCTCGATGCTGTCGGTGAGAGCGATGAGGCGCGTGGCTCGCAAGTCCGCGTGCTGCTGCAGGAGCTTTGCGACGTCGTAGGCGCTGCGGTCAGGCAGCTCGATGTCGAGAAATACGATGTCCGGCGGAAATTCCGTGGCAACCACCACCGCGTCCGCGGCGCGATGAACCATGCGTACTTCGTATGGCCCGGCCGCCTCGAGCATGGCCGCCAGGGATTCCGCAAATCCGACGTCATCATCGACGATGAGAATGCGCGGCAGTGTTTCGCTCATCTCGCTGTCGTGGTCGCGGAGAGCGGGTCCGCTTGCGCCCAAGGCCCGGGCAACAGCACGGTGAACTCACTACCGAGTCCCAGGCCCGCGCTCGCCGCTTGCACGCTGCCGCCGTGCAGCTCGACGAGCTCGCGCACCACGCCAAGGCCGATGCCGCTGCCGCCTTCGGCGCACGGAGCCGCGGCGTCCGCCTGCGAAAACATGTCGAAGACTCGCGGCAGCACCGTCGGCGCGATGCCGATACCCGAGTCGCGGATGGAGATGCTCACGCACAGGTCGAGCCGGCGCATAGTCAGCACGATCTCGCCGCCGTCGGGCGTGTATTTGGCGGCGTTGATCAGGAGGTTCGAGAACACCTGTTCCAGTCGCGAAACGTCGGCATGCACCCAGATCGCTTCGGCGGGCAAGGTCATGACCAGGCGATGACCTCGCTGCGCCAGATCCGCGGCGATGTCGTTGACGGCGAATTCGACGATGGTGCGCAGATCGAAGTGCGTGAGGTGCAACACCTTGCTGCGCGCGTCCTGGTGCGCGGCATCGAGAAGATCCTCGATGTGTCGGTTCATCTGACCGACATGGCGTTCGATGAGGACGCGAGCGCTGTCGACACCACCGGGGCCGACGCTCATGCGCAGCAGTCGTGCGGCATTGCGCACCACGCCCAGTGAGTTGCGCAGCTCGTGGGAAATGATCGCGATCTCGTCGGCCCGCGCATCGATCGTGACCGAAGGCAGCACGATGCCAGGCGCGCGCAGGGCATCATGGGCATTGGCGAGCGAGGTCACGAGTAAGGGCATACGGTCCTCCCGGACAGGAAATCTCAAACTCGCCCGCCGAAGGGCAGCCGCCGGCGCGCGGCGAGCGAGATCACGGCGAGCAAAGCCAGGATTACGCTCAGCGCCATCCAGGGCCAGGAACTTGCGGCTTCGGGAAGGGCGACGCCGCGTTCAACGACAGTGGCAACGGCCGGAGGTGTGAGCGCATTCGCTTGCGCCAGCGCACCCGCGGCGCTCCAGGCTCCGACCGGCCACAGCATCCCTTGCTTAGTGTTCCAGCGCATCGGACAAAGACTACGCTCTCGTCAGCGCCCTGTCTGTGCGTCATCGAACACAGTGCGATTAGTTTGAGGAGCTATGAGCGGTAGCGCACACAGATGCGAGCAAGAGGCATACACTCCTAACAAATGTCTCCCGCACCGAATCCACGCGACAATCACATCCTCGATGCTCTGCCGCCGCTGGAACGCGAACGGTTGTTCCCGCACCTGAAACTGGTACCCATGCCTCTCGGCATGGTGATTTATGAATCCGGCGCGGCCTTGCGCCATATCTACTTCCCAACCAATTCAATCGTCTCGCTGCTCTATGTCATGCAGGACGGATCTTCGGCGGAGATCGCCGTGGTCGGCAACGAAGGCGCGATCGGCGTGGCGTTGTTCATGGGCGGGGAAACCACGCCGAGCCGCGCCATCGTGCAGAGCGCCGGTCACGCATATCGCCTCACCGGCAACCGGTTGAAGCAGGAGTTCAGCCGTCACGGCGAAATGCTCCATATATTGCTGCGTTACACGCAATCGCTGATCACGCAGATGGCGCAGACCGCGGTGTGCAACCGGCACCACTCGCTCGATCAACAGTTGTGCCGCTGGCTGTTGCTGTCCATGGACCGGCTCGCGGGGAATGAGTTGCAGATGACGCAAGAGCTCATCGCCAACATGCTCGGCGTTCGCCGCGAAGGTGTTACCGAAGCCGCGGGAAAACTGCAGCGGCTGGGTGTCATCAAGTACGTGCGCGGCAAGATCACCGTGCTCGATCGCCCGCACCTCGAGCGCCTATCGTGCGAGTGCTACGCGGTGGTCAAACGGGAGACGGATCGCCTGCTGTCTCCGCATCAGATGCTTCGCAAGGTAGTCTGACCGTAAACACGCTGCCCCGGCCCGGTCCGTCGCTGGCGGCCGTGACCGTGCCGTCATGTGCTTCGATCAGGTGACGCGCCAGGTAGAGTCCCAGGCCGAGTCCCGGCTCGACGCGCGCGCCCTGCGCTGACTGCACGAACAATCCGAAAATCTTCTCGAGCTCCGCCGGCGGGATTCCAATGCCCGTGTCGCTCACGACGACGACGACCTCGGCACCTTCGCGCTGCGCCCGCACATGCACGTGCCCCTGCTTGTCGGTGTACTTGCTGGCGTTGCTGATGATGTTGTGCAGGGCCTGCCCGAGACGCAGCACGTCCATGTTCAGGTAGATAGGTTGCGGCGATATGCTGACCAGCAGCGTGTGGCCGCGCTCGGTCGCGGTGGGGCCGGCGGATTCGATCGCGCATTCCACGAGCTCGGTGAGCGGCGCGCGCACGCGCCGCAGCTCCAGGGCGCCGAACTGCGTGCGTGACACGTCGACCAGATCGCCGATCAGGCGATGCATCGCCA
The DNA here is from genome assembly GCA_035995425.1 of Steroidobacteraceae bacterium. GTDB lineage: Bacteria > Pseudomonadota > Gammaproteobacteria > Steroidobacterales > Steroidobacteraceae > CADEED01. Next base: position 26,509 of record DASYKM010000095.1, read on the forward strand.
GGGCCTGCCGCTCGATGATCTCGGCCGCGCGCAGCACGGTAGCCGCATCTGGCGCCTCCTGCCGCAGCAGCGCCGCGGCGTTGCGGATGGGCATGAGCGGGTGACGCAGCTCATGCGCGACGATCGCGATGATCTGTTCGTGGGTGCCGTCGGAGACGTCAGCGGCGGTTCGCGTCAATGCAATCACCCGTTCGATGCGCTCTGGAGGGCCGCATGGTGCGGTGGAAATCAACGCGTCTCTGTACGTTGCCGCACACAATCAGCGGCCCCAGCGTGGCATTTGACGCGATTCCGCTCCGTTCGCTGACGAACAGAGCGGAACTGCCCCCCAAGTCATGCTCGGCACCCCGAAACTCCCGGTCCGCCGGTTGGAATTCAAGTGACGACAAGCAAACGCGCGCCCGCCGACAACCTGCTGTTTACGGCATTGCCGGAAGGTGCGCGACGTCAACTCACCGGAGATCGCGCCCCTGTCGATCTGCGGTTCTCCGAGACCCTGAATGAGCCCGGCGAGCGAATTCGACATGTGTACTTCCCGATCGACGGCTTCATCTCGCTGATCACGCCCGGCACGGAGCGCGCGCAGCTCGAGATCGGCCTGGTTGGCAACGAAGGCATGCTCGGTGTGCCGTTGCTGCTCGGCATCAACGTGTCGCCGCTGCGCGCGCTGGTGCAGGGAGCGGGCCACGCCTGGCGAGTGGATGCCGCCACGTTCCTGCAAACGCTCGAGAGCAATCCCGGCATGCGCACGGCCCTCAATCGCTATGTTTATGTGTTCATGGCGCAGCTCATGCAGACGGCGACGTGCACGCGGTTCCACCTGGTGGAAGCACGCTTGGCACGCTGGCTGCTGATGACCCGCGACCGCGCCCACGCCAACCAGTTTCACGTCACGCACGAATTCCTGGCGTACATGCTGGGAGTGCGTCGCGTCGGTGTCACCAGCGCCGCGAGCGCGCTGCAGCGTCGCAAACTCATTCGCTACAGTCGCGGCGACGTTGCCGTTCTGGATGTCCGCGGCCTCGAGCGCGCGGCGTGTGCGTGTTATGCGATCGACAAGAAAATCTACGGGCAAATTCTCGGCAAGAAAGCGCGTGAGCCGCGAATGAAATCCGAGCCCACCGCGGGCGTGGCAACCGCCGCCGCGCAAATCGTCACCACCGTCTCCTGTTAAACTAGCCGCCTCGCCGCGTAAGCGCAGTCCGACAGCGCCATGAGTCGTGAAGACATGGCGCCCGGGCCGCCGAATTCGCGTAATGCTCAAAGGCGACTACTTTTCAGGCCGGCGGATTCTTGCATCCATTTCTCAGCGAAATCATTGAACACCTCACGCCCGGGACGCACTGGAGCGACGACCAGATCCTGCGCGAGGAGATCTTCAGCATCGAGCGGCTCGAGCAGCACGCCCGCACGCTGGCGGCCGCGCAAACCGTAGGTTCGATTCCCGGCTTCGGCCGTTCGCTCGCGACGCGGCTGCGCGCCAATGAAAAGGTGCTGCTGGCGGCCTACCGTTCGATCGCCAAGGCCGTCGACGAAGGCCGCGGCATCACGCCCGCCGCCGAGTGGGTGCTCGACAACTACCACGTGGTCGAGGAGCAGATCCGCGAGATTCGCGAAGATCTGCCGCCGCAGTTCTATCGTCAGCTGCCAAAGCTGGTCTCCGGGCCCTTCACCGGCTTTCCGCGCGTTTTCGGCATCGCCTGGGCGTTCGTCGCGCATACCGACAGCCGCTTCGACCCCGAGACATTGCGCCGCTTCGTGCGCGCCTATCAAAGTGTCGAGCCGCTCACCATCGGCGAGCTCTGGGCGGTGGCCATCACGCTGCGCATCGTGCTGGTGGAAAACCTGCGGCGCGTCGCGCAGCGCATCGTCGCCAGCCGCTTCGCGCGCCAGAACGCGGACGTGGTCGCCGATCGCCTGCTGGGCGTGAATGGCCAGAAGGTGGACCCGGAAGCGCTGCGCTCGTGGCGCACGAGGTCGAACGCGCTCGCGCCGGCGTTCGCCGTGCAGCTGGTTCATCGGCTGCGCGACCAGGACCCGAAGGTGACCCCGGCGCTGCTCTTGCTCGAGCAGGAGCTCAAGGAGCACGAGACCAGCTCCGAGCAACTGCTGCAGGAAGAACACCTGCGCCAGGGAGCCTCGAACGTCACGGTGCGCAACATCATCACCAGCATGCGCCTGATGTCGGACGTCGACTGGGCGGAGTTTTTCGAAAGCGTTAGCCTGGTCGATGAGGCGCTGAACACCTCGGCCGATTTCGCCGCCATGGATTTCGCGACGCGCAACCTCTATCGCAACGCCATCGAAGAGCTGGGCCGCGGCTCGAAGGTCTCCGAGCTCGGAATAGCGCAGGGGGTGCTGGCCATCGCGGCCGCGGCCACCACCACGCGCGAACGCGACCCCGGCTTCCACCTGATAGCCGAAGGCCGCCGCAAGTTCGAACGCTCCATCGAATTCCACGCGTCGTGGCGCGACTGGCCGAGTCGCATCGCCTTCACGGTGGGCGCGCGCGACTACGTCGCCGCGATCGCCTTCACCTCGGCGCTGATCCTGTCGATTCCCGTGTCCATGCTGCAGCAGGCCGGCATCCAGGGCGGCATGCTCTGGTTGTTAGGCCTGCTCGGTGCCATCCCGGCGGTCGACATGGCGGTCGCCCTCATCAATCGCGCGGTCACGCGCGGGGTCGGCGCCAGCCGCCTGCCGGGCCTCGCGCTGCGCGAAGGTGTCCCGGAAGAACTGCGCACGCTCATCGCCATGCCGGTCATGCTGAGCTCGCGCGCCGCGGTCGAGCAGCACCTGCACAACCTCGAGATCCACTACCTCGCCTCGCCCGACGAGCAACTGCACTTCGCGCTGTTGTCGGACTGGTCGGATGCGACCGCCGAGTTCACCGCGACCGACGACCCGCTGCTCGACATCGCCGTGCTCGGCGTCGCGCGCCTCAATCGGCGTTACGGTCCGGCGGCGGGTGGCGAGCGCTTCCTGCTGCTGCATCGCAAGCGCATCTGGTGCGAGAGCGAGCAGCGATGGATGGGCTGGGAACGCAAGCGCGGCAAGCTGCAGGAGCTCAATCGCCTGCTGCGCGGCGCCACCGACACGAGCTATGTGACCACCACCGGCCGCACGCCGTGGGTACCCGACGGCGTGCGCTATGTGGTCACGCTCGATGGCGACACGCGTCTGCCGCGCGAGGCGCCTCGCCGCCTCATCGGCAAGATGGCGCACCCGCTCAATCGCCCGCGCTTCGACGCGAAGCTCGGTCGCGTGGTCGAGGGATATTCGATCCTGCAGCCGCGCGTCGCGTTCTCACTGCCGGTGAGCTCCGAGGCCACGCCGTTCCAGCGTGCATTCTCCGGCGCCGCCGGTGTCGATCCGTACGCCGCGGCGGTCTCCGACGTCTACCAGGACTTGTTAGGCGAAGGGTCGTTCGCCGGCAAGGGCATCTACGACGTGGACGCGTTCGAGGCGGCGCTGGCCGGCCGCGTACCCGAGAGCACGCTGCTGAGCCACGATCTGTTCGAGGGCATCTTCGCGCGCGCCGGGCTCGCCTCCGACGTCGAAGTGGTCGAGGATTTCCCGTCGCGCTACGACGTCGCATCGCTGCGCCAGCATCGCTGGGTGCGCGGCGACTGGCAGCTGCTGCCGTGGATCTTCGGCCGGCGTGACGTGGGCGCGGAAGCGCACGGCCGCGGGCACAGCCGCCTGCCGCTCATCGGCCTGTGGAAAATGCTCGACAACCTGCGGCGTTCGCTGTCGGCGCCCGCCAGCCTTGCGGCGCTGGTGATCAGCTGGGACTTGCCGGTTTCGATAGCGCTACCCTGGTGCGGCTTCATCCTGCTGGCGCTTGGGCTTCCAACACTGCTGCCGCTGTTCGCGGCGATCCTGCCGCGGCGTTCCACCGTCACGCTGCGCAGCCATCTGCGCGCGCTGCGCCTCGACATCGGCGTGGCGCTGGCGCAGACCGGCCTGCTCATCAGCATGATCGGCTACCAGGCCTGGCTCATGGGCGACGCCATCGGCCGCGCGCTGTGGCGCATGTTCGTGAGCCACCGCCACCTGCTCGAATGGGTTCCCGCCGACCTGCTGTCGAGCGCGCGCTCCGACCTCGCCAGCTTCTACCGGCGCATGGGCCGCAGCGTCTTGCTGACGATCTTCACGGCGGCGATCGCCGCGGCCCTGAGCGGCGGCAAACTACCGGTCATCGCCATGCCCTTTCTGCTGCTGTGGCTGGCGGCGCCGCTGATCGCCTGGCGCGTCAGCCGCACCCCGCCGGCGGTCGCGAAGTCGGACCTGTCGAGCGACGACCAGCGCGAGCTGCGCCTGATCGCGCGCCGCACCTGGCGCTTCTTCGAAAGCTTCGTGGCCGCGGAAGACAATCACCTGCCGCCCGACAACTTCCAGGAAGACCCGGTCGGCGTGGTCGCCCACCGCACCTCGCCCACCAACATCGGCCTCTATCTACTGTCGACGGTGGCGGCGCGCGACTTCGGCTGGTGCGGCCTGCGCGACGCCCTCGATCGCATCGAGGCGACGCTCGGCACCATGGTGCGCATGCAGAAGTATCGCGGCCACCTGTTCAACTGGTACGACACGCGCGATCTGAAACCGCTCGAGCCGCGCTATGTGTCGTCGGTCGACTCGGGCAATCTCGCCGCGCACCTGATCACGCTCGCGGGAGCATTTCGCGAGTGGCAGAAGAACCCCGCGCCACCGGCCTCGGCGGTCGACGGCCTCGCCGACACGCTCGACCTGGCGCGCGAAGCCCTGCGCGGATTTCGTTTCTCGCCGGGACAAACGATCACCCAGGGGCTGCTCGAAACCGCCTTCAGCGATCTCGAAACCAGCCTGCGCCCGCGCACCATGCCGCTCGATCCGCAGACCGACGACCTGCGCGAAGCCGCCGAGCGCGCCTCCACGCTGGTCGACATGGTGCGCACGCTGGCCAGCGAGAGCGACGCCGAGCGCAGTGCCGACCTCGTGTATTGGGTCGAGGCCACGCGCCGCACCATCGACAGCTGGCGCAGCGATCTGCTGGCACGCGACCCGGCGGGTTTCATGGTCGAGCATCTCGAATCGCTGGCGAACATCGCGCAGCAACTCGCCGCCGCCATGGAGTTCGGCTTCCTGCTCGACACGCAACGCAAGCTCCTGTCGATCGGCTATCGCGCCACCGATGGCACGCTCGACAACAGTTGTTACGACCTGCTCGCTTCCGAAGCGCGCCTCGCGAGCTTCGTTGCCATCGCCAAGGGTGACATTCCGGCGCGTCACTGGTTCAGGCTCGGCCGCACGGTGACGCCGATCGGCGCCGGCGCGGCGCTGGTGTCCTGGTCGGGTTCGATGTTCGAGTACCTGATGCCGGACCTGGTGCTGCGTGCGCCGGGCGGCAGTTTGTTAGCCCAGACCAGCCGGCTCATCGTGAAACGGCAGATCGCCTACGGCGCGGAGCTCGAGCTGCCCTGGGGCGTCTCGGAGTCGGCGTACAACGCGCGCGATCTCGAGCTCACCTATCAATATTCCAACTTCGGCGTCCCGGGTCTCGGCCTCAAGCGCGGTCTCTCCGAGAACAAGGTGGTGGCGCCGTACGCCACCGGCCTCGCCGCCATGATCGACGGCGAGGCGGCGCTCGCCAACTACATCGCGCTGAAAGAGCTTGGTGCCCGCGGCCGCTATGGCTTCTACGAAGCCGTGGATTTCACCGCCAGCCGCGTTCCCGAAGACAGCACCCAGGCCATCGTGCGCGCGTACATGGCCCATCACCAGGGCATGAGCATCGTCGGCATCGCCAACGCGCTGCTCGATGGACGCATGCGCGACCGCTTTCACTCCGACGTGTCGGTGCTGGCCACCGAGTTGCTGCTGCAGGAACGCACGCCGCGCGACGTCTCGGTGGCGCATCCGCGCGCCGAGGAAGTGGGCACGGCGGCGCGCGTCGCCGACCTGCAGGTCCCGCAGGTGCGCCGCATCCGCAGTCCGCACGATTCCGTGCCGCAGACGCACCTGCTCTCGAACGGACGCTATGCGGTGATGGTCACCGCCGCGGGCTCGGGCTACAGCCGCTGGAACGACCTCGCGATCACGCGCTGGCGCGAAGATGCGACGCGCGACGACACCGGCAGCTACCTGCTGCTGCGCGATGTCGAAACGGGGCGCGTGTGGTCGGCCGGGTACCAACCCACCGCCTATCAACCCGGCGCCTACGACGTGAGCTTCACCGAAGACCGCGCCGAGATCATCCGCCTCGACGGCGACATCGTCACCACGCTCGAGGTACAGGTGTCCTCGCAGGACGATGCGGAAGTGCGTCATCTTTCGTTGACGAACGGCTCGATGCGCACGCGCGAAATCGAAGTCACTTCGTATGCCGAGCTGGTGCTGGCGCCGCAGTTGACGGACGAGGCACACCCGGCGTTCTCCAAGATGTTCGTGCGCACTGAATTCGTGCCGCGCCTCGGCGTGCTGCTGGCGAACCGCCGGCGGCGCGCGCCCGATGAACCGGAAGTCTGGGCCTCGCATCACGCGGTGGTGGAAGGCGTGGCCGTGGGTACCCCTGAGTTCGAAACCGATCGTGCGAAATTCGTCGGCCGCAACCGCGAGCTGCGCGCGCCGCTCGCCATGCTCGCGGGCCGCACGTTGTCAGGCACAACCGGCACCGTGCTCGACGCGGTGTTCGCGCTGCGTTACCGACTGCAGATTCCCGCCGGCGGCACCGCGCGCATCTCGTTCTGGACCTGCGTCGCCTCGAGCCGCGCGCAATTGCTCGACGTCGCCGACAAGCATCGCGATGCCAACGCGCGAATACGCGCCGCCACGCTCGCCTGGACGCAGGCGCAGGTGCAGTTGCGTCATTTCGGCATGGACGCTTCGCAGGCAAACCTGTTTCAACAGCTCGCGGGTCACATCCTGTTCGCCAATCCCGCCGCACGCGCCTCCGGCGACAACATCCGGCGCGGCTCCGGTGGCCCGGCCGGGCTGTGGTCGCAGGGAATCTCGGGCGATTTGCCCATCGTGTTGCTGCGCGTCGACGACGTGGACGATCTCGTGCTGGTCCGCCAACTACTGCAAGCGCACGAATACTGGGGCATCAAGCGCCTCTCGGTGGATCTCGTCATCCTCAACGAACGCGGCGCCTCGTACATCCAGGACCTGCAGATGGCGCTCGAAGCCGCGGTGCGAACCAGCCTCGCGCGGCCGCGCATCGCCGGCACCGACACCCGCGGCAAGGTGTTCGTGCTGCGAACCGACCTCATCACTTCGGAATCGCGCGCACTGCTCTTTGCCGTGGCACGCGTGGTGCTCACCGGCCGGCGCGGCACGCTCGCCGACCAGGTCGAACGCCTGCAGCCTACTCCGGCCGTGGCACCGCGCGTGCCGCGACGCGCGCCGGCCTCGGGCGTGGTGGCGCCCGAGGATCAGTCGCGCAAGCTCGAGTTCTTCAACGGCATCGGCGGTTTCGACGTTCAAGGACGCGAGTACGTCGTCGCGCCGCCCGATGGGCAGAACACCCCGGTGCCGTGGATCAACGTGATCGCGAACCCGGGCTTCGGCTTTCAAATTGCCAGCGACGGAGGCGGCTACACCTGGGCGCGCAACAGTCGCGAGAACGCGCTCACGCCCTGGTCCAACGATCCGGTCAGTAACCGTCCCGGTGAAGCTATCTACCTGCGCGACGAGGAGACCAACGAATTGTGGTCGGTGGCTCCGGCGCCGATCCGCCACGAAAACGCGCGCTATTCCTGCGCGCACGGGCTGGGCTACACGCGCTTCGAACATGTCTCGCATGGGCTCGGCGCGGAGCTCACCGTGTTCGTGCCGCTCGAGGATCCCATCAAGATCTGCAGGCTTCGCCTGCGCAACGAATCCCCACGCCGGCGCAGCGTCTCCGTGACCGCGTACGTGGAGTGGGTGCTCGGGCCCTCGCGCACCGCCGGGGCACCGCACGTGTGGACGGAGATGGACGTGAGCGGTGCGCTGTTCGCGCGCAATCCCTGGAACCAGCCGTTTCCCGGCGTCGCCTTCGCGGACCTGCGCGGAGCGCAAACCGAATTCACCTGCGATCGTCATGAATTTCTCGGGCGTCACGGCATGCTGGAGGCGCCGGCGGCGCTGGTCTCCGGCGCGCCATTGTCCGGAAGAACCGGCGCCGGGTATGACCCATGCGCGGCGCTGCGCACGCACCTGGAGCTCGAGCCCGCGGCCAGCACCGAAATCGTATTCCTGTTAGGCGAGGCGGCGAACGCGGACGAAGCGCGCGCACTGGTTTCCAGATATCGCGCCGCCAATCTCGATGACGTCTTGCAGGCGGTTCACACGCATTGGGAAGAGCTCAACAGCCACGTGCAGGTCAAGACGCCCGACCGCGCCTTCGACATCATGATGAACGGCTGGCTGCTGTATCAGACACTCGCCTGCCGCACCTGGGCACGCGCGGGTTTCTACCAGGCGAGCGGCGCCTATGGCTTCCGCGACCAGCTCCAGGACGCGATGGCGCTGGGCATCGCCCGGCCGCAACTGCTGCGCGCGCAGATCCTGCGCGCCGCCGCGCGGCAGTTTCCCGAAGGTGACGTGCAGCACTGGTGGCTGCCGCACAGCGGCCAGGGCGTGCGCACCCACATCTCCGACGATCGCGTCTGGCTGTCGTATGTCACCGCGCAATACATCGCGCTGACCGGCGATCGCGCGATCCTCGACGAACAGATTCCTTTCATCGAAGGACCGCCGCTGCCGCGCGAACGGCACGACGCATTCTTCGAACCGACGATCAGCGAGAAGAAGGCGACGCTGTTCGAACATTGCCGCCTCGGGCTGGAAGGCGCGCTGTACATGGGTGAGCACGGCCTGCCGCTCATGGGCACCGGTGACTGGAACGACGGCATGAATCGCGTCGGCGAACACGGTCGCGGCGAGAGCGTGTGGCTCGGATGGTTCCTGCACACCACGCTCAATGCCTTCGCGCCCATCGCCCAGGCCCGCGGCGACCTTGCGCGCGCCACCGCCTGGCTTGGCCACGCCACCAAGCTGCGCGCCGCGCTCGAGCAGCACGCCTGGGACGGCGAATGGTATCGGCGCGGCTTCTTCGACGATGGCACGCCGCTCGGCTCGGCTAACAACGATGAATGCCAGATCGACGCCATCGCCCAATCCTGGAGCGTGATCTCCGGCGCCGCCAATCCGGCGCGGGCCGCGCGGGCGATGGACGCACTGGACGCGCAGCTGTTGTTGCGCGATCCGCCGCTCGCGGTGCTGTTCACGCCGCCGTTCGAGAAGTCCACGCAGGAGCCGGGATACGTGAAGGCCTATCCACGCGGCATCCGCGAGAATGGCGGGCAGTACACGCACGCGGCGGTGTGGACCGCGATTGCCTTTGCCATGCAGGGCAAAGCCGATCGCGCGATGGAAGTGTTCAACATGCTGAACCCCGTTCGGCGTTCGATGAACCGCGCCGACGTGCAACGCTACAAAGTCGAGCCGTATGTGGTTGCCGCCGACGTGTATTCGGAAGCGCCACATGCGGGCCGTGGCGGCTGGACCTGGTACACAGGTTCTGCCGGGTGGCTGTATCGCGCCGGGCTCGAATGGATCCTCGGGTTCCGCGTGCGCGAGAACCGGCTCACGCTCGTGCCCTGCGTGCCGCCGGGCTGGCAGGGTTTCACGATTCACTATCGTCATGGCCAACACGGAACGCCCTACGAAATCATCGTCGACCAGCAGCCCGGCGCGCGCGCCGTGCCACAACTGGTCGTCGACGGTGCCGTGCAGAAGGCCGGGCTCAATGCGCTCGACTTGCTTGACGACGGCGCCAAACACAGTGTGCACGTAATGTGGCTGGCGGCCGCGGCAACCGAGGATCTCGCTGCCACACAGGGCAGTTGAGCCTATATATAAGAGTCCCTAGCCCCGACGCGCGTCGCGCCCGGCACTCCTGACGGCATAATCGGCGGCATGATCGCCATTCTCGAAGCGCATCGAGCCGGCCTGCTGAAGCGCGTCCAGCTCATGCCCAACATCATCGCCGGGCTGGTGGTGGGCATCGTCGCGATGCCTTTGGCCATGGCATTCGCCATCGCTTCCGGCGCCACTCCCGCGCAAGGCTTGTACACCGCCATCGTTGCCGGGCTGGTGACCTCCTTGTTTGGCGGCACGCGCGTGCAGATCTCCGGCCCCACCGGCGCATTCATTGCGGTGTTGGCCGGCATCACGGCGCAGTACGGCGTCGCCGGACTTCAGGCCGCGACCTTGATGGCCGGCTTCATCCTGCTGGTGATGGGCCTCGCGCGGCTCGGCAGTGTCATCAAATTCATTCCGAGCCCGGTGATCGTCGGATTCACGGCTGGAATCGGCGTGATCATCTGGACCGGCCAGTGGAAGGATTTTTTCGGCCTGCACCCGGGCGCGTCGGGCTTGCACTTCCACGAGAAATTCATCGCGGTGCTGCGCGCGTTTCCGGACCTGCATCCCGCCACCACGGCGATGGCGGCGTTGACTCTCTTCATTCTCATCGCAGGCAATCGTTGGTTCCCCCGGGTCCCCGGCCTGAAGCGCGTACCCGCACCGCTGGTGGCCATGCTGATCGCCACGCTCATCCAGGCGGTGTGGCAATTTCCCGGCGTTGCCACCATCGGCAGCGCCTTCGGCGGCATACCGCGTGCGTTGCCCGGTTTTTCCTGGCCGGCGCTTTCGCTGGCGGATCTGCTGCAGCTCGTCGGCCCCGCGTTCGCCATCGCCTTGTTAGGCGCGATCGAGTCGCTGCTCACCGCCGTGGTCGCGGACGGGATGACGGGTGCGCGGCACGACTCGAACCAGGAGCTGATCGGCCAGGGTGCCGCCAACATCCTCGCGCCGCTGTTCGGCGGATTTGCCGCGACCGGCGCCATCGCGCGCACCGCCACCAATATTCGCAACGGCGCCACGAGCCCGGTGGCCGGCATCGTGCACTCGGTCCTCCTGCTGCTGATCATCCTGTTGCTCGCGCCACTCGCGGCGCACATTCCGCTGGCGGCGCTCGCCGCCATTCTGTTCGTGGTTGCCTGGAACATGGCCGACGCACCGCACGTGTTGCGCGTGCTGCGCACCGCGGCGCTCGCGGACCGGTTCCTGTTGCTGATCACCTTCTTCCTCACGGTGTTCGTCGACCTGGTGGTGGCGGTCAACGTGGGCGTGGTGCTCGCGGCGCTGATCTTCATGCGGCGCATGGCCGAGACGGTGCGCGTGGAGCAGCAGGCCTTCGATGACGACTCGGGTGAAGACGTCGTGCTGCCGCGTGATGTCCTGGTCTATCGCGTCGAGGGGCCGTTTTTCTTTGGCGCCGCCGAGAAGCTCGAACGCACGCTGGAACGCGTGCAGCTCGGCATCGAAACCATCGTGATCCGCCTGGGACGCGTGCCCTTCATGGATGCGACCGGAGTCAGTGCGCTCGCCGAGATCGTGCAGCGATTCCAGCGGCGACGCATACGCGTGCTTCTCTGCGGCATCCATGACGAATTGCGGCAAACGCTCGACGCCGGAGGCGTCACCGCGCTCGTGGGCGACGCCAATATCTGCGCCAGCATGAAAATGGTCGCCGAACGCGTGGCCGTTCCGACCGTGTAGGAGTTGTCCGTCGGAATGCTTCCGGAATGCCGTCTTGCCACCGGTTACCCGGGAATCCCTAATCTGCACCGCACCATGCCTCCAATTTCAGATAACGGCCAACACAGAGCCGTCTCCCCCACGCCTCCCACTTCTGTTCGCAAGCAGCGGCGCGTCCTCGTGGCCGACGACAATCGCGATGCCGGCGAGACTCTGGCCATGCTGCTGCGGCTCGATGGCCATGAAGTCCACGTGGCTACGAATGGAATCGAGGCCGTCGAGATGTTCACGCAGGTGAGACCCGACGTCGCGATCCTCGACATCGGCATGCCCGGGTTGTCAGGGCACGAAGTGGCGCAGCGCATACGCGAGCTGGGTGGCGCGCCCGTGATCCTCATCGCGGTCACGGGCTGGGGTCAGAAAACCGACAAGGACAAGGCTGCCGCGTCAGGCTTCGATCATCACTTCACCAAGCCGGTGGAACCGACGCTGCTCAGCCAGTTGTTAGGGGAAGGCTGAGGCGCATCTGTACACTGCGGGCATGCACAACGTTCACGCCCGCCCGCTGATCGCCGCACTCCTGCTTGTTTCCGTCGCGAGCCGCGCCGCCTCGCCCGCACCCGTCGCCGCGGAAAACGGCATGGTCGTCACCGCGCACCAGCTGGCCACACGCATCGGTGTCGACGTATTGCGCAACGGTGGCAATGCAGTCGATGCCGCGGTCGCGGTGGGTTACGCGCTCGCCGTGGTGTATCCGGCGGCGGGCAATCTCGGCGGCGGCGGCTTCATGACGCTGCAACTTGCCGACGGCCGCAAGACCTTCATCGATTTTCGCGAGAAAGCGCCGCTGGCGGCGACCGCGACCATGTATCTCGATGCCAAGGGCAATGTCATTCCGGAGCTGAGCACGCGCGGTCACCTGGCGGTCGCGGTGCCCGGCACGGTGTCGGGGCTGGAATACGCGCGTGAGAAATACGGCACGCTGCCGCGCGCGCGACTCATCGCGCCATCCATCGCTCTCGCGGAGCGCGGCTTCGCGCTGACGCAGGGCGACATCGACATGCTCCTCGAAGGCACCGACGACTTTCGCAAGGATCCGCCCTCTGCGGCTATCTTCCTCGACCACAACCTGCCGCGTCAGGCGGGCGCGACCTTGCGGCAGCTAGACCTCGCGAAAACTCTGCGCAACGTCAGCCAGCGAGGAGTCGACGGCTTCTACAAAGGAGCGACCGGCGCCGCGCTGGTGGCCGCGAGCCGTGCTGGCAAGGGCATCATTACCCAGGCGGATCTCGACGCCTATCAAACGCGCGAGCTTCCACCCGTGGAGTGCGACTACCGCGGTTTTCACATCGTGGCTGCGCCGCCGCCGAGCTCGGGCGGCGTGGTGTTGTGCGAGATGCTCAACATCCTCGAAGGCTATCCACTGCGCGACTATGGTTACGGCTCCGCGCGCGCCGTCCATTTCGAGATCGAGGCCATGCGCCACGCCTACGTGGATCGCAACAGTTTGCTCGGCGATCCGGATTTCATCCGCAATCCGCTCGAGCAGCTTCTCGACAAGCGCTACGCGGAAACACTGCGCGCGACGATCGATCCGCAACACGCGGGAAATTCGGCGGCGCTGAAGCCGGGCCTGCCGCCGAGCGAAGGTGTGCACACCACGCACTACTCCATCGCCGATCGCTTCGGCAACGCGGTCGCGGTGACTTACACGCTCAACGACTGGTTCGGCGCGCGCGTGACCGCTGCCGGCACCGGCGTGCTGCTCAACGATGAGATGGATGATTTCACCGCCAAGGCCGGCGTACCCAACATGTACGGCCTCGTGCAAGGCGAGACCAACCGGATCGAACCCGGCAAGCGGCCGTTGAGCTCGATGACGCCGACCATCGTGTCGCGTGACGGCAAGCCATGGATGATTCTCGGCACACCGGGCGGGAGCCGCATCATCACCGCCGTGCTGCTGACAATGTTGAACGTGATCGACTACGACATGGACATCCAGGAAGCGGTCGACGCGCCGCGCATCCATCAGCAATGGCTGCCGGAGGAGACTTATGTCGAAGCGCGGGCACTGAGCCCGGACACGCGCGCGATCCTGCTCGCCATGGGGCACAAGCTGGTCGCGCCGCAGCCGGAGAATCATGTCGCGGCGATTCTCATCGGCGCGCCGTCGCGTGATGCCAAACCGCCGGGAAACATGCGTTTCTACGGCGCGCTCGATCCGCGAAGGCCGACGGGGCTCGCGCTGGGCTACTGAGGCGCTCCTTCTAGCTTCTTTGCCAGCTCCCGATCGGGCACACTCCCGCATCGATTCAAAACAGGACCTGGTCAATGAAACCATCCACCCTCGCCGCCCTCATCGGTTTGCTGGCGATCTGCGCTGTCGCGACTGCGAAGGAAAAACCAGCGGCGCCGGCTACGCCCGCCGTCGCCGACGATGCCGCCTTGTTCGGAACGCTCGAGAAAGCCTATTCGGCTGAATTGTCGGCCGACGGCAAGAAACTCGTGTTCGTCGGCTACGGCGGCGGCGCGAGCACCATCGCCGTGGTGGTCGACCTGGTCAATCCAAGCGCCACCCAGATAGCGCGCGGCGATGGCCAACCGACCAATCTCAACTACTGCCAATGGACGGCCGCTGACCGGCTGGTCTGCGCGCTGTCGGGCCTGGTCCGCCGCGACTCATTCATCATTCCCATGCGAAAGACGATCTCGATGAATGCGGACGGCAGCAAGCAGATCATGCTCGGACAGCGGACTTCACGATTCGATCAGTTGGGATGGCGTCAATCGGACGGCCATATCGTCGACTGGATGAACGGCACGGATGGCACGGTGCTCATGGCGCGCACCAATCTTCCCGAGATATCCACGGGAAATATCACGGCGCACATGGAAGAAGGTCTGAGCGTGGAGCGGATCGACACGCGAACCGGCAAGGCGACCACGGTGGAGCGGCCCGCCACGAAAGTTGACGGCTACATCTCGGATGGTCTCGGCAACGTCCGGCTCATGACGACGACGAACGTGAGCATCAACGGCGATTTGCGCGGCGTCGACACGCATTTCTACCGTCTCGTCAACGACAAGAGCTGGCGCGAATTGGGCACCTACAATTTCACCGGCAACGGAACGGGGATGGTGCTGCTGGCCGTGGATCCCATCATCAATGCAGCCTACGTGCTGCAGCCGCTGGATGGGCGTGACGCGCTGTACCGCATCTCGCTGGATAGCTCGTTGAAGTCCGAGTTGGTATTCGCGTCCAAAAAGGTGGATGTCGACGGCGTGATCCGCGTCGGCCGCGGTGGGCGCGTGATCGGCGCCAGCTACACCACCGACCTCTCGCGCACCGAATATTTCGATCCCACGTACAGGGCGCTTCATGAAATGCTTTCCAAGGCGCTGCCGAAACTGCCGTTGATCACCTTTTATAGCGCCAGCGCCGATGAGCAGACCCTGCTGATCTTCGCCAGCAGCGACGTCGATCCCGGGCACTGGTACGTCTTCGACCGGACCAAGAAGACTCTCGTCGAAGCCATCTCGCAGCGTGCCGGCCTCAAGGGCAAGAAACTCTCGCCCGTCACTGCGATCACCTTCCCCGCCGCGGACGGCACGGAGATTCCCGCCTACCTGACACTGCCTCCCGGAGTCGCCGACGCCAAAGGCCTGCCGGCAATCGTCATGCCGCACGGTGGCCCCGCCGCGCGCGATGAGTGGGGCTTCGACTGGCTGGCCCAGTTCTTCGCGCAGCGCGGGTTCGTCGTCCTGCAGCCTAACTTCCGCGGATCCGCCGGCTACGGTGATCAGTGGTTCGTGAAAAATGGTTTCCAGAGCTGGAAAATTTCCATCGGTGACATCTGCGACGGCGGGCGCTGGC
This sequence comes from Steroidobacteraceae bacterium, assembly GCA_035995425.1. GTDB lineage: Bacteria > Pseudomonadota > Gammaproteobacteria > Steroidobacterales > Steroidobacteraceae > CADEED01. The sequence goes on from DASYKM010000095.1 coordinate 41,954, forward strand.
TGGTGAAGCAGGGCTATGCCGATTCATCGAAACTCGCAATCTTCGGCTGGTCGTACGGCGGGTACGCCGCGCTGCAATCCAATGTGATGGATCCCAACCTGTTCAAAGCGGTCGTGGCCGTTGCGCCGGTTGCCGATCTCGCGCTGCTCAAGAACGAAGCGATGCAGTGGACCAGCTGGAAGATCGAGGGCGATTACATCGGCAGCGGGCCGCACATCAAGGAAGGCTCCCCGGCGCAGAACGCATCGGCGTTCGTGGCGCCGGTGCTCATGTTCCACGGCGATCGGGACCTCAACGTGGACATCGATCAATCGCGCCGGATGTACAAGGAGCTTCACGACGCCGGCAAATCCGGTGAGCTCATTGTTTATCCGGAGCTCGATCACAGCCTGCGTGACGAAAACGCGCGGGCCGACATGCTGCGCAGGTCGGAAGCGTTTCTCCGAAAGAATCTCAAACTCTAGGACTCACTGCCAGCTCCAGATGGCGCAGACTGCTGCCCGGCGGCACCAGGACAGGATCGGCTTCATGACGCTGTCCAGAACAATCGGGCTCGTGGGTTTGCTGGCAATCGGCACGGCCGCGGCGGAAGACCAACGCGCCGTCGCCGACGACGCTGCCGCTTTCGGCGCGCTCGAGGCTGCCTATTCCGCCGCGCTGTCGGCAGACGGCAAGCGCGTGGTTTTCGTCGGGCCGGGCGACGGCAAGAGCACCATCGCGGCGGTGATCGATCTGGCGACAGGCACTTTCAAGCAGATCGCGCGCGCCAATGCGGATCCCGCCAGCCTGCGCTACTGCAACTGGACTGCGACGGATCGACTCGTTTGCTCGACCTACGGCCTCCGGCGGATCGACACTCTGCTGCTCCCGATCGTGCGCACGGTGGCCATGGACGCCGACGGGGGGCATCAGCTTTTCCTTGGCGAAAGAGACTCGGTGGATCAGTTGGGCAGGCGCCAGTTTGACGGCTATATCGTCGACTGGATGAATGGCGCCGACGGCACGCTGCTGATGGCGCGCAGCTACATTCCGGAGAAGACCGTGGGGAAAATCACGGCGCGCATCCTCGAAGGCATGGGCGTTGATCGAATGGACACGCGAACCGGCAAGGCAACGCTGGTGGAAAGGCCCGGTGACGAAGCCACGGACTACATATCCGATGGGCTTGGGACCGTCAGGATCATGACGACGACGAAACTCGACCCGTCCGGCTATCTGCGCGGAGTCGACAAACATTTCTACCGGCTCCGCGGCGATCGGCACTGGCGCGAGCTGGGCACGTACGTTTCCGACGGCAAGGGAATCCGTGGGGGATCGGGAATGATTCCCCTGGCGGTCGATCCCATCATCAACGCCGCGTACGTGAAGCAGCCGCTGGATGGAAGGTATGCGTTGTACCGCGTGATGCTGGATGGTTCGCTGAAGACCGAGCTGGTGTTCGCCTCGAAGGAAGTCGACGTCGATGATGTAGTTAGAATTCCGCGCGGTGGGCGGGTGATCGGAGCGCGCTACACGACTGATCGCACCTGCGTGGAATATTTCGATTCCGGATACAAGGCGATGCACGCAACGCTCGAGCGCGCGCTGCCAGGACTGCCGCTGATCACCTTCGTCAGTGTCAGCGCCGATGAAAATATCCAGCTGGTTTCCGCCAGCAGCGACGTCGATCCGGGGCGCTGGTATGTCTTCGACCGGAGCAGGAAAACGCTCGGCGAGGCCATCGTTTCCCGCCCGGCACTCCAGGGAAGAACCCTCTCCACGGTCAGGTCCATCACCTACCCCGCCGCGGACGGCACGCAGATTCCCGCATACCTGACCCTGCCTCCCGGCGTTACCGACGCCAGGAACCTGCCTGCCATCGTCCTGCCGCACGGCGGCCCGGCTTCGCGTGATGAATGGGGGTTCGGCTGGCTGCCGCAGTTCTTCGCGCAGCGCGGTTTCGCGGTGTTGCAGCCCAACTACCGCGGATCCCTCGGCTACGGCGATCGATGGTTCGCGGAGAACGGCTTTCGCGGCTGGAGAACTTCGATTGGCGATGTCTGCGATGCCGGCCGATGGCTGCTGGCACAAGGCATCGCGGATCCCTCGAAGCTGGCCGTGTTTGGCTGGTCGTACGGCGGCTATGCCGCGCTACAGGCAAATGTTCTGGATGCCGATCTGTTCAAGGCCGTGATTGCAGTTGCGCCCGTGAGCGATCTTGCCCTGCTCCGGCACAAGGGCATGATGTATGCCAGCGCCTACCTGCAAGCCGACTACATCGGCAGCGGCCCGCACATCAAGGAAGGCTCACCAGCGCAGAACGCCGCGATATTCAAGGCGCCCGTGCTGATGTTCCACGGCGACAAGGACCTGAACGTGGACATCGACCAGTCGCGGCGAATGGACAAGGCGCTTCGCAACGCCGGCAAGTCGACCGAGCTGATTGTTTATCACGATCTCGATCACGATCTCATCGATGGGACCGCGCGCGCCGACATGTTGCGCAGGTCGGAGGCGTTCTTCCGCGAGCACCTGAAACTGTAGAGCGGGAGAGTGCAAACACGCGGGCTTCCGGAGTCGCGCGCCATGCGCCGGCTCGACTGCCTACTCCTTCCAGCCGCCACCCAGCGCCTGATACAGCTGCACGAGGTTCGACGCACCCGCCAGGCGGGTTTCGATCAACGCCCTTTGCGCCGTGTACAGGTCACGCTGCGCGATCAGCGCGCCGAGATAGCTGTCGACGCCACCGCGATAGCGCACGTCGGCCAGGCGATAACTGTTCTCGGTGGCACGCGTGAGTGCCTCCTGCGCGCGCAGCTGGTCCTCGAAGGTCGCGCGCGCGACCAGCGCGTCGGCAACTTCGCGGAACGCGACCTGGATCGATTGTTCGTAGCGCGCGATCTCGATGCGCTTGCGCACGTTGGCGAGATTCAGCGATGCCACGTTCGCTCCACCGGCGAAGATGGGCAGGCGAACCTGCGGCGTGAAGCTCCAGCTCGTGTGGCCATTCTGGAACAACGCCGACAGATCGTCGCTGGCATTGCCGTAGAAACCGGTGAGCGAAATGCTCGGGAAAAATGCGGCGCGCGCGGCGCCGATGTCGGCATTCGCGGCCTTGAGCGCGTGCTCCGCCGCGCGCACGTCGGGACGGCGCACCAGCAGCTCCGCCGGCAGGCCGGCCGGCAGCACCTTCGAGAAGGTCTGCGCGTCGATGGCGTGTTCACCGCTGGCAATCTCGGCGGCCAGCGGCTCACCCACCAGCAGCGAAAGCGCGTTGCGATCCTGCGCGACGCGGCGGGTCTGCGCGGCGATATCCACTTCGGCCTGGCGCCACGCCGTCTCCGACCGATGCAGGTCGATCTCGCTCGACACACCCGAATCGAAGCGCAGCCTGGTGAGGTCGAACGACTTGTGCTGGCTGTCACGCGTGCCTTCCGCCAGCTGCAGCAGCTCGCGATCGGCGATCAGCGTCAGCCAGGCATTGGCAACCTCGGAGACCAGCAGCAACTGCGCCGCGGTGCGGTTCTCTTCGATGCTGAAATAATCCTCGAGCGCGGCACGGCGCAGGCTGCGCACGCGGCCGAAGAGGTCGAGCTCGAACGCGCTCACGCCGAGCCCGGCCGAATAGCTCCGTTCGAGCTCGCTCTGCCCGGTCGGCGAAAGACTGGCGGGAACGCGTTGGTTGCTGGCGCTGCCCAAGGCATCGACGGCCGGCACCAGGTCAGCGCGCTGGATACGGTATTTCGCCCTCGCCGCCTCGACATTGAGCGTGGCGATGCGCAGGTCGCGGTTGTTAGCCAGCGCACGCGCGAGCAACGCCTGAAGCTCGGCGTCGGGAAAGAATTGTTTCCAACCAATCTCCGCGGCTGGCTCCGGAGCGGCCACCGCCTCGGCATTTTCATAGGCGGGTTGCACGGGCAACGCCGGCTGGTGGTAGCGCGGCGCCATCGTGCACGCAGCGAGCGCCGCGGAAGCGATCACCATCAGCCCGCGGGACATCGCCGCGTTCATACGTTCCCCGCATACGGCACGTCGGCCGGCGTCTCGTCCACCTTCATCGTCACCGGCTTCACCTTGAAATAGCGCAGGATCACGACGAAGAACACGGGCACGAAGAACACGGCGAGGAATGTGGAGGCGAGCATGCCGCCGATGACACCCGTGCCGACCGCGTGCTGCGCGCCGGAGCCGGCGCCGCTCGCCAGGGCCAGGGGCAGCACGCCCGACATGAACGCCAGCGAGGTCATGAGGATCGGGCGGACGCGCTGCTTGGTGGCGTGCATCACCGACTCGACGAGTCCTGAGCCGTGGTCGAAATTCTCTTTCGCGAACTCCACGATGAGGATGGCGCTCTTCGCGGCGAGGCCGATCGTGACCAGCAGGCCGACCTGGAAGTAGGCGTCGTTCGTGAGCCCGCGCGCGAGCGTCGCGATGACGGCACCGAGCACGCCGAGCGGCACGACGAGCAACACGACGGCCGGTATCGACCAGCTTTCGTACAACGCCGCGAGGCACAGGAAGACGATTGCCATGGATAGCGCATACAGCATGGGTGCTTGCGAACCGGACGCCTTTTCCTCGTACGACAGGCCGTTCCACTCGAGACCGACGCCGGCGGGTAGTTTGGCGACGAGCTCTTCCATGGCTTGCATCGCCTCACCCGAGCTCCGGCCCGGCGCCGGGCCACCCTGGATCTGGTAGGCCGGAACGCCGTTGAAGCGCACGAGTTTCTGCGGTCCGTAGGTCCACTCGCCGCGGCCGAACGCCGAGAACGGCACCATGCCGCCGTTCTTGTTGCGCACGTACCAGCGATTGAGATCGTCGGGCTGCATGCGCGACTCGGGATCGCCCTGCACGTACACGCGCTTCACGCGGCCGCGGTCGATGAAGTCATTGACGTAGGTGGACGCCCAGCCAGTCTGCAATGTGGAGTTGATGTCGGCCACCGAGACGCCGAGCGCGCTCGCTTTCTCGCGGTCGATGTCGAGCTTGAACTGCGGCGCGTCTTCGACGCCGTTCGGGCGCACGCCCGCGAGGCGCTTGTCCTGGGCCGCGGCGCCTAACAACTGGTTGCGCGCCGCCAGGAACTGGGCGCGATCGAGGCCGCCGCGGTTCTGCAACATGAGGTCGAAGCCCGCGGTGTTGCCGAGCTCGAGCACGGCCGGCGGCGGAATCGCGATCACCTGGGCGTCCTTGATGCTGGCGAAGAACTTGTTGGCGCGGCCGAGCACTGCCGTCACCGCGAGCTCGCTCTTCTTGCGATCGTCCCAGTCACGCAGCTTGATGAAGAGGAGACCGGAGTTCTGACCCGGGCCGGCGAAATTGAAGCCGTTGACCGTCAGCACGCCCTCGACGGCATCTTTCTCCTGCTCGAGCATGTATTTCTGTGCCTGGTCGAGCACCGCCCAGGTGCGCTCCTTGGAAGCGCCCGGTGGCGTCGTCACCTGTCCGTAGGCGAAGCCCGGATCCTCGGCCGGCAGGAACGACGCGGGGATGCGCGTGAACAGCAGACCCATGACGACGACGATGGCCAGGTACACGAACATCGAGCGTCGCGGGCGCTTCAGCATGCCGGCCAGGCCGCGCTCGTGCTTTGCCCGGCCCGCGTCGAACATCGTGTTGAACCACTTGAAGAAACCCTTGTGCTCCACGTGCCCGGACGGCGGCAGCGGCTTCAGGATCGTGGCGCACAGCGCCGGGGTGAGAACCAGCGCCACCAGCACCGACAGGCTCATGGCCGACACCAGCGTGATGGAGAACTGGCGGTAGATGACGCCGATGGAACCGCTGAAGAACGCCATGGGCACGAACACCGCGCCCAGCACCAGCGCGATGGCCACCAGCGCGCCGGTGATCTGGTCCATGGACTTGCGCGTGGCCTCGCGTGGCGGCAGGCCGTCCTCGGCCATGACGCGCTCGACGTTCTCGACCACCACGATGGCATCGTCCACCAGCAGGCCGATGGACAGCGCCATGCCGAACATGGTCAGCGTGTTGATGGAAAATCCGAACGCGGCCAGCACGCCGAACGTGCCTAACAACACGACCGGTACCGCGATGGTCGGGATGAGCGTGGCGCGCGCGTTCTGCAGGAACACGTACATCACCAGGAACACCAGCACCACCGCCTCGACCAGCGTCTTCACCACTTCGAGGATCGACGTCTTGACGAACGGCGTCGTGTCGAGCGGATAGACCACCTCGAGTCCGCGCGGGAAGAACGGCGTCAGCCGATCGAGCGTGGCGTGAATGGCGTTCACGGTATCGAGTGCGTTCTGTCCGGCCGCGAGACGGATTGCGACGCCGGCCGCCGGCTTGCCGTTGTACTTGGTGTCGCGCGTGTAGCTTTCCGAATTGAGCGCGACGCGCGCGACGTCGCCGATGCGCACCTGCGAGCCGTCGGCGTTGACGCGCAGCAGGATGTCGCGGAACTGCTCCGGCGTGGACAGGCGCGTCGGGCCGATGATGCTGGCGCTGATCGCCTGTCCGGGAGATGCGGGCAGGCCGCCGATGGCGCCCACGGAAACCTGCACGTTCTGCGCGCGGATCGCGGCGACCACGTCGTTGGTGGCGAGGCCGTAGTTGTTGAGCTTCGCGGGATCGAGCCAGATGCGCATCGCGTATTGCGAACCGAACATCGTCACGTCGCCGACGCCCGCGGTGCGGTTGAGCGGATCGAGGATGTTGGTGGCGACGTAGTCGGTCAGGTCCTCGTTGTTCATGCTGCCGTCGGCGGAGATGAAGCCCATGACCACGAGGAAGTTGCGCGCCGGTTTGTTCACCCGGATGCCGGACTGCTGGACTTCCTGCGGCAGCAACGGCATGGCGGTCTGCAGCTTGTTCTGCACCTGCACCTGCGCCACGTCGGGCACCGTCCCCTGCGCGAACGTCAGCGTGATGACGGCGGAGCCATCGGAGTTGGCCTCGGAGGTGATGTACGTGAGGTTGTCGATGCCGTTCAGCGCCTGCTCGATGACCTGGATCACCGTGTCCTGCACCGTCTGCGCCGAGGCGCCCGGGTAGTTCACGTTGATGCCGACCGACGGCGGAGCGATGGCCGGGTACTGCCGCACCGGCAGGTTCACCACGGACACGGCACCCGCGATCATGACGATGATGGCGATGACCCAGGCGAAGATGGGCCGGTCGATGAAGAAGCGCGACAGCATGGAGGATCCTTGTTAGCGCTTCACGACTTCGGCAGGCGCGCCAGCCTGGATCGCCGCGTTTGCCGGCCCGGCCGCCTTTTCAGAGGCGGCAACATCAGCGACGGGCACCGGCTTCACCGCCGCGCCGGGCTTGACCTTCTGCAGTCCGTCGAGCACCACGCGTTCGCCCGCGGTGAGGCCGGCGGTGATCAGCCACTCGCCGTCGATGGCGCGATCGGCGGTCACGATGCGTTCGCTCGCCTTGTCGTCCTTGTCCACCACCATGACGGTGGCTTCGCCCTTGGCATTGCGCGAGACACCGCGCTGCGGCACCAGCAGCGCCGCGGAACGCGTTCCGCGCGTGAGCTGAGCGCGCACGAACATGCCGGGCAGCAATTCACGCTTGGGATTCGGGAAGACCGCGCGCAACACCACGGAGCCGGTGCTCGGGTCCACCGATGCTTCTGAAACCTTGAGCCGGCCGCGTTCGGCATACACGGTGCCGTCTTCGAGCGTCAGGCCCACTTCCGCCTGGTCGTCATTGTCCTTGACGAGCTCGCCGCTGGCGAGCTGGCGCTGCAGGTGCAGCATCTCGGTCGATGACTGCGTGATGTCGACGTAGATAGGGTCCAGCTGCTGCACGGTGGCGAGCGGCGTTTCCTGGTTGGAGGTGACCAGCGCGCCTTCGGTGACCAGCGCGCGGCCGATCTTGCCGTTGATGGGCGACAGCACCTGGGTGTACACCACGTTGATGCGCGCGGTGGCAACCTGCGCCCGCGCGGCGGCGACATCCGCCTCGGCGCGCGCGCGCGCCGCGATGGCGTCGTCGTTCTCCTGCTTGGACACGGCATTGGCGGCGATCAGCGGCGCGTAACGTTCTTCGAGCAGCTTGGCGGTAACTTCCTGCGCCTCGGCGCGCTTGAGCGCGGCGGCAGCGGACTGGTAGGCGGCGCTGTAGCTGCCGGCATCTATCTGGAACAACTGCTCGCCGGCTTTCACTTCGCTGCCTTCGGAGAAGAGCCGCCTCTGCACGATGCCCGTGACCTGGGGACGCACTTCCGCCACGCGATACGCGGTGGTCCGACCCGGCAGCTGGTCGGTGATCGAGATGGTTCGTGCCGCGAGCGTGATTACGCCTACTTCAGGCGGCGGCGGCGGGCCAGCCGCATCCTTGCTGCAGGCGGACAACATGGCCAATGGCAGGACCAGGGTCAGCGCCGCGGCCACTAACAACCCCGCGCCCGTCCCCGCGCCGCGGACGGCGTCAATTCTTTTCAACATCACGCGCTCCATTCGCCAGCATGCGACCCAACAGGTTGTCGAGCTGGACGAGTTCTTCTTTCTTGAATCCGTTGAGATGTACGTGCATGCCCTCGACCACGATGGGCCAGATCTTGGAAGCCGCCTTCCGGCCCTTGGGCGTGAGATGCAGGTTGACCACGCGCCGGTCGAGCTCGCTGCGCTCGCGGCGCAGCAGATCTTTTTCCTCGAGGCGGTCGAGCATGCGCGTCATCGAGGCGACGCCCATCTGGCTCACGCGCGCGAGGCCCGCGACCGTGTCGGCGCGCTTGAGCCACAACATGAGCACCGGTTCCCACTGCATCCCGGTGAGGTCGAGCGGCTGCATGTGCAGGTCGACGCGACGCCACAGCGAGTTCACCACGTGCTTCAACTGCCGGCAGATCATGCGGTGCACGTCGTCTTCGGGCGGCGGCACCGGAGCGGTGAGGTCGCGGGTCTTGCGGGCGGTGGCGGTCATGGGTCGTCAAGGGTCGGTGCGCATGAAATAGTTGTCAAGGCAAATATTGCATGGGCATGCAGATGTACGACTTAGGTGGGGTGGCGTGCACGGGCGGCGAGCGCGTCAGTGTCCTGCACCACGATGGAAAATCGATCGGACAATGCCGCGAGCGTGCCCTGCTGGATGGTTTGCGCGCTCACCACGCCCGCGCCGATGGGATCTGGCAGGTCGCGGGTCGCCGTGGCGGCCGCCACCACGGTGGAGCGGAACCCCTGATCGAGCGCCGATCTCGCCGTGGCGCTGACACACATGTGTGTCGCGAATCCCGCGATGACAATTTCGCGGCGGCCGGTGGCGCGAATGCGCTGCGCCAGATCGGTGCCGGCGAAAGCATTGGGCAGCGACTTGACGAGCACGGTCTCACCGGCCAGCGCCGCCAGCTCATCGATGAAGCGCGCGCCGTCGCCGGCGGGATCGAACGCCGCCGCTCCCGCGCGACCGTGGTGGATGGCATGGAACACCGGCATTCCCGCCGAGCGTGCGAATGCCAGAAGCCTCGCGCCCTCTTCCACCGCGGCATCGATGCCGGCGAGCGGCAAGCGTCCGCGGGTGTATTCGCGCTGACCGTCGATGATGAGCAAGACAGAATCCTGTGGCGCACTGGGCGATGGAGATAGACCGGCGATGCGGGCGAGAGTTTCGGCTCTGTGCGGCTGGGACATGATGGGTTCCTCTTAATCAACGGATAGAAAGCGTGAATGGAAACTGATCCGGGCTCGCGCCAGACTAGTGCCCAGTACCCGTTCGCGGAATTCGCCAAAAATTCACGATGACCGATAAAAAACGAACAGCCGCGCTCGACTGGGAAGACGTGCGTTTTTTCACCGCGCTGGCGCACCACGGAACGCTGGCCGCGACCGCGCGCGCTCTCAAGGTCACACACGCGACGGTGTCGCGTCGCCTCGCCAGCCTCGAGGCCTCGCTCGGCCATCCCTTGTTCACGCGCAACGCACGGGGCTTCACGCTGAACGCCGCGGGCGCCTCGGCGCTCGCCGAAGCGGCGCAAATGGAAATGGCGGCGACCGCGCTCACCGAGAAGCGCAACACGGCGGGCACGGTGTCAGGCTTCGTTCGGGTCACGATCGCGCGCGTGTTCGCCGACGGCTTCGTGGCCGAACAACTGGCGCCATTGCTCGCGCAATATCCGGCGCTCGAGGTCGAGCTGATCGCGACGTCGCGAAACTTGAGTCTCGCGCGGCGCGAGGCGGAAATCGCCTTGCGACTGGCACGGCCGGTCGCCGGTGACCTCGTCGCGAGACGCGTCGCCACTCTCGACTACGGATTTTTCGCCTCGCCCGAATACGCCGCACGCCTCGCCGGCGGCGAACGCGCGGCATTCATCGCCTTCGATGACGCCAGCGAATACGTTCCGGAAGCCGCGTGGGCCAAGCGCTTTCTCGCCGGCAAGCGCGTGAGCCTGCGCGCCAACAGCCAGGGCGCGCAGGCGGAAGCGGCCCGGGGCGGCGCGGGCATGGCGTTGCTGCCGGGCCTGCTGGCGCGAGCCCGCCAGGGCCTGGTGCAAGTGCCGTTCGACGAAACGCCGCCGGCGCGCGAGCTGTGGTTGCTGATGCGCCCGGACGTCGCGCGTCTGGCGCGCGTGCGCGTGGTCGCCGATCATCTGGTCGCGATGTTCGAGGAATCAATCCAGGGAGTGTGTTCATGAATCGCCGCGAAATTTCGTTCCTGTTGCTGGGGCTCGGAGCCGGCGTTGCCGCCACGGTAGTTGCCGCGGATCTCGCCAGTCCGCCTACGCTTGCCTCTGGTGTGCACGCGTGGGAGTCCTTCCCCGTCGAAAAAACCGCGAGCGGCGAACGCCGCGCGGTGTTCGACTCCGCCACCGCCACCACCGACCGTCTCGAGACGCACATCACCACTTTGAATGCGGGGGCGGCCCCACACGCCGCGCATCGTCATCCGGATGAAGAACTGATATTCGTCCGCGAGGGCCTGATCGAGGCGACCATCAACGGCGTCACGCACCAGGCGCCCGCCGGCTCGGTGATCTTCTATGCCTCCAACGATCTGCATGGCATGCGCAATGCCGGTCCGGGTCAGGCGAGCTACTTCGTGCTGCGCTGGACTTCCCCGGGCAAGGAAGGTCCGAAGCCCGGCGGATCCAAGTGATCCAGACCACCGCCAACAACCCGGCGCCGGGCCTCTCCCGGCAGATGTTGTTTCTCATGTGCGCGGCCGCCGCGGTGCTGATGGTCACCATGGGCATCCGCCAGTCGCTCGGCCTGTACATCGCGCCGATCACCGCGAGCACCCACGTGGGATACGCCGCCATGAGTTTTGCGCTTGCCGTGGGGCAGCTCATGTGGGGCGTGGCGCAACCGGTGTTCGGCGCGCTCGCCGACCGCCATGGCCCGAGGCGCGCGCTGATCGTCGGCGCATTCATGTTAGCCGTCGGCGCGGCGCTCACGCCCTTCGCCACCAACGAATTCGCGCTGTTGATCACCGTCGGTGTCCTCATGGCGGCCGGCGCCGGCGCCGGCAGCTTCGGCGTACTCATCGGCGTGGTCGCGCAACGCGTGCCCGCCGCGAAGCGCTCTTTCGCATCGGGCTTCGTGAACGCGGGTGGCAGCCTGGGGCAGTTTGTTTTCGCGCCGCTCAATCAACTGCTGATCGCCAGCTTCAGCTGGACCGTGGCCATGTGGAGCATGGCCGTCGCCGCGCTCACCACGATTCCACTCGCCAGTCCGCTCCTGCGCGACGCCGCCGCCGGCAGCAGCGCCGCCAAGACCAGCGGACAACCGGCGGCCAGTGCGCTCACGCTGCGCGAGCAGCTGGCGATCGCCGCGCGCGACAAGAGTTACTGGTGCCTGCACGCCGGCTTCTTCACCTGCGGCTTCCACATCTCGTTTCTCGTCACCCACCTGCCGGGAGAAGTGCGGCTCTGCAGCCTGCCCGCTTCGGTCGCGGCGGCGTCGCTCGCCATCATCGGTCTCTCGAATGTCGCGGGCAGCCTGACCGCGGGTTGGGCGGGCAGCGTGATGCGCATGAAATACCTGCTGTTCGCCATGTACTTCAGCCGCGCCGTGGCGGTCGCCATATACCTGGCCGCGCCCAAGACTTCGCTCACGTTCTATCTGTTCGCCGCGGTGCTGGGCTTCACCTGGCTCGCCACCGTGCCGCCGACGGCGGGACTCATCGGCAAGTTGTTTGGCGTGCGTTACCTCGCCACGCTGTTCGGGCTCGCCACGTTCACGCACCAGATCGGCGGATTCTTCGGCGCGTGGCTCGGCGGCAAGGCGCTCACCGCGTTCGGCGACTTCTCGTGGATGTGGTACGCCGACATCGCGCTGGCGCTCGCGGCAGCGTTCATCAACCTGCCCATCCGCGAGGCGAAGCTGCGGCTGGCGGTGACCCCGGCCTGACACCTGAAAAAGGGGACATTCCTATTTTCCGCCGCGGAAAATAGGAATGTCCCCTTTTTCAGGCGCGCACCAACCCATCCATCGGCCGCGCGTTCGCGCTGTCGGGAAAAACCTTGTTGTCCAGCGCCGTTGCCGACAAGCCGAGATGATCGCGCAACACGCCCTTCATCACGGTGCGCAGGTCGCGCGTCGGTTTGAGATCGCGATTCTCGAGCAGGTTCGAGCGCGCGAGGCCCGGCCAGTCGGCGAGCACACGCCCACCGGCCACCGCCCCGCCTAACAGGAAGGCCGCGGCACCGGTGCCATGGTCCGTGCCGCGCGTACCATTGATGGCCGCGGTGCGGCCGAACTCGGTGGCCACCAGCACCACCGTGTTGCGCCACACGGGTCCGAGCGATTCCTTCAACGCCGCCAGCGCCGCATCGAGGCCACGCAGGCGCAGCGCAAGCTGGCCCTGCGCGCCCCCTTCGTTGGCATGCGTGTCCCAGCCCGTGGTGTCGAACATCGCCACGCGCGGACCATCGTCGCGCTTGAGAAATCCAGCCGCGGCACGCGCGGTTTCCACGTAGCGCGCACCGTAGTTGCGCTTCTCTTTCGCGTCGCGCTCCACCGGGGTTGCCGACTTCGCGGACATCGTCAGCGCGGCCTCGTCACCCGCTGCCTGCGCCTCGCTCGCAATCGCGTCGCTGTCGAGCGCATCGGCAAGCCGCTGCGAGAGCAGCGGATCGCGCGCGTACATGTCCGTGATGCGCGCCAGTGTTGCATCATCGAGCGCCGCGATCCTGGTCGGCGACCAGGACGCCACTTCCGCCGCGCCACGCATCGCCAGCGGCACATTGGCGCCGAGGGCCACGCCCGCCTCGCGCGACTTGTTGGCCGGCATCGCCATCAGCGCCCGGTTGATCCAGCCGCTGGTCGAACCCTGCGGCCGCAGCTCACCGCTTTCGAGCACGTTCTGCGCGTCGAAATGCGAGCGCTCGCGATACGGCGACGCCACGGCATGCAGCACGGCGAGCTCCTTCGCCGCGAAGCTGCGGTGCAGGAAGGAAAGCGACGGATGCAAGGCGAACGGACCCTCGAGCGGCAGGGCGGCGCCCTCGCCCGATCTCGCCAATGCAATCTGACCGCGCAGGCCGGCGTACTCCGGGTCGCCCACGGGAGGCACGGCCGAGAGCCCGTCGAGCGCACCACGCAGCAATACGAACACGAAGCGCGCGTCGGTGGGCGCATTGGCGAAGGCCAGCCTCGACGCCATGATTGTGCCGGCGCCGGCAAACAAGGAAGTTTCGAGAAACGATCGCCGCGAGAGTTGCTGTTTCATGTCGTCAACGCCTCATGAATTCGGGGGACGCCAGCAGCAGCGTCAACGCCTGCGCACCGCTCTCGGCGCGCGCAATGGCTTTGGCGGTGTCGTCGCTGAGCGTCGCGCCTAACAACTGTGGCGCGAGGTCGCGCGCATTGCGCGCATCGCCCATGCGCTGCGCCACCACGTCGGCCCAGGCGACCCGCTTGAGCAGCCCGGAAGATCCGTCCCAGTCGGCGCTGGTGTCGGGCCAGCCCGCCGGCGAGCCCGGCATGAGATTGCGCTGGCCCAGCGCTTCGAAAGCCTGCAGCGCGCGCCGCTTCTCGCGCAGCGGGATGCCGAGCGCGCGATAGGCGGAATAGATGTAGTCGGCCGGCGTCTTGAACTTCGCGAGCGGCTGCTCCCACGCCTCGGGGCACTCGATGAGCGCCTTGTATACCGTGGGCAGATGAGCTTTCGAATCGAGCCAGGCGCGCGTGATGCGCTCGACGGCCGCCGGTGGCGGGTCGTCGGCGATGAAATGCCGGGCGAGCTTGGTCGAGATGTGGCGCGCGGTCTCGCGACGCAGGGCGAGATCACGCAGGATGCCTTCGCCCTGCCTGATGCCGTCGTCGCCGTAACTCTTGCCTAACAAGTGCTTCGAGCCCGGCTCGTGAAAAGCCTCGCGAAAGTGAAATGCGCCCGGCGTGCCATTGTCGAAGGCAAGCTTGGCGAAGCGGCGGCCGTTGTCCTGGCCGCCGATCGACCAACCGGAGATGGCTTCGGCAAAAGTTGACACATCGGATTGGGTGTAACCACCGTCCACGCCCAGGGTGTGCAGCTCGAGGATCTCGCGCGCGAGATTCTCGTTGATGCCGGCCTTGCGTCCGTTGCCGCGTTTGCCGGCGAATTTTGCCGCCCGGGAATTGGGGCCCATGGACGCCTGGTTGTCCAGGTACAGCAGCATGGCCGGATGCTGCTCGACGGCTAACAACAAGTCGGTGAAATGCCCGGTGACGCGCGGACGGATGGCCTCGCGCTCCATGGCTCCGGCAAGTCCCAGCACCACGACCTTGTCGATCGACACCGCGAAATGATTGGTCCAGAACTGCGTGAGTCGTTCGAGGAACGGCCGGTCGGTGTCGATCGAATGCGAGAAACGCGCGAAGGCTTCGTCGATGTACAGCGGGCGGTAGATGGTCGGCAATTTGAGCGCCGTCTTCACGAGGACCTCGTCGTCGCCCGCGCCCGCTTTTTTCTCCTTTCTCTGGGCGGCGACTTCCTTGCGCAGCTCGATGACCCTGGCCAGCGTTTCCGCCGAGGGCCGCAGACCCTCGCCACTCAGCACCGGAGGGTCGCCCTTGAGCTGCGTCAACAGCCAGGCGTCTGGATCGGCGCGCAGCGACGGCAGTTCGCCCGGCCGGGCACCGAGGCCGAAACGGTTGGCGGCAATGGCCGCGGCAGTGTCTTTTCGCGTCGCAGTCATGGGTTCACTTCAGGCACAACGCGCGGCATCAGGCTGGGTTGACTGAAAAAGGGGACATTCCGGTTTTCGGTCGCCGAAAACCGGAATGTCCCCTTTTTCAGGGCGCGGCCTTGCTGGTGCGCAGCAGCCCGTCGACCCAGCGGTTCAGCTGCGGCGCAATGGTGGCGGCCTCGAGCTCATCGCGCACACCTCCGAGCCGGGTCCCCAGCAGGCGGCCTTCGGCATCGAACAGCGCCAATGTCGGGAATGACTTGATGCGCATGCGTTCGACGAAATCCCGCGCACCGGCCACGACTCGCCAGCGAAGTTTGTAACGGGCGACGAACTCGCGCGCCTCCGGCGCTTCATCGAAGGTGACGGCGAGGAAATTCATGTCCGGCCGTGCCGCGGCAAATCCATTGAGTGGACCCACTTCGAGAATGCACGGCTTGCATCGCGCGAAGTAGAAACTCATGAGCGTGGGTTTGCCCTTGAGAGCCGCGACGCTCACGCTCTTGCCGGCAAGATCGCGCGATCTGAACGGCGGCATCACGCTGACCGGCGGATAGGGTGCGGGACAGGCATTGGCAGCGCGCCGACGCGCGGTCGCCGTGACGGCAGTCCCATCGACGGCGCGATCGATATCCGCGATGGTTCCAGGTTGGGTCATCGCCGCCGCGAACCCATCGAAGCTCACCTTCGCGCAGTCGGGGCCGCGATAGGAAAGATGAACGCTCTCGCCCACGCCACCCAGCGCGCGCCGGAAATCCGCTTCGGTAAACGACCCCGACGCGGCGGCGAACGCTTGCGCGCTCGAGAGCATCAATAGAACGCAACCTGCAGCCATACGCATGGCGCGCATTATGGCGGAACGCTCATGAAAGGGCTGCCGCGCTCGATGAAGCGCAACCGCCGATGCAGATCGCGCGACAGTCCGATGCGCGTCGCCACCTGGATCATCGCCGCGCCCGGCATGTTTTCCAGCCACAACGGCCCGCCCGCGCACAGATCGACGCCCGACAGCTCGCGGCCGATGCCAAGAGCGGCGCACACCCGGCCAGGCCCGCGCGCCAGATCCACGAGCCGCGATGCCGGGCGGTTCGCGAGCATGAGATCGATGCCGTCGGTCGGCTCCAGCGCGCGGATCAGCACGGCGGCGCCCACGCCCTCCGTTTCGGCGGCCAGGTTCAGCGTGAGGCAGGTGCCATAGACCATCCGGACATAGGCAACACCGCGCGCTGCGAACAGCGGCGCATTGCTGGTAGTTAGTCCGGGGCGCGCGTAACCGGTGGGATCGCCGGGTGGATACGCTTCGGTTTCGACGATGCGCCCGGCGACCCGGCCCGCCGCGGTCGCGTGCACCAGGCGTTTGCCGATCAGAAAGCGCGCCAGCGCGACGGTGGCGACCGGCAGGACGCGGCGGGAGAGGCGCGGCATGGGACGCGAGTATGGCACTATGCGTACATCCATCCGACGCGCCATTCGATTCAGACAGGCTAAGGAGAAGATGTTGAAGGGGTTCCTCAGAGTCGCTTTCGCGCCGCTTTGCCTGTCTCTGGTTTTCGGGGCCACGCTCGCCCGCGGCGCCGATCCGGCGCCCGCGACTCCTCCAGCAGCCGCTGCTGCCGTCGCACCCGCCGCCGGCGCACCCATCGAGCTGCCCGAGTGGCTTTTTCCGGTCGACCCGAATTCGCTGATAAAGAATCCGCCGCCGGTGAAGCTGGACGACATCGAGCCGCTCGACATTCCCGACAGCGATCAGAAATTCACGCAGGCGCGCATCAACGATCCGTTCAACGCGCCCGACTGGCATCCGGCCGATCACGTCCCGATGCCCGACATCGTCGCCAAGGGCCGCAAGCCCGCGGTCATGGCCTGCGCCTATTGCCACACACCGACCGGTCAGGGACGTCCGGAAAATTCCCCGCTGGCGGGCCTGCCCGAAAGTTATATCAAGGAACAACTGCTCGACATGCGCAGCGGCAAGCGCAAGCCCAGCGGGCCGGAGGTATATAAACCGGGCTGGGCCATGCACGCGCTGGCGAAAGCCCTGACCGATGCGGAAATCGACGAGAGCGCGAAATATTTCGCGCAGCAGAAATTGCGTCGTCGTCACTTCGTGGTCGAAAGCCTGCGCATACCGCGCGCCGAGCGGGCGGCGTGGATCTATGAGGAAGTCGGCGGAACCGAGGACCTCGAAGGTCGCCTGCTGGAAGTCACCACCGAGCTTTCGCGTCACGAACGGCGCGACGATCGCCTGCAATACACCGTCTATGTGCCGCCCGGAAGCCAGGCACGCGGCAAGCGGCTCGCGACCACGGCCGAAGGCGAAGAGAAGGGAGTCAAGACACAGGTTTGCGCCACCTGTCACCTGGCCAGCCTGAAAGGCACCGACAAGATTCCGCCGATCGCCGGACGATCGCCTACCTACTTGCTGCGCCAGCTGCTCGCGTTCCGCAACGGCACGCGCGTGAACGAGGTTTCGCCGCAGATGGCGCCGGTCGTGGAGAAGCTCACCCTGTCGGAGATGATCGACCTGGTGTCGTACGTCGGATCGCTATACCCCTGAGGCTGATTGCAGCTCAGCCGCGCGGCACGCGTGTGTCACCGCCGGCGAGCGCATGTCCCAGATTGTCGATGAGCGAAATGGTACCGCGTTCGCGGCTGCCGCTGTCCTCGTAGCCGTCGAGAAATGCGTGCTGCTCGGTGACGATGAGCTTCGTGCCGTTGTCCTTGCCGTGGGCGACGAATTCCACGCTGGCGAGCGACACTGAAATCTTCTTGCCCTGCCAGTACATGTCGTAGGTGTAGACCAGGCGCCGCTCGGGCACGACGTCGAAATACAGCGCCTCGAAACGCGACTCCGAGCCGTCGGTGAATTTGCCGATGAGCCGGTCGCGGCCACCGACGCGCACGTCCATCTCGCGCACCTGCTCGGTCCATTTGTCGGCCGGGCCGTTGAACCAGCGCGCCTTGGCGGCGGGGTCTGTCCATGCCCTGAACAACACCGCCGGAACGTAGTTGAACGTGCGCTCGATGACGAACGAACTGTGCTTGATGGATCTTGCGTGCGAAGTCATGACTTCTCCTTGACCGTGGTCATTTTCTCTTGCGGACCCGTCGGGTTCCCCTCGCCGTGGTTTCGCGCAGATAGTCGTCGAGACGATCCAACCGCTGCTCCCAGTGCCGCCGATAGGGCTCCATCCACTGCGCCGCTTCGCGCATCGGCGCCGCCGAAAGCTTGCAGGGACGCCATTGAGCCTCGCGGCCCTGGCTGATGAGCCCCGCGCGCTGCAACACTTTGAGATGTTTCGTGACCGCCGGCAGGCTCATGTCGAAAGGCTCGGCGAGCTCGGTGACCGAAGCCTCGCCCGAAGTAAGCCGCGACAGGATCGCCCGCCGCGTGGGATCGGCCAGCGCCGCAAAGGTACTGCTGAGTTGATCGGCCGCCATTCACAACCATCTTCTATTTAACCAATTGGTAAATTACAGGAGCACCCGGCGTCGCGTCAATCCGGCGGAACATTTACGCCGCACCCGGCATTCCTACGGCTGGGAGCGAATTTATTTTGACAGGGGATCGCACATGAAATTTCCACTCATGCTGGCGGCGAGCGCGGCGCTGTTCGCGTCAGCCGCAACCGCCACCGATTTTTCCAACGACTTCTCCGTGGACGCCAACGCGATCCGGCAGGTGCGCGAGGGCCGCGACACATTCCGTTACGCCACTTTCGGCGACGAAGCATTCTGGGGTGACGGAATCGGACTACATCTGGCCCTCGCCGGAGCCGCCAATGGTGGAGTCGGTGGCGGAGTTTCACCGCAAACCGCGCTCGCGGTCGGGCTCAAGGTCGACGTCGATGCGCTGCCGCGTTCCCTGCAGCGCGCCCTCGCGCGTGGCAAGGTGGACCTCACGAACCCGGCGACCTCGCTCGAACTACTCAAGCTCGACGCGGTACTCGGCGTCACCGGCATCTTCGACGATAAAGGCCGCATCACGTCGATGGGAATTCAATGCGCGCTCTGCCATTCGACCGTCGATGATTCGTTCGCCAAGGGCATCGGCCATCGGCGCGACGGCTGGGCCAACCGCGACCTCAACGTCGGCGCAATCATTTCGCTCGCACCCCGCCTCCAGTCGGTGGCTTCACTCCTTGGCACCGACGTCGCGACGGTGCGAGCGGTTCTCAATTCCTGGGGCCCGGGCCGTTTCGACGCATCGCTGTTCGTCGACGGCAAGCCGTTCCGTCCTGACGGCAAGTCGGCGTCGGTGCTGATCCCGCCGGCTTTCGGGCTCGCGGGAGTCAACCTGCACACCTGGACCGGCTGGGGCGGCGTGTCGCATTGGAATGCGTTCGTGGCGAATCTCGAGATGCACGGCCAGGGTACTTTCTATGACCCGCGACTCGACGACGCGACGCGGTTTCCGATCGCGGCGCGCGAGCGCTTCGGCCACCTGCATGCCGACGAAGACCTAATCACGCCGCTGTTGCCGGCGTTGCAGATCTATCAACTGGCGTTGGCCGCGCCGGCCGCACCGCGCGGCAGCTACGACCGATTCGCCGCCAAGCGCGGCGAAACCGTGTTCACCGGCAAAGCCAACTGCAGTGGTTGCCACGTGCCGCCGCTGTTCACCGAACCGGGCTGGAACATGCACACCGGGGCGGAGATCGGCATCGACGAGTTCCAGGCGAGCCGTGGCCCGGACCAGCGCTATCGCACCTCGCCACTGCGCGGGCTGTGGACTCACACCACCGGCGGCTTCTACCACGACGGCCGATTCGCGACGCTGGCGGCGGTGATCGATCACTACGACTCACATTTCTCGTTAGGGCTGTCGAGCCGGGAAAAGGGCGACCTGGCCGAATACCTGAAGTCGCTCTGAAGCACGTTCCATGAACGCCGGCCGCTCTTCTTTCACTGAAGGGCCGGCGTTTTCCGCGGTGGCGTTTACGCCTGGCGGGTCTGACCCCATACTTCGGCATGGATGTCATCGACCAGCGCCGCCGCGATCTCGGAGGCTTCGAAGTCGGGCGCGTGTTGCCGTTCACGCGCCGGCACATGGTCGGGCCGTTCATCTTCTTCGATCACATCGGTCCGAAGCAGTTTTCGCCGGGGTTTCCACGAACCGTGGACGTGCGTCCTCACCCGCACATCGGCCTCGCCACGGTCACCTATCTGTTCGCCGGCGAAATCATGCATCGCGACAGCGTGGGCGTGGTGCAGGCGATCCAGCCCGAAGAGGTGAACTGGATGATCGCCGGACGCGGCATCACCCATTCGGAACGCTTCGAGAAAGCGCGCGCCGAAGGCGGCGCACTGCACGGCATCCAGGCCTGGGTGGCGCTGCCCAATGAACACGAAGAGACCGACCCCTCCTTCGCGCACTACGGCTCCGCTGCGTTGCCGGTACACGAAGACGGCGGCGTGCGAACCAGGTTGTTAGCCGGCAAGGCCTTCGGGCTCGAGGCCGCCGTCAAGACGCACTCGCCGCTGTTCTATGCGCACTGGGAATTGGACAGTGGCACGCAGAACGCATTGCCGCGCGAATATTCCGAGCGCGCCTTGTATATCGCCGCCGGCGAAGTCGAAGTGCGTGGCCAGACTTTCGGCGCGGGGAAGATGCTGGTGTTCGACAAGGGCGAGGACACCACGTTCCGCGCCTCCGCCCGCTCCACTGCGCTGGCGCTTGGCGGCGAACCGGTGGGCGAACGATTCATCGAGTGGAACTTCGTGTCGTCATCCCGGGCGCGCATCGAGCAGGCCAAGGCCGACTGGCGCGCCGGCCGCATGAAACTGCCGGACTTCGATAACCAGGAATTCATTCCACTCGCATGAACACCCCCCGCTCCGCAATTCTTCTGTGGTGCGCGGCGCTCGGGGCCTGCGCCTATACGCCGCCGACGCTTACGAGCCTTCTCGACATCCGCCATGCGCCGTACACGCCTGACAGCGGCTCGATCGCCATCCGCTGCGGCACGCTCATCGACGGGCTCGCCGACAGCGCGAAGAAAAACACACTGGTGGTCATTCGCGATGGGCGAATCAAGACCGTGCAGCCGGACGCGAGTTACGCCGATGCCGTGGCCACGCACTTTCCGATTCTCGACCTGACCGGTTCCACCTGCCTGCCGGGGCTCATCGACATGCACGGCCATGTGACCGATCGTCCCGAGGACACCGCGGATCTCACCGTGTATTTCTCGCGAACGGCGGAAGAGACCCTGCGCCAGGGCAAGGAAAACGCCAGCGCCACCTTGTTAGCCGGCTTCACCAGCGTGCGCAACGTCGGCACCTACGTGCTCGGCGCCGACACCGAGCTGCGCGATACCATCAACGCCGGCAAGTCGCTGGGACCGCGCCTGCAGGTGAGCGGCCCGTATCTCACCATTCCGCACGGCGGCGGCGACCTCTACATTCCGGATTTCAAGGAACCCGCCGACAACGCGCGCTTTCACGCCGGCGTGGCACGCGGCCCGGAGCAATTCCGCGAGCGCGCGGAATTCCTGCTCGACAATGGTTCCGACCTGCTCAAGGTCATCGCGTCAGGCGCGGTGCTCGCCTTCGGCGGCGTGCCCGGTGCGCCGGAGATGACGCAGGAAGAAATCGCCGCGGTGGTCGAAGTGGCGCATGCCGCCGGCAAGAAAGTCGCCGCCCATGCGCATGGCGCCGAATCGATACTCATGGCGATTGCCGCGGGCGTCGACACGGTCGAACACGCCTCCTATCTGGATGACGCCGGCATTGCCGCCGCGCTCAAGCGCGGCAACGTGGCGCTGGCCATGGATGTCTACAACGGCGACTACATCGACACCGAAGGACGGCGGCAGCACTGGCCCGAAGAGTTCCTGCGCAAGAACACCGAGACCACCGAGGTCCAGCGCCAGGCATTCACGAAGGCGGTGCGCGCCGGAGTGCCGATCGTGTTCGCCACCGATTCAGGCGTATTTCCGCACGGCCTCAACGCCCGCCAGTTTCCCATCATGGTGGCCCGCGGCATGACGCCGATGCAGGCCATCAAGGCGGCAACCTCGGTCGCCTCTCACTACATGGGATGGGACGACGACGTCGGCGCAATTGCGCAGGGCCGCTTCGGAGACCTGATCGCGGTGAAAGGCGATCCGCTGAAAGACATTCGATTGCTGGAGAATGTGCAGGTTGTGGTGAAGGGAGGAATGTTGTTCAAGAAATGAGCCGGTGAAAACGCGCGCGATCCCATCGCCCCCCACCGATCAATTCTTGAAAAGCTGTTCGTACTTGGCCGGCATGGCCGGAATCGAACGGATCTCGATGTCCTTGTAGAAGACTTCAGCGGACTCGCTCTGGATCTGCAGTTTCCCGCCCGTCATCGGCACAGTCTTGTCGCCGTCCTTGTAGCGCGCGTTCTTCAACGCCATCACCACTTTCCCGTTGGCGATGTGCACGCAGCGATCCTCGACGCACAGCAGCTCGATCGTGTTCCACTTGCCGGGCCGATCCTCGTCCGAGCCCGCCAGCGCGTGGTTGTCAGGGGCGCCGAACGCCATCCACGGCGCCCGCGGATTCCATTTCGGCGCTTCCGCGCCGGGAGCCTTCGGATCGACGCGGATGTCGAAGCCCGAAGTCGCCTGTGTCCAGTATTCGCCTATGCCGTGTTCGATGACCTGGAACTCCTGTGACAGCGCCCAGGACTTCCAGTAGTCGACGCCGAAATCTCCACGGCTGTGATAGAGGATTCCCGAGTCCTTGAGCTCGGTCAGGCGCGGCTCCCATTTCTTCTCACCCCACTTGAAACTGGCGCGCAAGTGGTAGTTGGAGAACTCCTGCTTCGTGGTCGCGCAGCCGTAGAACTCCCCGCTGATTCGCAGCACCGGCTTGCCGTCCTGCTGGATGACGGTGAACACATCTTGTCCCGGAGGGTTCAGGCCCAGCGGCTTCAGCTCCGGCGGCGCCGTGCCCTTGAGCACGCTCATGATCTGGTCGCCGCGATAGCTCAGGTACACGTCGAACTGCGACAGGTTCGCGTCGAGCAGCGCCTTCCAGTCATCGGCCGCAACCGTGATCGGCGCGAGCGCCAGGGCGCCGAGCAGCGCCAGCAATTTCTTTCTCATGGATTCCCTCGACCGATCAAGCGCATCAACCACAACACCACGAATGTGAGCAGCAGCGCGAGCGGTGCGAGTATCCCGTATATCCAGCGCCAACGCAGCGGATGCCATTGACGTGATTTTCGCCGGTCGTGTGGCGCCGCATCCGCCTCGAAGCGGTAACCGCCGGACGCCACCGTGATGAGGCGCGCGCCCGCTTCACCGAGCGCGCTCTTCAGTTCGCTGATGCTCTGAACCAGAGTGTCCTCGGTGATGACGAGGTTCGGCCACACCGCCGAGAGCAATTCGTCCCTGGATACGAGGCGGTCAGGATGCTGGGCGAGATAGGACAGCACGGAAAAAGTCTGCGGCCGTAGCAAGACTTCCCGGCCGTCGACCAGCAATGAACCGCGGCTCAGGTCGAGCACGTAGCGACCGAATGTCAGGCGCTGCTTCGCCGCGTTGTCGCCTTCCTGGTTGGCCATCGCGGAGGATCATCTCATGGCCAGAAGTGGTACCGGGTTGGGATTCTCGTGAGAAGCGCTACAGACGTCAGCGGCGAGGTCAGCGCTGCACCGCTTCTCACGAGAATCCCAACCCGGTACCCCCTCCTCCTACGCCGCTTCGTCGTGCGGATCGGCGGAGACGCGGTTTTCCAGATTGCTGACGAGCCACTTGCGCGCTTCGGCCGCCGACCATCCTTTGCGCGCCGCGTAGTGCTGCATCTGATCGAGGTCGATGGGGCCGACCGCGAAATATCTGGCTTCCGGGTGCGCGAAGTACCAGCCGCTGACCGCGGCCGTGGGATACATGGCGTAGCTCTCGGTGATCCTCAAGTCGATCGCCTTCTCCACGTCGAGCATCTGCCACAACGTGCCCTTCTCGGTGTGATCGGGGCAGGCCGGATATCCGGGCGCGGGACGAATGCCCCGGTACACTTCCTGGATGAGCTGCTCGTTGGTCAGCCGTTCTTCGGGCGCGTAGCCCCAGAGCTCGCGGCGCACGCGCAGGTGCAGCGCCTCGGCGGACGCTTCCGCGAGTCGATCCGCGAGCGACTTCAGCAGAATGTCGTTGTAGTCATCGTGTGACGCCTTGAAGCGCTCGAGATGCGGCTCGATGCCAATGCCGGCCGTGACGGCGAACGCGCCGATGTAGTCCACCTTGCCCGAATCCTTGGGCGCGATGAAATCCGACAAAGCATAGTGCGGCTGGCCGACGGGCTTGGCTTTCTGCTGACGCAGGTGATGCAGCCGATGCAGAACGCGCGATCGCGTCGCGTCGCTGTACACCTCGATTTCCTCATCGACGGCATTGCACGGGAAGAACCCGACCACCGCGCGCGCCTGCAACCAGTGCTCGCGCAGGATGGTCGCGAGCATCTCCTGCGCATCCTTATATAAGGAGCGCGCCGACTCGCCGCGCACCGGATCCTGAAGCACGTCCGGGAACTTGCCGCCGTACTCCCAGGCGTTGAAGAACGGCATCCAGTCGACATACGGCGTGAGCGATGTCAGCGGCACATCGTTGAAGACTTTGGCGCCGAGGAAGCGCGGCACCGGCGGCGTGTAGTTTGCCCAGTCGTGTTTGAATCTGTTGTTCCGCGCCTGCCCCAGCGTGAGCTGCGCGCCTTTCTGCTTCTTGCCGGCGTGTTGCTCGCGGCG
The DNA here is from genome assembly GCA_035995425.1 of Steroidobacteraceae bacterium. Taxonomy (GTDB): domain Bacteria; phylum Pseudomonadota; class Gammaproteobacteria; order Steroidobacterales; family Steroidobacteraceae; genus CADEED01. The sequence goes on from DASYKM010000095.1 coordinate 66,733, forward strand.
GCGCACGTTTTCGGCTTTGATCTCCGCGACGTACGCCGGCTTCATTTCCGGGGTCACCAGCTGGCGGCACACACCGACGGCGCGCGACGCGTCCTTCACGTACACCACCGGCCCGTCGTACTGCGGATCGATCTTGACCGCGGTGTGTGCGGGCGACGTGGTGGCGCCGCCGATGAGCAGCGGCACCTTGAATCCGCGGCGCTGCATCTCGCCGGCGACGTAGCTCATTTCCTCGAGCGAAGGCGTGATGAGGCCCGACAGGCCCACCATGTCGGCGCCTATCTTCTCGGCCGCATCGAGGATCTTGTCGCAGGACACCATGACGCCGAGATCGACGATCGCGAAGTTGTTGCACTGGAGCACGACGCCGACGATGTTCTTGCCGATGTCGTGCACGTCGCCCTTGACCGTGGCGAGCACCACCGTGCCGTTGGTTTTCTGCACGCCGTTGGCCAGCGCCTCGATGAACGGAATCAGGTGCGCCACCGCCTTCTTCATGACGCGCGCGGACTTGACCACCTGCGGCAGGAACATCTTGCCCGAGCCGAACAGGTCGCCCACCACGTTCATGCCGTCCATGAGCGCGCCTTCGATGACGTGCAGCGGATGCTCGGCGGCGAGACGCGCCTCTTCGGTGTCTTCGATGATGAACTGGTCGTTGCCCGACACCAGCGCGTGACTCAGGCGCTCGCGCACCGGCAGCTGCCGCCAGGCGAGATCTTCCTTGCGTTCCTGGGCACCGCCGCCCTTGTAGTTCACGGCGATCTCGAGCAGGCGCTCCGACGCATCGGCCCGGCGATTGAGGATCACATCCTCGACTCTTTCGCGCAGGTCCTTCGGAATGTCATCGTACACAGCGAGCTGGCCCGCATTCACGATGCCGAAGTCCATGCCGGCCTGGATGGCGTGATAGAGGAACACCGAGTGCATGGCCTGGCGCACCGGCTCGTTACCGCGGAACGAGAACGAGACGTTGCTCACGCCGCCGGAGATGTGCGCGTGCGGGCAACGCTTGCGGATCTCGCGCGTGGCTTCGATGAACGCCACGCCATAGCCGTTGTGCTCTTCGATGCCGGTGGCGATCGCGAAGATGTTCGGGTCGAAAATGATGTCTTCGGGCAGGAAGCCTAACTTCTCCACCAATATCTTGTAGCTGCGCTCGCAGATGCCGACCTTGCGCTCGAGCGTATCCGCCTGACCCTGCTCGTCGAAGGCCATGACGACCACGGCCGCGCCGTAGTTCATGACCTTGCGTGCATGCTTGATGAAGGCCTCTTCGCCCTCCTTGAGCGAGATGGAATTCACCACGCCCTTGCCCTGGATGCACTTCAGGCCCGCCTCGATGACGGTCCATTTCGACGAGTCGATCATCACCGGAACGCGCGCGATGTCCGGCTCGGCCGCGATCAGGTTCAGGAACTTCACCATGGCCGCTTCCGAATCGAGCATGCCCTCGTCCATGTTCACGTCGATGATCTGCGCGCCGTCCTGCACCTGCTGGCGCGCGATGGACAAGGCCTGGCCGTAGTCGTTGGCCTCGATGAGCTTGCGGAACTTGGCCGAGCCGGTGACGTTGGTGCGCTCACCCACGTTCACGAAGCGGATGTTGTCGGTGAGGTTGAACGCCTCGAGCCCCGAGAGCTCGAGGCGCGGCACATGTTCTTTCTTCTTGCGCACCGGCTCGCAACGCACGCGATCGGCAATGGCCTTGATGTGCGCCGGGGTGGTGCCGCAGCAGCCGCCGACGAAGTTCAGGTGACCGGAATGCGCGAGCTCGCCGAGGACTTTGGCGGTGTCCTCGGGCACCTCGTCGTACTCGCCGAAGGCATTCGGCAAACCCGCGTTCGGGTATACGCCGACGTTGGTATCGGCCAGGCGCGAGAGCTCCTCGACATAGGGCCGCAGTTGTTTGACGCCGAGCGCGCAGTTCAAGCTGATGGTGATCGGGCGCGCATGGCGCACCGAGGCCCAGAAGGCTTCCACCGTCTGGCCCGACAAAGTTCGTCCCGAAGCATCGGTGATGGTTCCGGAGATGATGATGGGCAGATCGACACCGGCCGCATCGAGCGTCGCGCGCACCGCGAATATCGCCGCCTTCGCGTTCAATGTATCGAAAATGGTCTCGATGAGAATGGCGTCCGCGCCGCCATCGATGAGGCCGCGCGTGGCTTCACTGTAGGTGGAGACCAGCTCATCGAAGGTCACCGCGCGATAACCCGGATCGTTGACGTCCGGAGAGATCGACGCCGTGCGGCTGGTCGGACCCAGTGCCCCGGCGACGAAACAAGGCCGGCCCAATATGGAAGCCTGCTCGTCGGCAACGCGCCGCGCGAGCTTCACGGCTTCGAGATTCAGCTCATACACCAGGGCCTGCAACCCATAGTCGGACAACGACAGCGAGGTGGCGTTGAAGGTATTGGTGGCGACGATATCCGCGCCGGCTTCGAGAAACTGCCGGTGAATGTCTTCGATCACCGCGGGCCTGGTGAGCACGAGCAGGTCGTTGCAACCCTTGAGATCGCTCGGCCAGTCCTTGAAGCGCTCACCGCGAAACGAAGGTTCATCCAGCTTGTGCTGCTGGATCATGGTGCCCATGGCACCGTCGAGGATGACGATCCGCTCGGCGAACAACTGGCGCAGTGCCTGCGCGCGCTCGATCTGGATGGCGGGAGCCGAACTATTCATTGGCCGCCTTGCGCTCCGCACGCACCCCGAGCGCATGGCAGATGGCGTACGTGAGCTCGGAACGGTTCAGCGTATAGAAGTGGAACTGATCCACGCCGTGACGCTGCAGCGCATGCACCTGTTCGATCGCCACCGCGGCGGAAATCAGCTTGCGGGTCTCGGGGTTTTCTTCCAGACCGTCGAAGCGGTGCTCCAACCACTCCGGGATCGAAGCGCCGCAGCGCTTGGCGAAACGCGTGACCTGCGGAAAGCGCGTGATCGGCAGGATGCCCGGCACGATGGGGGCGTCGATGCCTTTGGCCGCGCAGGCATCACGGAAGCGCAGGAACAGCTCGGTGTCGTAGAAAAACTGCGTGATGGCGCGGGTCGCGCCGGCGTCTATCTTCCGCTTGAGCACGTCGAGGTCGAACTCCGCGCTCGGCGCTTCAGGATGTTTTTCCGGATACGCGGCCACGGAGATCTCGAAGTCGCCGACGGTCTTGAGCCCGCTGACGAGGTCCGCGGCATAGGCGAAGCCATCAGCACGCGGTTCGTATTTGACGGTACCGGCCGGCGCATCTCCGCGCAGCGCGACGATGTGGCGAACGCCCTGATCCCAATACTTGCGCGCAATGTCCAGCACTTCGCCGCGGCTCGCGCCAATGCAAGTGAGGTGCGGCACGCAGTTGAGCTGCGTCTCTTTCTGAACGCGCGACACCACGTTGTGCGTGCGCTCGCGGGTCGAACCATCCGCGCCATACGTTACCGAGACGAACCGTGGATTCAGCGGTTCGAGATAACGAATCGACTCCCACAGCGTCTTTTCCATCGCCTCGTCGGCGGGCGGAAAGAACTCGAAGGAAACGGCTACAGGTCGTTGACGGGACATGGAATTCCTAGGTCGGAAACGTTTGCAGGACGGCCGTTAATTTAGCGCACTGGAGGGAGCGCGTTAACGCCATTCCTTGACTATTT
>DASYKM010000096.1:0-7203 GCA_035995425.1 Steroidobacteraceae bacterium
GTGATGCCGGGGTCCGACACATTGTGGTCGGTCCAGCGCGGCGCGGTGCGCGGCAGGCGCTCGCGCATGCCGTCGATCAGCTCCTGGTAGCCGCGATCGTCGAGTACCGGCAGGGGCAGCGGCATCAGGGCGTCCCCATGCGCAGCACCAGCTCGTGCACGCCGGATGAGACCAGTTGATCGCGCGGGATCGCCAGCGTCATCCCGGCCATCGCCCCGGCGAGCGACAGCACGATGTCCTCGGCGTGCTCGACTCCCTCCACCGCCTCGATGGCGGCGGCGATCTGCGATAGATAGACGGGCTCGCCGAACTGCCAGCCGCCGTCGTTGACGCCAGGGTCGCCGCCATTGCGGCCGCCTTGCAGCGGATGCAGGAAGCGATCGAGCTCGCGCCGTACGCGCGCTTCCGTCGCCGCGGCGAGCGCCGCATCGACGGGCACCACCACCGCGCGTACCGACACCGGCGCATAGCGCGGCGCCAGCACGCGCAGGCGAGAGCCCGCCGGCATGCGCGCCGCCAGATATTCCTGCACGGTTCGCGCGAGCTCGCCGGTGAGCTGCGGCTGGGCGGCGAGTGAATGCGGAACCACCAGCAGACTCACCCAGCCGCGCTGCGCGCGGCCATCGGGCCCAAGCAACGGCAGGCAGTGCGCGCGCGCGACTTCCGTCGACGCTTCGAGCGCCAGCCATTCCAGATCCTGCGCCGCGATGCCGCGGCCGCGATGTCGCAGCCACTGCGGTCCGCGCCGCAGTACGCGCTGATCGCTTTCGCGTTCGGCGCCGCCGCGCGCGGCGATGACATTGCTCGCGCCGGTCAGGTACGGCACGGCGACGCGCAATTCCCGCGCGGCACCCGCCGCGACATTGCCGGCGATGCCGCCGCCGGAGGAATACGTGATCGCGATGCGGCGGCCGGCGTCCGGCACGCGCGCGTCAAAACGCACCACGCCGGTGGCGCGCTCGAGCACGTAGTGGCGATGCGCAGCCGTCGATCCATAGAAGTTGGGCTGCTCGCGCCAACGCACCCACGCCGCCACCGCGGCACTGGTTGCCGAGTCACGCTCGAAACGTATCTCGCTCTCCGCCACTTCCGGCAGTGCGTTGCGCCAGCCCTCGCCGCGTCCGACCCACTCCTCCACTTCGACGATTTCTTCGGCGAGCACCGGCGCACGCTGCAGTTGCAGGCTCTGCCCCGGGTTGCCGTCGCTGCGCCCGGATATTTCGCGTTCGGTCCGGCGCCGCTGCGCGGCCCACACCGCATTGGTCCATACGCCGTTGCAGGCAGCGCCAGATGCGGCTTCACCTTGCTTGAGGCGCACACGCAGCCAATGCAGCGGACGATCGCCGAGCCCCATCACCGGTACCGCATCCTGTGGGCCGATGAACTGGATCATGCCGCGCTGCCGAAAGCCGCGCGTCTCGTCGTGCACCGTGAGATCGCGCCAGCCATCCGCGGCGCGGTACTCCCACACGTACGGCGATGCCGCGGATGCGCCCGCCGATTCCTCGGGCACGTCGAAAAACAGGCTCATCAGTCCGCGCGCGAATGCCTGCGTGAAGCCGAAGTGCACGCCGGTCGCCGTATCGGCTACGGGAACGAACGGCACGAAATTGCGGTCGGGCCAGTGCGCGGCTTCACTGACATCCTGATACTCGAAGTCGTTGTAGACCACGCAATGGTCGAGCGGCTCGGGATCGGTCTGGTACTCGAAATCGATGCGCAGCGTTTTCACCACCGGCGGTGAGACGTTGCCGCCGGCGAACTGCGGCACATTGTCGGTCACGACCGTCACGTGCAATGGCTTGCCGTAGTCACCACCGGCGACACGCGCGCGCAGCCATTTTTGTTTGACGCCGTTCACGTCGCGCTCGGCCCAGTCCGCCGGACACTTGAACAGCACAGCTTGGGAGCGGTCGAATTGAAACGGAATTTCCGTGGGCTGCACCGAAAGCGGCGCCCAGTCGCCGGCCGTCGTGTATTCCCAGACCAGGTCGAATGCCACGCTGTTGCTCGCCTGCCGGGTGCCCGCGGCCGCGAGCGCGAAATCCAGCTTCACCGCGGCACCGGGCCGTTCGAATGCATCCTTGCAGGCCACGTAGAACGAGCTCGACAGCGCCGGCACCAGCCCGAACGGATAGAAATCCTTGCTGACGTCGAGGCTCTGCCCATCCGCGAATGCCGCGTCAGGCAGCAAACCTTGTTTGCCGAACGCCGCGCGCACCCGCAGGTCGTTGATCGTCACGAGCGGCGCAATGCCCTCGCGCAGCAGCGGCGTGGCAAGACGCGCGCGCAGCCAATAGCTTTCGCGTCCGCCGAACCTGCCCTTCGCGGCGTTCGGACCGCACTCGTGCCGCAGCGTCACCTGTCCGCTCGCCATGAGCCCGCCGGTGGTGTCGTCCTCGGGATTGAACGGCAGCGGGATCCAGCCGCCATCGGTGAGGTATTCCCATTGCAGCGTCATCGGCGTGCGCGCGCTGTCGGCGAGCACGAACGACAGGATCAGCGAGATGCGGCCGCCGAGCTTGAACAGGGTGTCGTGACCCAGGTAGAGATGATGCGGCGTCAATCGCATGCCATCGAACAGCGCGAAGCCCTGGGTCAAGCGCGCACTGTGATCGGCGAAGCGATCGCTGCCCGGCTCGACGCTGTACAGGCAGGCGAGCGCGGTACGCGCCAGCGTCACGCTACGCTCGGTCGAGAACAACACCGGCTCGGCCGCCTTGGCCTCCGCGCCATCGAGCGCAGGCAGGAACGGCATCGGCTTGGCGGCGACCTGGCTGCCCTGCGGCAAGGTCACGTCGAGCGGCGCATCGGCCTGCAGCGTGAACACCAGCGGCGTGCGCGCCGCCTGCGCCGGCAGCAGGTGCATGCCCAGCATGTCGAGACCAGCTAACAACCCGCGCTCGGGCACGCGCTCGAGCTTTTCGTCGAGCATGGCGGTGAGGCGCGCATACGCCTGCAGCAGCGCCTGCGCCGCACTCTGCTCGCGCGGCGCGACGAGCTCGGGTGTGTAACCCGGCAGCCGGCTCTCGAGCGCCGCCAGCACCGCCCGTTCGCGCTGCTCGCTCATGCGCCGCCCTCGCGCGCATAGAACGGATAGACCAGGTTGTAGAAGGTATTCGTGGCGCGCACGCTGTATTCGATGCGGATGTCGGCGCGCGCGCGTTCGCTGGCCGACAGCAGCACCTCGACGGTCTCGACACGGATGCGCGGTTCCCAGGTGATCAAGGCTTCCTCGACGCGCTGCTTGAGCAGCGCGCAGGTCGTGCCGTTGAGCGGTTCGAACAAGAAGTCGTCGAGGCCCGCGCCAAAATCCGGGCGCATCACGCGCTCGCCGCGTCCGGTTTCGAGGATGATGCGCACCGCCTGGCGCACGTCTTCCTCGTGCTCGGCCAACTCGACGTCGCGCGCATCGTTGCGCGCGCGCACGCCAAATGCCCACCCCGCGCCGAGAAATGCTTTCGCGTCCACTCAGCCTCCGATCAGCACGTCGAACGCGCCGGACATGATCGACGCGCCGCACGCCGCGGTATCGCCCACGCGGGCCGCGGGTCGCTTGCCGATCTTCACCGTGGCGCTGCCCTTGTTGATCAGCGTGGTGCCGTGCGAACCGGGCGGCGGTGTGAATGCGCAGGCGTGTGAATCGCCGAGCACGGCGGCGGGCTGTCCGCCGATCAGCACGCTCGCGACTCCCGGTCCGATGATGGATCCGGGATGCGCGGTGACGTCTCCGACTCTGGCGGCAGGTGGCATGGTGTTTCCTCAGTTGATGGCGACGGTGACGCCCTTGACGATGCAACTCGCGCCGCCGTCGAGCGTGCCGCTGCCGGTGGCCTTGAGCTCGAGCGTGCCGCTCGCGGTGGCCTTGATGGTCGGCGCCTTGAGCTCGATCTGCGTGGCCGCCTCGAGAGTCACCGTGCCACTGGTGCTCAGCGTGAGCTTGGTGGAGTCGCTGACCTTGAGCTCGATGCGATCGGGCGCGAGCGTGATGCTCTGTCCGCCGGGAGTCTTGATGACGATGGTGCGCTCGGCATCGTCCAGCAACACCTCGTGACCGGCGGGCGTGCGGATTGCGCGCTTGTTCACCGGGTCGAGCGGCGCACGAAACGGCGGCTTGTCGCTGCCATTCCACAGCGAGCCGATCACATAGGCATCGCGCACGTCACCCTGGTTGAAAGCGACCAGCACTTCGTCGCCCGTCTGCGGGATGAAATACGAGCCGCGCTCGGAACCGGCCGAGAGCGTCGCGACCCGCGCCCAGGGTTGATAGCCCGGCAGCGACGGCACGCTGATCTGCACCCGCCCCTGGCCCGAAAGATCGTTGTTGCTGACGACCTTCGCGAGCGTCACGCCGGTCATGCGTTTGTCGGGCCGTCGCGTATCGTGGACGATGCTCTGGATCAGCTCGCTGATCATGAGGTCACCCGCACGGGGATCGCACCCTGCTCGGGCAGCGGGATGGAGCCGAACCAGATTTCCTTGCGCGCCTCGAAATTGCTGCGCCAGCCGCCGCTGTCGATGCTGTGCGTCACCTGCGTGGTGCGATACAGCCCGCCGAAGCGCTCGCCCACGCCCTCCACCGCGATCACCCCGCCGGCGCGCAGGCGCGCGTCGCCGACGATGCTGCCGGTGGCGGTCAGGCGGCGATTGAGCCGCGGCAACAGCTCCTCGAGGATGGTGCGCGGCGCATCGGTGAGCGTCGCCGGCTTGCCTAACAACGTGTACTGCTCGTCTTCCTCGCCCGTGGAGACCGGAATTCCGAGCCCGGGACTGATGCTGATGTCGAGCGACTGGCGATCCCAGTCCCAGCCCACCGAGACGCTGAACTCCATCTTGATCGAAGGAATCCAGATCGGCAGGCTGACGCCCGCCACCTGCCCGACACTGGTGACGCGCGGCGTGAATTCGGCGAGGTCGCGGCCCCACCGCAGCGTGAGATCCGGCGCGAGGCGGTCGGCCGGTGAAAAGAAACGCAGCTGAAAGCCGCCCGCCGGTCCGCCGTGATCCATGAGCATCTCCCAGCCGTTCTCGCGCGCGATGTGCGCGAGAAAATCGAGATTGTTCTCGCCCTGCTGCTGGCGGATGACCTTCTGCCCGCCGTCCGGATCGTCGAGCGCGATCGCGATCTGCACGCCGCCCAGCAACACGCCGAGCGCCGCGGCGATCGGATCGGCCAGCGCGACCATGCCGTGCTCGGCGGCCACCAGCGTCGCGATCGCATCATCGGGAATCGGCAGGTGGCCATAGTCCGGGATCGAGATCGCGAACCAGCGCGAGCGATTGCCGCGCTGCATGCGATGCCGGCGATCGAGCGCGGTCACGGTCAGCGAGGGCGTGCCGCTCGCCGGGAACGACGCGCTGTTGCCGACGATCTCGCCGACGAACATCTGCTCGGGCTGGTCGGGCGCGTATCCGAGCGAGAACGCGATGCGCCGGTCGAGCCGCAGCAGCGGGTGATCGAGCCAGCGCAGGTTTTCGTTGGCGAGCGAGAGCTCCAGCCGGTCGACGCCTTCGAGCCCGGTCTGCAGTGACGCCGACACGATGGAGGCGCGCAGCGCCGCCGGTACCGGCGCTCCGTCGATGGTGATGCGAAACTCGGGCGCGTAGCGCAACACCGCGCTCATGAGTACACCTTGCCGCTGTCCGGATCGCGATAGGGCAACTGCGGCAGCATCAGTTGCGCGCCGATCGTGAGACGCCGCGGATTGTCGATGCGATTGCGCAGCGCGATCGGCCGCCAGGTGCGCGGATCCCCATAAGCCACGGCGGCGATCGTCGCCAGCGTTTCGCCCTGGCGCACCACGTGCACCTTGCTGTAGTCGGCCGTCTCGCGCTTGATCTCCTTCGCTTCGAGCTCGGCGTTGCTGTACTGGCTGAACGTGACCGTGAGCCGCGCGCGCACCGGCGTGCCGTCGGGCTTGAACATGATGAAACGCTGCGTGGCGCGCGACAGCACGCAGGTGAACGACAGCGAGCTCCAGGTGAACAGCAGCACCGGCGGCGCATGCGTCGAGCGCTCGATGTTCATGAGGCCGGTGACCTTGTTGACGAGCTTGCGCACGTCATCGCCGGCCGCATTGATCTGCCGGCTGCTTTCCCGGTGCGCCTCGTAGGTGTCGAGGAACAGCTCCATCTCGAGCGTTTGCTGGTTGCCGTGCACGAACTGGATGATCGGTGCCGACAGGCCCGGCACCGCTATCTGCGCGAAGTTGTTCTCGCGGCTGTGCGTGTATTCCTCGGGATTGAACATCACCGCGACGCGCTCGCCGGTCGCGGTGTTGGTGATGACGGCTTTCTCGAGCGGCATCATGGTCTCCCGAAGCGTTCGCGCTGCGCGACGATGCGCCGGTCGATGCTGCCGATGACGCGCTCGGCAAGACGCTCGATCTCCCGCTCGCCTATCACCGTGGCGGCGGCGCGCGACGGAGCCGCGGCGTTGACGCGCGGCGCGCGCGCGGCGGCGTTGTCAGGCAGCGCTTTCGGCGCGACGGGAGCGTGTCTCACGAGCGGCAATGCCGCCACGGGCGGCGCCGCGCGTCCGACCGGTGCCAGCGCGAACATGGCGGAGTGCGTCGCCGGGCGGCCCGGCTCCGGTGTCGCAGACGGCAAACGCAGCGGCGCGACGCAGTCGCGACGCGTGCGTTCGATCACCAGCCGCCGCAGCGTGAGCTCGCGCGACAGCGCGCCGCTCGCGCCCGCGCGCGGCAGCGCCAGCTCGTCCGCCGCCGGCGCGGCACTCGAAGAATGCGTGCGCAGGATCTGCGGCACCGCCTGGCCGAAGACCCTGCGCGTGCTCATGCGACGCTCGATCACCGACAGGCTCACGAGGTATTGCTGCGTCAGCTGTGTCACGAACCACGAGGACGACTTCGCGAGCAGCAGCTCGGCGCCCGACCAGCGCGCGGCGGCGCGTGCGTGGCGCGCGCGCAGCCGCGCGGCGAACGCATGCAGGCACAGCGCGCGGCGCAGCACCGGCGCAACGTTCATCGGCCGTGCAATGGCGCGGCGCGCGAAACGGGGTTTGACGCGGCTGTTCTTCATGCGTTCAACCGCCGGTTGATGCCGGCGATTTCGTGCACCCACAGGCGGCGATCGGCGTGCGGCAACGCCATGATCTCCGACTGCGGCCAGTGAAAGTGATACGCGACATAGGCTACCTCCTGGTGGAGCCGCTCCAGGGGGTAGCCTAGAACCCCACCACCG
>DASYKM010000097.1:0-3813 GCA_035995425.1 Steroidobacteraceae bacterium
GCGTTACACCGTCGAAGCCGCTGCCGACGGCAGCGCGCTGGTGCAGACGAGCCACGGCGAGCCACAACGCCTGGCCTGTTATCCCAACGGTCCGAACACGGTGGGCACGAAATTCAGTCCCTCGCTGCTCGGCACCGCCGAAGGCTCCTTGCTCTTTTATTCCGGCAATCACGATGGCGTGGCCGCCACGGGCAGCCAGGATATCTTCATGAGCGAGCTGCGGCCCAACGGCTCCTATGGTGCCGGCGTGGCGGTCGCCGCGCTGAACACGACCTTCGAGGACCAGCAGCCGAATGTCAGCCGCGACGGTCTAACTATCGTGTTCGCCTCCAATCGCGACGGCAACATGGACATCTTCATGGCCAAGCGCGCCACGACGGCGGACACCTGGTCGACGCCGGTCAATCTCAGCGCGACGTTCCACTTCCCCACGGCGGGATCGGCTGAAACCAGGCCGTCGCTCTCCTGGGATATGCAGCGCCTGTACTACGGCGCGGACGGACAGGTGTACCTGAGCCTCAAGGCGGCGGCTAACTAGCTGAGAACTAGCGGATCGGGGCGAGGCGTTTGAGCTCCTCGAACCAGTTCAGCACGACCACCAAGGGCGTGTTGGACTGGTCCCCGACCCGGACCATGAGGAAGCGGCTGCCGTCCGGCGAAACATCGTAGGTGCGGCCACCGCCTTGCGGGCCCGAACCGGTGTAGCCGGTGCCGTCGAACAGCCGCACTGGACGACCGGGCGTGAAGCCCGGCCCGGCGGGCACGGGAACAGACATCAGCGCGCCGCTGAAATCGCGATAGAACAGCTCGCGGCCATCGCGCGACCACACCGGTTGCCGCCCGCCCGCGGCGGAAATCTGCCAGCGACTTCCGCGGTAGGCATCGGGGAAGGGTCGCACGTACACCTCGAACTGACCGGACTCGTCCGAGTCGTAAACCAGCCAGCGCCCGTCCGGAGAGACTTCCGCCCACAGTTCATTGGCGGGGCCGTGGATCAGCGGCTCGATCTTGTGCTCACCATCGAGCGTCATCAGGTAGATGTCCCGCTGCTGGCCCTTCACATCGACCGAGACCAGCAGCCGACCGTCGGGTGTGTAGCTGATCGGCATCTGTAGCGCATCGCTCGCGAGCAGACGTTCGGGCTCGCCGCTGCCGTCGGAAGCCTGGCGATACGCGTTCGAGACGCCACTGCGTTCACTGCCGAAGACGAGATGGCTGCCATCCGGGCTCCAGGTGACGATCGGATTGCCAGTGGGATCCTTGGTGAAACGTTCGAGCGTGCGCCGGCCGATATCCCACATCCATATGTCGCGATCCGCCGAGTCCATGACGTCGATCGCCACGCGGGTACCATCGGGCGACACGCGCGGATACGCGTAACCCATGCCAGGTGCGCCGAGCGATGTGGCGCGGCCGCGCCGGTCGACCCACGCGAGCGCCCTTAGCCCCTTCGTCAGCGCGGCTTGATAGATCAGCGTCCCTTCGGCCGAGACGTCGTATTCCAGCAGCCCTTCGCTGACGATCACCGGCACGGCCGCACCGCGCGTCCGCAGCGCACTGACATCGAAGGGGACGGCGTAAAGCGTCCCGCCACTCACGTACAGCAAATGTCCGGTGCTGGTGTAGTGCGGTCGACCGCCGCCGCGCACGACCACCTGCCGCCGGCCAGTCACCAGGTCGAGCGCCTCGATGCGCGCGCTCGGGAGGCTGGCGGCCATGCCGTAAACATTGCCGCGCGTGGGAATGACCGTGAACAGGATCGCCCGCCTGTTGGGAAGCACTTGCACGGTGACGATCTGCTCGCCTTCGGCGGGTGCTGCCAGCGCCACCGGCACATCGCCGTGCGCGGAAGTCCGGAAGATTCCGGTCATGCCCGCGAAAAAGATGTCTTTGCCGACCCACGCACCAACCGCCGCGGTATGCCGGTCCGCCACCATTGTCACGGGACCGCCGTTTGCCGGAACCGTTCTGAGCGCCTCCCAACCCCTGAAACCCACCCACTCGCCGTCGGGTGAGAAAAACGGATTTCCCTGTACGACATTGAGGGGCGCGACCACCTTGCTCTCCAGCTGATCGCGCGACCGGACCACCAATCCGAGATCGTTGAGATAGGCAATGCGCGTTCCGTCGGCGGAAATCGCCAGCCCGCCTTCGGCAAAGCTCCCATCGGTGATGGCAAAGCGTGTGACCACGGGAACTGGAACGTTGCCCCGTTGCGCAAGCCACGCTGCGGCAATGGCCAGCGCCACAGCTATCGCGAACGCTCCGAGCACGCGGCGCCGGACCCATGGGTTGCGGGATGCTGCGCGGGCGGCGAACGGCCCGGTCGCCGTCGGCTCGCGGCCAGGGTTGTCGAGTGCGTCGAGCAGTTCGAGACGCGCATCGCCGATGTCGCGCAGCCGTCGTCGTCTGTCCTTCTCCAGGCAGCGCTGCAGCAGCCGTCGGACCGTGAATGGCAGTTCCGCCGGCAACGCGGCGAAATCCGGCTCGCGCTCGATGACTTTCGCGATCACGTCCGAGGGCGCTTCGCCACCGAAGGCGCGCACGCCGCTCAACATCTCGTACAGCACACAGCCGAAGGACCAGATATCCCCGCGCTTGTCGACGGCCATGCCGCGCGCCTGCTCCGGACTCATGTAGGCGGGCGAGCCCAGAATGCGCGCACCGCCGCCGGGCGCTTCGGCCGCGGTCAGGGTGACAGCCGCCGGATTGCTGACCGTCGTAATCGGGTCCAGCACTTTGGCGATGCCGAAGTCCAGCAGCTTCACGGTGCCATCCGGCCGCAGCTTGACGTTGCCCGGCTTGAGGTCGCGATGCACGATGCCTCGCTCGTGCGCAGCGTCCAGCGCGGTCGCGATCTGCGCGGCAATCCCTAAGGCCTCAGGCACCGGGAAGGCGCCACGTGAGATCCGTTCCGACAGTGTTTCGCCTTCGACCAGCTCCAACACCAGCGCGTGGCTGCCCTCGATCGCCACGATCTCGTGCAGGGCGGCGATGTTCGGGTGGTTGAGTGAAGCCAGCACCTGCGTCTCGCGCTCGAAGCGCGCCAGGCGCTGGGGATCACGCACGAATTGATCCGGCAGCAGTTTCAGCGCGACTTCGCGCCCGAGGCGCAAATCGCGCGCGCGATAGACCTCGCCCATGCCACCCGCGCCGAGCAGTTCAAGAATTTCGAAGCGGCCAAGGCGCGATCCGGGAGCGGGCATCGACGCGACTCTACCGTGAACCCGTTCGCTATTGGACCCCGCTAGAATTCATCCCCCCGAAGATGAAAGCCCGCATGCTGATCGCGATCGCCGACAACGACGATCAGAAGGACCCGACGTCGAAGGACATCCTGCGCAAGGTGTTCGACGATGCGAAGCTCATCGCGGAGATCGAGGTGTACAAGGGCGCGAATCACGGCTGGATGCCGCCGGATTCGCAGAATCACAATGCGGAGGCGGCCGAGCGAGGATGGACGCGCAAGCTGGAACTGTTCAAGAAGGCGCTGGCGTAGAGCTCACTTCGCCGCCGAAGTCTCCACCAAGGCGCTCGCGTCGCGGTAGTAGGCCTCGGCAAGCAACCCGATCAGTCTGCCCTTGGAGAAGTGCAGCGTGTTGTCCTGATACAGGCATTGTCCATACACGTTCGCGAGCGCAGCCATCGCGTCGTTCTCATTCGGGGACCCGGCGGTGGAGAGGACTGCGTCGCGCGCGTTCGCCGGATCCTTGTGGATGACGCAGCTCGCGAACTTCAGCAGCCCGGTTTCGCCGGTGCCATTTCCCTCTGTAGTCGTTTGCGAGCTGGCGCCGGATGCCGGAGCCGGGAAAA
>DASYKM010000098.1:0-7000 GCA_035995425.1 Steroidobacteraceae bacterium
TGAACGCGGTGATGCGGCCGCGCCTCGCGGTGAGACTCAGCCCGTCGAAAATGGCGCGCCCACCGATGGCGTAGCGCACATCCTGGACTTCAATAACGGCATCGCCGGCTTGCGCCGGCGATCGGTTCGTCGTCTGGGTAAGCGATTCGCTCAAGCGGCCTGACTCTTGCGCTTTGGAAGGGCGCGAAGGATAGCAAAAGGTCATCCGCACGGCTTTCTGAAGCATTGAATCCGTACTAAACTGGTCCCACTTAAAAACGGCCCCAAATTGGGGGCCCCCACTGACGGACGCGCCAGATGCTTCGGATCGGCAAACTCACGGACTACGCGACGGTCATCCTCGCCAGCATGGCCTCCGACCGGTCACGCCGGCAGAACGCCGGCGCGCTGGCCGAGCGGACCCACATCGCGGCCCCGACGGTCAGCAAGCTGCTCAAGCAGTTGCAGCGGTCGGGCCTGGTGAACTCCACGCGCGGCACGCACGGCGGGTACCAGCTGGCCCGGGCCCCCGAGGAGATCAGCGCGGCGGCGATCCTCGACGCGCTCGAGGGGCCTCTCGCGCTGACCGAGTGCTCCTCCGGCGCCGGCCAGTGCTGCATCGAACATACCTGTTCGGTGGGCCGCACCTGGCAGCGGCTGAACCTGGCCATCCGCAGATCGCTCAGCGAAATCTCACTGGCGCAACTGGCGGGCCTCGACAACCGGACCCCGCAGATGCCCATCGAGCGCGAGCTCAAACAGATGACGCGCCCATCAAAGGTGCCGGCGTGAGCTCGGAAGCGAACCAGAACATCGACGCGCTGCTCGGCAAGTCGTATCGGCACGGCTTCGTGACCGACATCGATTCGGACACGTTGCCGCCAGGGCTCGACGAAGACGTGGTGCGCTTCATCTCGCGCAAGAAGCGCGAGCCCGAATTCATGACCGAGTGGCGTCTCAAGGCGTATCGCCACTGGCTGACGATGCGCGAGCCGCACTGGGCCAAGTTGCGCGTGAATCCGCTCGACTACCAGTCGATCTCGTATTTCTCCGCGCCCAGGCGCGACCCGAACGCGCCCAAGAGTCTCGAAGAAGTCGACCCGAAGCTGCTCGCCACCTACGAGAAGTTAGGCGTGCCGCTGCACGAACGCGCGAGGCTGGCCGGCGTGGCCGTGGACGCGGTGTTCGACAGCGTGTCCGTGGCCACCACTTTCAAGGAACGGTTGTCCGAAGCCGGTGTCATCTTCTGTTCGTTCTCGGATGCCGTGCACAATCACCCGGCGCTCATCGAGAAATATCTGGGCACCGTGGTGCCGCACACCGACAACTTTTTCGCGGGTCTCAACTCCGCGGTGTTCTCCGACGGCTCGTTCGTCTACATCCCGCCGGGCGTGCGCTGTCCGATGGAGCTGTCGACCTACTTCCGCATCAACGCCAAGAACACCGGCCAGTTCGAGCGCACGCTGATCATTGCCGCTCCCGGATCGCACGTGAGCTATCTCGAAGGCTGCACGGCGCCGATGCGCGATGAGAACCAGCTGCACGCCGCGGTGGTGGAGCTCATCGCCGAAGATGACGCCGAGATCAAATACTCCACGGTGCAGAACTGGTACCCCGGGGACGAGAACGGCCTCGGCGGCATCTACAACTTCGTCACCAAGCGCGGCGAATGCCGCGGCCGCAACTCCAAGATTTCCTGGACGCAGGTGGAGACCGGCTCGGCCATCACCTGGAAATACCCTTCGTGCATCCTGCGCGGCGAGAATTCCGTCGGCGCGTTCTATTCGGTGGCCACGGCCAACAACTATCAGCAGGCCGACACCGGCACGAAGATGATCCACATCGGTGCGAACACCAGGAGCACCATCATCTCGAAGGGAATTTCCGCGGGGCATGGGCAGAACAGCTACCGCGGCCTGGTGAAAATCCTGCCGTCCGCGCACGGCGCGCGCAATTTCACCCAGTGCGATTCGCTGCTCATGGGCGGCAACTGCGGCGCGCACACCTTTCCGTACATCGAAACGCGCAATCAGAGCGCGACCGTCGAGCACGAAGCGTCGACTTCGAAGATCAGCGAGGACCAGCTGTTCTATTGCCTGCAGCGCGGCATCGACCAGGAAGACGCCGTGAACATGATCGTGAGCGGTTTCTGCAAGACCGTCCTCAAGGAACTACCGATGGAATTCGCCGTGGAGGCACAGAACTTGTTAGCCGTGAGCCTGGAAGGTGCGGTCGGATGAACGCGGTCGCGCCATTGCCCCCTGCTTTGTTGAAGATCGAGAACCTGTCCGCCAAGGTCGGCGGCAAGAATGTGCTGCAGGGCCTGTCGCTCACGCTGAACGTGGGCGAAGTGCACGCCATCATGGGCCCGAATGGCTCGGGCAAGAGCACGCTGTCATACGTGCTCGCCGGCCGTCCCGGCTACGAAATCACCGGTGGCAGCGTGCAATTCCAGGGCAAGGACCTGCTGGCCATGCCCGCGGAAGAACGCGCGCGTGCCGGACTGTTCCTCGGGTTCCAGTACCCCGTGGAGATTCCCGGCGTGAACAACGTCTATCTGCTCAAGGCCGCGGTGAACGCCAAGCGCAAGGCGGCCGGCCTGCCCGAAGTCGACGCCTATGAATTCCTGCAGCTGGTGCGCGGCCAGATGAAGCTCATGCAGATCGACGAGAGTTTCCTCTCGCGCGGCGTGAACGAAGGTTTTTCGGGTGGCGAGAAGAAGCGCAACGAGATCCTGCAGATGCTGGTGCTGGAGCCCACGCTCGCCGTGCTCGATGAAACCGACTCGGGCCTCGACATCGACGCTCTCAAGGTGGTCGCGCGCGGGGTGAACTCGCTGCGCTCGGCCGAGCGCGGCGTGCTGCTGATCACGCATTACCAGCGCCTGCTCGATCACATCGTGCCCGACTACGTCCACGTGCTGGCCCGCGGCAAGATCGCCCGCTCCGGCGACAAGTCGCTGGCGCAAGAGCTCGAGAAGCGCGGCTACGACTGGGTGCTCGAGGTCGCGTGAGCGTGGTCACCCTTCCGACCAACAAGGACGAGAACTGGCGCTACGCCAACCTGCGTCCGCTCAGCAAGGCGAAACCCGACGCGGTCGAAGCTGAATCGTCAGGTCCCATCGCCCTGCCCGCCGCGCTGCCGGACTATGAACGTTGGGTGTTCGTCGATGGACAGTATGCGCAGGCGTCGTCCAGGCCCGCCACGGACACCTGCGCCGCGTTGCTGGATGTCAGCGAAGCCGGCGAAGCATTCGCTCACATGCTCGATTCCGCCATCGCCTCCGAAGGCGTCGATTTCGCTCTGGCCCGCGTCAACGCGGCGCGCGGCGCGCGCGTGTTGCAGGTCGTCGTACCCGACGGCGCGCGGGCCCACCTCGAGCTCATCTTCGTTGCGACTGCGGCCGCGGCGGCCGGCACTTCGTATCCGCGCGTGCAGGTGCACGCGGGCCGCAATGCCCACCTTCGCGTCGTCGAGCGCCACATCAGCGCCGGCAATGCGGATTCCTCGATCAACGCCGCCTTCGACGTGGCGTTGCGCGCCGATGCCACGCTCGATCACTGCCGGTTGCAGAATGTGGCCGATGCCGCGAGCTGCTTCGACACGTTGACGGCGCATGTCGGCGAGCGCGCGACCTATCGCCTGCGCACCGTGACGCTGGGCGGCCTGACTTCCCGGTCCACCATCCTGGTCAAGCTCGCCGGCCGCGCCGCGCGGTGCGACCTGACCTCCGGCAGCATTGCGAACGGCATCCAGACCCACGACATGTTCGCGGAAATCGAGCACGCGGCAGCCGACACGGTGACTCGCGAGTTGTATCGCGGCATTGCCACCGATCGCGGCAAGCTCGGCTTCAACGGCAAGATGGTGGTGCGTGAGTCGGCTCCCGGATCCGACTCCGAGCAATCCCTGAAAACCCTGCTCACCGGCGCCGGCGCCGAGGCATCGGTACGTCCGCAGCTCGAGATCTACACCGACCGCGTGCGCGCGCAGCACGGCGCGACCACCGGAAAACTCGACGATCAGATGTTGTTCTACCTGCTCTCCCGCGGCATCGACCGACGCACCGCACAGACACTGCTGCAGTGGGCGTTCATCGAAGATGCGATATCGCGCCTGGAATGCACCGAGCTTCGTACCGAGATCGAGCGCCTCGTGGCCGCGCAGCTCAACGAGGTGTCGGCGCTCGAAGGATTACTGGCGTCATGAGCGCGAATCCGCGACAAACCGAGTACGACTCAGAGCGCGTGTGGCGCGACTTCCCCATCCTCGCGCGCCAGGTACACGGCAAACCGCTGGTGTTCCTCGACAGCGCGGCTTCGTCGCAGCGTCCGGCGAGCGTCATCGCGGCGGTCGCCGAATACGACCGGATGCACCATGCCAATGTGCATCGCGGCGTACACCAGCTGAGCCAGGAAGCCACGCAGCTCTTCGAACATGCGCGCGAACGGGTGCGTGATTTCGTGAACGCCGCTTCCACGCGCGAAGTGATCTTCACGCGCGGCACCACCGAGGCGATCAACCTGGTGGCGCAAGCCTACGCGCGACCCCGCCTGCATCGCGGCGACGAGATCCTGCTCACCGCGCTCGAACATCACGCCAACATCGTGCCCTGGCAGATCGTCGCCGAGCAGACCGGCGCGGTCGTGAAGGCGGTCCCGATGGACCGCCGCGGCGTGGTCGACGTGGCCGACATGGCTGCGCACATGAACGAACGCACGCGCATCGTCGCCTGCGCCCACGTGTCGAATGCCCTTGGCACCGTGCTGCCGGTTCGCGAGATCACGCGCATTGCGCATGCGCGCGGAGCGGTGGTGCTGATTGACGGCGCGCAGGCGGTGCCGCACCAGCGCGTCGACCTCAAGGCGCTCGATTGCGACTTCTACGCTTTCTCGGGGCACAAGATGTACGGCCCCACCGGCATCGGCGCGCTGATCGGTCGCGAGTCGCTGCTCGACGCCATGCCACCGTGGCAGGGCGGCGGCGACATGATTCTCACCGTGAGCTTCGAGAAGACCACGTTCAACGTGCTGCCGTTCAAGTTCGAAGCCGGCACCCCCAACATCTCCGGCGCCGTCGGCATGGCGGCGGCCATCGACTACATCGACTCCATCGGCATCGACAACATTCACGCGCACGAGCAGCGGCTGCTGGCGCTCGCCACCAGCAAGCTCGAAGCGGTCCCTGGCCTCAACCTCATCGGCACCGCGCCCGACAAGGCCGCGGTCATCTCCTTCACCGTCGACGGCATCCACCCGCACGACCTCGGCACGATTCTCGATGCCGAAGGCGTGGCGGTGCGCACCGGGCACCATTGCGCCATGCCGGTCATGGAATTTTTCAACGTGCCGGCAACCGCGCGCGCGTCGTTCGCCTGTTATTCGCGCGAGTCGGATATCGATGCGCTGGTCGCCGCCCTCGGCAAGGCTCGCGAGGTCTTCGGCTGATGGACCTCAAGGACCTTTATCGCGACGTGATCCTCGATCACAACAAGACTCCGCGGTTGTTTGGCCGGCTCGATCCAGCCGACTCTTCCGCCGACGGTCACAACCCGCTGTGTGGCGATCGGCTGCACATCACGATTCGTCTCGAAGGCGATCGGGTTTCCGACCTGCGATTCGACGGCAAGGGCTGCGCGATATCCGTGGCCTCGGCGTCGCTGATGTGCGAGGCGGTCAAGGGCAAGCAGCGCGTCGAGATCGCGCACCTGTTCAATGAGATTCACGAAGTGCTCACTCACCACGACGCGCCCATTCCCGAGGATCTCGGCAAACTCGCGGCGCTGTCCGGCGTGCGCGAATTCCCGGTGCGCGTGAAGTGCGCCAGCCTGTGCTGGCATACGCTGAACGCCGCGCTCGAACACAGCGCCGAACCGGTGAAGACCGAATGATCTCTTTCACATGAGAACCCACGACAACGAACCCTTCGTCCTGCGCCGCGACGTCAAGGCGGTCATGGTGCCGGCCGGCATCGACATCGAGCTCAAGTCCGGGCAGTCGGGATTCATCACCCAGGCTCTCGGCGGAAGCTTCACGCTGTACATGGAAGGCAATCTCTTCCGGCTGGCGGGCGCCGACGCCGACGCGATCGGCAAAGACGTCGTGAAGCAGCCTGAGTTGCCCCCCAACGCCACCGAAGACGACGTGCTCGCGGTGGCCTGGGATCAGCTGCGTACCTGCTACGACCCCGAGATTCCCATCAACATCGTGGACCTTGGGCTCATTTACGAATGCACGGTGAGTGCGCAGCCTGACGGCAGCCGCACGATCAATGTCAGGCTCACCCTGACCGCGCCGGGCTGCGGCATGGGCGACGTGCTGGTTCAGGACATAAAGCAAAAACTGGAAATCATCCCCACGGTGGCCACGGCCGACGTCGAGCTGGTGTTCGATCCGCCCTGGAACCAATCCATGATGACCGAGGCTGCCCGCCTCCAGACAGGGATGTTCTAACAAAGTCATGTCCGACTGGACTGACATCGGAAGCCTTGCCGAACTCGAAGCCAGTTCACGTCTCGAGGCTGACGTCGACGGGTACCGCGTGCGCGTGGCGCGCGTTAATGGCACGCTGTACGCGTTCGAAGACCGCTGTACGCACGACGACTCGCCCTTTGACGACGCTCCCATCGAAGATTCCGCGATCATCTGCCCGCGCCATGGCGCGCGCTTCTGCCTGCGCACCGGGGCGGCGCTCTCGCCGCCTGCCTACGAGCCGCTGCGGATTTTCGCCGCGCGCGAAAATGCCGGCCGTGTCGAGGTGCGCGTGTGAGCACTAACAAAGGCAAACGCCTCACGCTGATCCGGCACGCCAACGCCGAACAAGACGCCGACGTACGCGACTTCGAACGCCCGTTGAGCCGCAAGGGACAGAGTGAGGCGCTGGAGATGGCGCGGCGTTTTCAGGAACGCAGCCTCGTGCCCGATCTCATCATCGCGAGCGCCGCCACGCGTACGCGTGAAACCGCCGAGACCTTCGCCAAGGTGCTGGGCGTGGCCGGCCGGCTGCTGCAGGCCGATGATGG
>DASYKM010000099.1:0-7645 GCA_035995425.1 Steroidobacteraceae bacterium
CCCGTGTCGTACAGCGCGCGCACCGCCTCGCGGATGCGTTGCGGCGACAGGTTGTCGCCGATGTTGATCGGTAGATAGTTGTAGACCGTGCCTTCGGTGACGCGCTGCAGACCTTCGACACGGATGTCGCCGACGGTGAACGCGGGCCCTTCCTGGGCATGCAGTGGAGCCGCCAGCACAATCCCGCTGGCAGCACAAAGAGTCGCGAACCGTATGCTCAAGTCTGTCCCCTGGCGAATTTCGTTCTTTGGTTTGGAATTATGGCTATTGGCCGAAGTGGCCGGACAGGTCGTTGAACAACGCCACGCCCATGAGCAACACCAGCAACAACAACCCGGCTTGCTGACCGACCATATAAGTGCGATCGGAGAGCGGGCGCCCCTTGGCCCACTCGGCGAGCTGAAACACGATCTGCCCACCGTCGAGAATCGGGATGGGCAACAGGTTGAGGAAGCCCAGCGACAACGACAACAGCACCATCAACATCAAAAAATCACTGAGCCCCGCGTGCGCCGCATCGCCGGCGTAGCGCGCGATCGAGACGAAGCCGGAGATGTTCTTGGCCGACACGTTGCCGGTGAGCATGCGCACGAAGAATTTGCCCTGCGCCACGGTCATCTGCCACGACTTGCCGACCGCGTAGGTCAGCGCGCCGACCGGACCGGGGTAGGTGCGGGCACGCATCTCCGGCGGAAACGACAGCTCGACGTTCGCCGGATTGATGTGCAGCCGTCCGATGGTGCGGCCGTTGTCCGATTCACTGGTGGTGGTCACGCGGCGGACGAAATCACTGCCGCCGCGATGCACCGTGAGCTCGATGCTGGTCGCCGGCCGCGCGCGGATGTATTCGGCGAGCTCGTTGAAGTTGCGCACCGGGGTGCTATCGACCGCCTTGATCTCGTCGCCGACCTCGAGCCCCGCCAGGGCCGCGGGACCATCTGGCGCGACCACGCCGAGAACCGCGGGGATCGGCGGAAACCAGTATTCGAAGCCGAGACCGCGATACAGCTCATTGGGTTCGGTGAGCTTGTGGCGCTGCTCGGCATCGGCGATGGCCAGCGTGACGGTACGGTCCCTGCCGTGGGCATCGCGCACTTCGATCACGGCCCGCCCGTCGTCGCTGATCGCGTCTAACAATCCGAGCGAAGCGTCGCCCTGGTCGAGAATCGGTTCGCCGTCGATGCTGCGCAGCTCGTCACCGTTCTTCAAGCCGGCGGTGGCGGCCGGCGAGCCCACCACGACCTTGTCGACCACGGCCTTCATGTGAACGATGCCGCTGGCCCAGTAGACACCCCACAACACCAGGATGGCGAACAGGATGTTGGCGGCCGGTCCGGCCAGCATGACGAGGATGCGCTGCCACGGCGGCTTGCTGGCAAAGGCGCGCGGCAGATCTTCCGGCGGCACCGCGCCATCGCGCTCGTCGAGCATGCGCACGTAGCCGCCGAGCGGCAGCGCCGCGATCACGAACTCGGTGTAATCCGGAGCGGCGCCGACGCGCTTATAGAGTGGTTTGCCGAAACCCACGGAGAACCGCAGGACTTTGAAGCCGAGCTTGCGCGCCACCCAGAAGTGACCGAACTCGTGCACCGTGACCAGCAGGCTTACGCCAACGATGAACCAGAGGATGTCCCAGCCGTACTCCATCGAGGTCCCTTAAGCGAGCGCGGCGCGAGGCCGGATAAAGGAGGAAGCGCGTATGCGCGCTTCGGCATCGGCCGCCAACACGTCGTCGAGATCGCGAATTTCGCCACCCGCTGTGTTTGCCATCACCGATTCAATGACTGCCGGAATCCGCGCAAAGTTCAATCCACCCTCGAGAAACGCCGACACAGCCACCTCGTTGGCGGCATTAAGTGATGCGGGCCGCAATCCCCCCGCCCGAGCGGCCGCCTGCGCAAGGGCCAGCGCGGGAAACCGCCGCAGGTCCGGCGCTTCGAACCGCAGGGTCCCGACCTTGATGAGGTCGAGGGATTGTACACCGGAGGCCACGCGCTCAGGCCAAGCGAGCGCGTGCGCGATCGGCGTGCGCATGTCCGGCGCGCCTAACTGCGCGAGCATCGAGCCGTCGACGTACTCCACCAGCGAATGGACGATGCTCTCGCGATGGATCACCACTTCGACCTGCTGCGGCGTCACGCTGAACAACAGGCAGGCTTCGATGAATTCGAGACCCTTGTTCATGAGCGTGGCGGAATCGACCGAGATCTTGCGGCCCATGACCCAGTTCGGGTGCGCGCAGGCTTCATCGGGCGTAACCCGGTCGAGACGGGCGCGATCGGCATCGAGAAACGGTCCGCCCGAGGCGGTGAGCAATATGCGTTTTACACCCGGCGGCTCCACGCCTACGCGTGTTCCGTGCGGCAGGCACTGAAACACCGCGTTGTGCTCGCTGTCGATGGGCAGCAGCGTCGCGCCGGAATTGCGCACGCACTCCATGAGCAGCGGACCGGCCATCACCAGCGATTCCTTGTTGGCTAACAACAATCGCTTGCCGGCGCGCGCCGCGGCGAACGTCGAGCGCAACCCGGCGGCGCCGACAATGGCCGCCATGACGCTGTGCACTTCGGGCAGACCCGCGATTTCCTCGAGCGCATTGTCGCCACCTATCACGCGCGTGGGCGCCTGCCGCGCACGCAACGCGTCCTGCAGTCGCGCAGCCGCGGCACCATCGGCGAGCGCGGCATAGGGAACGGAAAAGCGCCGGCATTGTTCGGCCAGCTTCTCGACATTGCGGTTCGCGCCCAGGGCCACGACCCGGAAACGATCGGGATGACGCGCGATCACGTCGAGCGTCGCCTCGCCCACCGATCCGGTCGAACCGAGGATCGCCACGCCGATCGTGCCCCCGGTTTTCATTGAATGACCTTCATGGCGATCAGCGCGAATACCAGCGCGGGCGCGGCCGCCGTCACGCTGTCGATGCGATCGAGCATGCCGCCATGGCCCGGGAACAGGCTGCCGCTGTCTTTGAGACCCGAGGCACGCTTCAACATGCTTTCGGTGAGATCGCCGACGATCGACAGCGCGGCTACCGCGACACAGGTCACGACGAAGGGCCAGACGTCCACGGCGAACAGCCAGGTCGCGGCGATCCACGCCACCACGCCGCTCGCGAACACCCCGCCAAACACGCCTTCCCAGGTTTTCTTCGGCGACACCCGCGGCGCGAGCGGTACACGGCCTAACCACCGGCCGGCGAAGAACGCGCCCGTGTCGGCGGCCCAGACCAGCGCCAGTGTGAACAACACCCAGTGAGTGCTCTGCGTGGTGAAGGTGACGTACACCAGGGCCAGCCAGCACGGAACCAGCGACAACAGGCCGGCGATCGCCGCCGTCACCGGGTTCACGCGCGCCGGAGCCAGGCACAACCACAGGAATGCCGCGAACCACCACGCCATGGCAACCGTCATGGCGATGCGCACGAAGCCCACCGAGTTCGCATAGAAATAGAGAGCGCCGACCAGCGCGAGCGCCACCGCTATCGTGAAGATGGCGCGCGAGGCCGGGCTGCCATTGCCGAGGAACGCCGCCCATTCCCAGGCACCGATCAGAACCAGCACGGTGATGAGCCAGACGGTGGCGATCGGCGGAAGCCCAAGCATGACGCCTAGCAGCACGACGACCAGCACAATGGCGGTGAGCACGCGTTCCTTAAGCACCTTGGCTCGCCTCGCGGGTTTTTTCGAATGCCTGGTTGCGCGTCATCCCAAAGCGACGCTCACGAGTCGCAAAGGCGGCGAGTGCGGCCTCGAAGTCCGCGATTCCAAAGTCCGGCCACAACGTTTCACAAACGTGCAGTTCGGTGTAGGCGAGATTCCACAAGAGGAAATTGCTGATGCGATGATCGCCACCGGTGCGGATGAACAGATCCGGATCCGGCAGCCCGGCGAGCTCGAGCTCGCTCGCGAAGCGGTTTTCATCGATGTCCGCGATCTGCAGCGCGCCGCTCGCCACTGCCGCCGCCAGCCGCCGCGCGGCCTGCACGATGTCCCAGCGGCCGCCATAGCTCACGGCCACCTGCAGCTTCAGTCCGGGGTTGGCCGCGGTCAGGTTTTCGCTGGCCGCCATGCGCGCCTGTAGTTTGACGCTGAGCGCGTGCCGGTCGCCGATGAACTGCAGGCAAACCTTGTTCTTGTGCAGATCCGCTACTTCGCGATCGATGGCGTCGAGAAACAGCTGCATCAGGCTGTTCACTTCGACCGTCGGGCGCTGCCAGTTCTCGCTCGAGAATGCGAACAACGTGAGCGCGGAAACACCGCGACCCGCGCACTCCTCTATACACAGGCGAACCGGCCGCACTCCTTCCTTGTGGCCGGCGTGGCGCGCCAGCCCGCGGGCCTCGGCCCACCGTCCGTTGCCATCCATGATGACTGCGATGTGTTTGGGAATACTCACGGTGGGCGGATCAGGTGTCGTGCGGACTCGCTCACACCTGCAGGAGTTCTTTTTCCTTGGCAGCCAGGTGCGTCTCGATGTCGCCGACGTATTTGTCGGTGAGCTTCTGGATGTCGACCTCGGCCTTCTTTTCCTCGTCCTGAGAGATCAGTTTTTCCTTGAGGGCTTCCTTGACGTCGGCGATGACGTCGCGGCGCACGTTGCGCACGGCGACCCGCGCGTTCTCCGCGTCGGCGCGCGCCACCTTGGTGATGTCCTTGCGGCGCTCTTCCGTCAGCGGCGGCAGCGGGATGCGGATCACGGTACCCGCGCTCACCGGATTGAGTCCCAGGTCCGATTTGTGAATCGCCTTCTCGATGGCCTGCACCATGTTCTTTTCCCACGGCGACACCACCAGCGTGCGCGCGTCCTCGACGCTGATGTTCGCCACCTGCTTGAGCGGCGTATCGGTGCCGTAGTAGTCGACCTTCATGTTCTCGATGAGCGACGGGTGCGCCCGGCCGGTGCGCAGCTTCTTGAGATCGCCCTGGAAATTCTCGACGCACTTGCCCATGCGGGTGGCCGCGTCTTTCTTGATGTCGTCTAACATGATTCCTTGCCCTCGAGATTGCGCGTCAGTCGCTGGTGACGACCGTGCCGATGTCATCGCCGCGTACCACGCGCGGCAGGTCGCCCACGTTGTTGAGATTGAATACCTGCAGCGGCATGCGGTTGTCGCGGCACATCACGATCGCGGTGGCGTCCATGACATTGAGGCGGTCCTGCAGCACCTTGTCGTAGGTGAGCGTGGCATAGCGTTTGGCGTGCGGATTCTTCATTGGATCCGAGTCGTATATGCCATTCACCTTGGTGGCCTTGAGCAGCACGTCGGCGTTGATCTCGATGGCGCGCAGCGCGGCGGCCGAGTCGGTGGTGAAGAACGGATTGCCGGTGCCCGCCGCGAAGATGACGATGCGTCCCTTTTCGAGGTGGCGCATGGCGCGGCGGCGAATGTAGTCCTCGCAGACCTGGTTGATGCGCACCGCGCTCTGCACGCGCGCCACGCCGCCGAGATTTTCGATGGCGTCCTGAATGGCCAGCGCGTTCATCACGGTGGCCAGCATGCCCATGTGGTCGGCGGTGACCCGGTCCATGCCGGCGCGCGCCAGGCCCGCGCCGCGAAAGATGTTGCCGCCGCCGATGACGCACGCGACCTGCACACCGGCCTTCTGGATCTCGAGCACTTCGCTGGCGATGCGCTTGAGAACCAGCGGATCGATGCCGAACTCGGTGGTGCCGAGGAGCGCCTCTCCGGAGAGCTTGACGAGAATGCGTTTGTACGGCGCGGTCATTGGTTCCCCCACTTTGCCATAAAGAAAACCCCGCGAAAGGCGGGGTTTTCGTCTCGACTAGTGTTTGGTGGCCGGCGGATCGTTGCCGTCCGATTTCTTGTCGTCGATCTTTGCCTGGGCCTGGGCCTTCACCTGCGCCATGACTTCGCCAACGAAGTCATCCTGGCGCTTTTCGATGCCGGCGCCCACTTCGAAGCGCTCGAACGACTTGACGCTCGCCTTGGCGTTCTTGAGCAGCTTTTCGATGGTCAGCTCGGAATCCTTGACGAACACCTGCCCGGTCAGCGCGAACTCGTTGAGCGACTTGCGCATGCGGCCTTCGATCATCTTGGCGACGATCTCCGGCGGCTTGCCTTCGGCCAGCGCCTTGGCGGTCTCGATCTCGCGTTCCTTGGCCACGTGCTCGGCCGGCGCGTCGCCCGGCGTGAGATAGCGTGGGCTGGCCGCGACCACCTGCATGGCGAGATCTCGCGCCAGGTCGGCGTCGCCGCCTTCGACGGCCACCAGCGCCGCCTTCTTGTTGTCGGTGTGCACGTAGCTGCCGACCACCGTGGGCGCGCTCACCAGCGCCACGCGCCGCACCGTGACGTTTTCGCCGATCTTGGCGATCAACGCGCGGCGCCGTTCATCGACGGTCTCGCCGCTGCCCAACTTGAGCAGGTTCACCGCTTCGACGCTGCCCACGCCCGAAGCGAGCGCGGCCTTCGCGACTTCGGTCGCGAAGCCGCGGAAGTCGTCGCCGCGCGCCACGAAGTCGGTTTCGCTGTTCACTTCGACCAGCACGCCGGTCTTGCCGTCGGCGGACTTCTCGATGATCACCACGCCTTCGGCGGCCACGCGCGAAGCCTTCTTGTCGGCCTTGGCGAGTCCCGACTTGCGCATGTTTTCGGCGGCGACATCGGCGTCGCCCTTGGCTTCGACGAGCGCCTTCTTGCACTCCATCATGCCG
This sequence comes from Steroidobacteraceae bacterium, assembly GCA_035995425.1. Taxonomy (GTDB): domain Bacteria; phylum Pseudomonadota; class Gammaproteobacteria; order Steroidobacterales; family Steroidobacteraceae; genus CADEED01. The sequence goes on from DASYKM010000099.1 coordinate 6,679, forward strand.
GCGCCGGTGCGCTCGCGCAGCTGCTTGACTGCATCCGCAGTAATGTTCATGAAACCTTCCTCGAAACTAGTTAGATGCGATCAGCCGCGACGCGGACCGCCGCCACCACCACCACTGCGTCCACGGCCGGGCGCGTTGCCCGTGCCGGTGCGCGAGCGCCCGGCGCTGGCCGTGGCGCTGCGCGGCGCGGCCTCGCCCGTGTCGGTGAACACGGCCGGATCGGCGCCGTCTTCCGGATCGGCCGCGACGCTGGCCACGACCGGACGACGGCCGCGGGTCGCGGTGTTTGCCGGGCGGCGGTTGCGCACCGGGGCCGGAGCCTTCGGAGCCTGGGTGCGAGCACCCTTTTTGCGCGGGTTGCCGTTCTCGTCGAGCTCGACGAATTCGTCTTCGCCGACCGCCACGGCCGGAGCCTGCGAGCGACCTTCGATGACCGCATCGGCGATCCCGGTGGCGTACAGCGAGATGGCGCGCATGGCGTCATCGTTGCCGGGGATCACGTAGTCGACGTTGTCCGGCGCGCAGTTGGTGTCCACCACCGCCACGACCGGGATGCCGAGCTTCTTCGCCTCGAGAATCGCGATTTCCTCGTGGCCGACATCGATGATGAAGATGACGTCGGGCGGAGACTCCATCTGCTTGATGCCGCCCAGGCTCCTCTCGAGCTTGTCTTTCTCACGGCGCATCATCGTGGCTTCTTTCTTGCCACGCTTGCCGAGCGTGCCGTTTTCCGACATCTCGGTGAGATCCGCGAGGCGCTTGATCGAGCCGCGGATGGTCTTGAAATTGGTGAGCATGCCGCCAAGCCAGCGCTGGTTGACGAAAGGCATCTCGCAGCGGCGAGCCTCTTTCTCGACCGCTTCGCGCGCCGAACGCTTGGTGCCGACGAACAGCACTTTGCCGCCATCCGCTACAACGCTCTTTACGAAGCCCGCCGCTTCCGCGTACATGGGCTGCGTCTTCTCGA
>DASYKM010000100.1:0-51953 GCA_035995425.1 Steroidobacteraceae bacterium
GAATTTGGAGCGGGAAACGAGACTCGAACTCGCGACCCCGACCTTGGCAAGGTCGTGCTCTACCAACTGAGCTATTCCCGCTTCCTGGAGAGGGCGCAAATTCTAGGGCCGTCGCCCGGCAAGTCAAGGACTTCCCTCTGCTGTAAGCCCCTCTTCCATAAGGATTCGCATGACATCCGGCACCGATCCGGCATTGCGCCACCGCGCCCGGCTTTCGGCGGTGACGAATTTCTCCCGAACGGCGTGATCGAGCATGCCGTACATCGGCGCAAAGTAGTTTTCGATGTTGGCGATGATCACCGGCTTGGCATGCAATCCGAGCTGCGCCCAGGTGATGATTTCCACCAGCTCGTCGAACGTGCCCATGCCGCCCGGCAGCCCGACGAAGGCATCCGACATGTCGGCCATGAGCGTCTTGCGCTCGTGCATGGTGTTGACCACGTGCTGGGTGGTGAGCAACGGATGCGCGCACTCGCGCTCGATGAGCATGCGCGGGATCACGCCGACCACGCGCCCGCCGGCGGCGAGCACCGCGTCGGCGACGATGCCCATGAGGCCGAGCTTGCCGCCGCCGTAAACCAGCGTGAGCCCGGCGCGCGCCAGCGCGGTCCCCATTTCCGCGGCCGCGCGCGAGTAGCTAGGGCGTGCGCCCGGCGCCGAGCCGCAGAACACACAAACGGAACGGGTCATGCGCTGCCGCGCAGGTCGGGCCACGCCGCCCGCAGATATGAGATCGCCGACAGCAACGTCAGGAAAGCCGCGATGACCGTGAGCACCAGCCCGATCTCGAATATGGGCAGTGCAAACCCCGGAAGGATCGGGAGATTCCAGCGGAACAACATGCACGACAGCCCGACGATCTGCAGGATGGTCTTGTACTTGGCGAGCTGGCTCACCTTGACCTTGCCGCGCTGGCCGATTTCGGCCATCCATTCGCGCAGCGCGGAGATGGCGATCTCGCGACCGATGATGACCACCGAACACAACACGAGAATGGCGCGCACCGACACTGCGCGCAGCGTGGCGCGATCGCCATCCAGCCCTTCGAGGCCGGGCACGATGATCATGGGCATCTCTTTGCTCACCAGCAGCACCAGCGCCACCGCCACGATGAGCTTGTCGGCCACCGGGTCGAGAAAGGCGCCGAGTCGCGAGGTCTGCCCCATGCGGCGCGCGAAGTAGCCATCGAGCGAGTCGGTGATGCCGGCCAGGGCGAACAGCAGGCCCGCGGCCGGGTCCGCCCATCTGAAAGGTAGATAGAACAGCACGATGACCAGCGGGATCGCGAAGATCCGCAGCCAGGTCAATGTGTTGGGAAGGTTCCAGATCATCGCGTCGGTTCAGGCCCCCGGGTGCAGATGATCATAAAGGGTGCGCGCCAGTGTTGTCCCGATTCCGCTCACCGCCTCGAAGTCGGTGACGCCCGCGCGCAGCAGGCCTTGCATGCCGCCGAAGTGCCGCAGCAGCGCGCGACGCTTCGCCGGTCCCAATCCCGGCACGGTTTCCAGTACCGATTCGTTGTGCCGGCGCGCACGCCGCTTGCGATGGCCGGTGATGGCGAAGCGGTGCGCTTCGTCGCGAATACGCTGGACGACCCGCAGACCCTGTGAGTCCGGCCCGGGCACGATGGCACCGGCGTCGCCGTGTACAAACAAACGCTCCTGGCCGGCCTTGCGATCCGGTCCCTTGGCGACGCCCACGAGCTTGAGCGCACCGAATCCCAATTGCTCGAGCTCGGCGTACACCTCGTTGATCTGGCCGAGACCGCCGTCGATCAGCAGCACATCCGGAGCCGGTACTTCGCCGGCCTTGACGCGTTCGTAACGCCGCCTGAGCGCCTGGCGCAGCGCGCCGTAGTCGTCGCCCGGCGTCACGCCGACGATGTTGAAACGGCGGTATTCCTTTTTCATCGGTCCTTCCGGACCGTAGACCACGCAAGATGCCACCGTGCCCTCGCCCGCCGTGTGGCTGATGTCGAAGCACTCCAGGCGTTCGGGCGCACGCGGCAGCTGAAGCAGCCGCGCGAGATCGGCGAGCATCTCGCCGATATCCGCGCGCCGCGCGCGCCGCATGCGCAGGGCCTGCGTGGCGTTCTCCACGGTCATCGCGATCCAGCGCAGCGGCAACGCGCGCGACGGGCGCCACACTCTCGTGGCCGTGCCGGCGCGCTGCGCGAGCGCGGCCGTGAGGGCTTCAGACTCGACCAAGTCGAGATTGACGAGAATTTCCGGTGGCGGCGGCGTCTCCGCGTAGTACTGCATGAGGAACGACGCCAGTGCTTCGTTGGGCTCGGCCAGCGCGCCCTTCGGAAAGTAGCCCGTGGCACCGAGATTGCGGCCGCCGCGGATGATCATCGCGGTGACCGCGAATTCGCCAGGCTCACCCACGAGCGCAAACACGTCGATGTCGCGATCGCCATCGCCGGTCACGATCTGCTGGGCCTGCACCTGCTTGAGCGCCGCCAGCTGATCGCGCAGCGCCGCCGCGCGTTCGAACTGCAGCTGCCCGGCGGCATGCTCCATGGCGCGCGCCAGCTCGCTGTACACCTCGTCGTTGCGACCCTCGAGCACTTTTACCGCCGCCGAGATATCGCGCGCGTAGTCCTCGCGCGAGATGAGCTTCACGCACGGCGCCGAGCACCGGCCGATCTGGTGCTGCAGGCAGGGCCGGCTGCGGTTCTCGAAAAACGTATCGCGACAGTTTCGGATGTGGAAGATCTTCTGCACGCTCTGCAGGGTGTCCTTGACCGCGCCCGCGCCCGGGAACGGCCCGAAGTACCGCCCCGGCAGGTTGCGCGCGCCACGATAGAACACCAGCCGCGGATATTCGTGCCCGGCCGGTAGATAGATATAGGGAAAACTCTTGTCGTCGCGCAGCACGATGTTGTACCGCGGCTTGTGCTCCTTGATGAGGTTGTATTCGAGCAGCAGCGCCTCGGTCTCGGAGTTGGTCAGCGTGACTTCGATGCGCGCGATGTGACCGACCAGCGCCTGCACTTTGGGATCCACGTTGCTGGCGAGGAAGTAGTTGCCGACGCGGTCGCGCAGCGATCGCGCCTTGCCGACATACAGCAGCTCGGACCTGCCGTTCTCGTCGGGCGACGAATACATGCGGTACACGCCGGGGCGGCGTGGGAGGCTCGGGATGTATTCCCGCGGATCGAAACGGTCGGCGTGCTCGCTCACACCGCCTATGATAAACCGGCGAGCGTCGCCGCCCGCCGCAGCACCGAGCGGAACATCTCCGTGGTGAGCCGCCGCGTCTGGGTGTTGTAGCGGCTGCAATGGTAGGAATCGATCAGGTGGCGGCCGTCCGGGAACCTGTGTTCGTTGCCATGGCCGAATTTCGCGGCGCTACGCTTCTGGCCCGAGGCGACCAGGATCGCATCGTGCGCCACGGTCCCGAGCGCCATCACCGCGGTCACCGAGCGCAGTTTCACGAGCTCGGCCGCCAGGTACTGATTGCAGGTCTTGATCTCCGCCGGCAACGGCTTGTTTTCCGGGGGCAGGCACTTCACCGCGTTGGTGATGCGCACGCCGTGCAGCTTCAATCCGTCGCTTGCGTCCACGGATGTTGGCGCGCTCGACAGGCCCAGGCCGTGCAGCGACTCATATAAGAGTATCCCCGCGAAGTCGCCGGTGAACGGACGCCCGGTCCGATTGGCGCCGTGCATGCCCGGCGCCAGGCCGACGATGAGCAGCTTCGGCGCCATTTCGCCGAAAGGCGCCACCGGCTTGCAATGGTAGTCGGGAAACTTGCGCGCGGTCGCGGCCAGAAAGGCGCTGAGACGCGGGCACAGCGTGCAGTCGGGACAGAAGGTTGCGGTCATCGGCGCGGAGACTAACGCTTGCGCAGTCAACTCCGCATGCGTTTGATGATGGCGTCGCCGAATCCCGAGCAGGTGAGCAGCGTGGCTCCGGGGATGAGGCGCTGCAGATCTTCCTCGACGTTCCTGCGTGCCGCGATGTCGCGCTTGGTGGCACGGATGGCCTCGCGCAGGCGCGCCAGGTCGTAGGTCATTTCCTTGGCGGCGATGGTGACGGCCACGCCCTGGATGATGAGGTCGGCGGCTTCCTTCCAGCCGATGTAGCGCAGCATCATCTCCGCGGAAAGAATCAACGAGCCCGGATTCACCCGATCCTTGCCGGCAAAACCCGGCGCCGTGCCGTGCGTCGCCTCGAACACCGCGAGTCCATCGCCGATGTTGCCGCCGGGTGCGATGCCGATGCCGCCCACCTGCGCCGCGAGCGCATCCGAGATGTAGTCGCCATTGAGATTCAGCGTGGCGATCACGTCGTAGTCTTCCGGCCGCAGCAGCACCTGCTGCAGGAAGTTGTCGGCGATCACGTCCTTGATGACGATCTCTTTGCCGTTCACCGGATTCTTGAAGCTGCACCATGGACCAGCGCCGATGGGCCTGGCGCCGTATTCCTCTTTCGCCAGTAGATAGCCCCACTGCATGAAGGCACCTTCGGTGTACTTCATGATGTTGCCCTTGTGCACCAGCGAAACCGACACGCGATCGTTTTCGATGGCGTACTTGATCGCTTTTCGCACCAGGCGCTGGCTGCCTTCCTTCGAAACCGGCTTGATGCCGATACCCGAGCTCGCCGGAAAGCGGATGCCCGTCGCCTTGAGCTCGGTCTGCAGGAAGTGGATCAGCTTGTGGACTTCTTCCGAGCCCGTCGGCCATTCGATGCCGGCATAGATGTCTTCGGTGTTCTCGCGGAACACCACCATGTCGGTCAGCGAGGCATCGGCCATCGGCGTCGACACGCCCGGGAAATAGCGGATGGGCCGCACGCAGGCGTACAGGTCGAGGTTCTGCCGCATCGCCACGTTGAGCGAGCGCATGCCGCCGCCGGTCGGCGTGCCGAGCGGACCCTTGATGGACACCACGAAATCGCGCAGCGCGGTCAGGGTTTCATCGGGAAAGCTGGTGCCGTAGATCTTCGCGGCCTTGTCGCCGGCAAAGACCTCGACCCAGGAGATCTTTCGACTGGAACCGTACGCCTTCTCCACCGCGGCATTGACGACCTTGAGCATCACCGGCGTGATGTCGATGCCGATCCCGTCTCCTTCGACGAAGGCGATGATGGGATGGTCCGGAACGTTGAGCGACGCGTCCGGATTGATGGTGATGCGTTGACCGTCTTTCGGAATCGTTATTTTTTCGTACAGCATGCCGTGGTGAACAGCAATTAACGTGCCGGGCCAGTGCCGGCAGAACCGGGCCCGTGGCGGCCAATGAGCATGGCCATCTCGAGTGCCTGCTCGTAATTGAGCCGCGGGTCGACCGTGGATTTGTATGCCCGCGCGAGATCCGCGTCCGTCAGTCCGCGCGCGCCGCCCGTGCATTCGGTGACGTCTTCACCGGTGAGCTCGATGTGCACGCCGCCCAGGAACGAGCCGTGGGCTTCGTGAACCTGGAACGACACTTCGAGTTCCTTGAGGATGTTCTCGAAGCGGCGCGTCTTGAGCCCGCCTGAACTGGTCTCGGTGTTGCCGTGCATGGGATCGCAGACCCACAGCACCTGTTGCCCGGTTTCACGAACAGCCTTGATCATTCGCGGCAGCCCGGCTTCCACATCCTTCGCGCCGAAACGGTGAATGATGGTGAGGCGTCCCGGCGTGTTCTGCGGGTTCAGCGTGGTGACGAGGCCCTGCAGCCAGCCGGCGTCCATCGATGGGCCGATCTTCACGCCCATGGGATTGGAAATACCGCGGAAAAATTCCACGTGCGCACCGTCGAGCGCGGCGGTGCGCATGCCGATCCAAGGCATGTGCGTCGACAGGTTGTACCAGCGCTTCTGGCGCTCGATGTAGCGCGTCTGCGCCTGCTCGTACGGCATGACGAGACCTTCGTGCGCCGCGAAGAAGTCGACCGCGGTCACTTCGTGCGGCGCGCGCCCGCCGCTGACGCGTTCGAAGAAGTCCAGGGAATCGCCAATCTCATCGACGATCTTCTGGTACTGCACTACCAGGGGCGAATGCTTCATGAATCCCAGGTCCCAGTACCTCGGGTGATGCAGATCGGCGAAGCCGCCATCACACAGCGCGCGCACAAAATTGAGCGTGAGCGCAGCGCGTTCATAGCCGCGCAGCAGCAGCGTGGGATCGGGCTCGCGCGCTTCGGCGGTGAACTCGGAACGATTCACGAGATCGCCGCGGAACGCCGGCAGCGTCACGCCGTTGCGCGTCTCGGTGTCGGCTGAACGCGGTTTGGCGTACTGGCCCGCCATGCGGCCGACGCGAATGATGGGCTTCTTGAGGCCGTGCAGCAGCACGAGGCTCATCTGCAGCAGGATCTTGAGCTTCTTGGCGATCTTGTCCGATTCGCACTCTTCGAAGGTCTCGGCACAATCGCCGCCCATGAGCAGGAATTTGTTGCCGAGCTGCGCCTCCGCGAGGCGTTCGCGGAGCTGTTCGATTTCCCACGACACCACGAGCGGCGGCAGGCGCGACAGGGACGCGACCGTGCGCTCGAGCTTGGGCAGATCGTTGTAGCGCGGCTGTTGAGCCGCGGTGCGGGTCGTCCAGCTTGCTGGATGCCAGGAGGAAGTGTCGGGGGTACGCATGGTGCGAACTATTCTAATTCAGAGGGTTACGGCAGACTACGGGCAAGCGAGGTTTACATGCACAAAGTTTTGATCCTGGGCGCCGGCAAGATCGGCGCGCTCATCAGCGGCCTGTTGGCCGAGTCCGGAGATTACAAGGTGACCCTGGGCGACGTGGACGCGTCGGCCGCCGAGGCCGTGGTCAAAGCTCATGGCTCGCGCGCCCTGCGCGCCGTGGCGCTGGACGCCAGTGATCCGAAGGCGCTCGAGAACCATTTCGGCCTTCACAAGCCCCAGGCAGTCATCTCCAGCCTGCCTTATTACTGCAATCCGAACGTGGCCAAGGCGGCGCGCAAGGGCAACGCGCATTACTTCGATCTCACCGAGGATGTGGCGGTCACGCAGGGCGTGCGGCGCATCGCGCGTGGTGCATCGAAAGCGTTCGTGCCCCAATGTGGACTCGCGCCGGGCTTCATCAGCATCGCCGCCAACGAGCTCACCAAGCACTTCGACGAGTTGCGTTCCATCAAGCTGCGCGTCGGCGCCCTGCCCCAGCACCCTAACAACGTACTCAAGTACTCGCTGACCTGGTCCACCGAGGGCCTCATCAATGAGTATGGCAATGCCTGCCAGTCGGTGGTCGACGGCAAGATCGTCGACGCCGCGCCGCTCGAGGGGCTCGAGGAAATCGAAATCGACGGCACCCTGTACGAAGCGTTCAACACTTCCGGCGGCCTCGGGTCTTTGGCCGACTCGCATGGGAGCAAGTGCGAGCTCATCAACTACAAGACCATGCGTTATCCGGGGCACTGCGCGCAGATGCGCCTGCTCATGAACGACCTGAAGCTCAACTCCGACCGCGCGACGCTCAAGCGCGTGCTCGAGCACGCCGTGCCGCAGACGCTGCAGGACGTGGTCATCGTGTACGCGGCAGTGTCCGGCAAGCAGGATGGCGAGTTGCGCGAGGAAAACTACGTCAACAAGATCTATCCGCAGATGATCGCCGGCCGGCTCTGGTCAGCGATCCAGGTGACCACCGCCGCGGGAATCACCGCCGTGGTCGACCTGGTGATGACGAGCCCGCGCAAATATCAGGGTTTCGTCGCGCAGGAGCAGTTCGATCTGCCGGCAATTCTCGATAATCGCTTTGGTCAGTACTACGCGCCAGGCGGCACGAAAGATGTTTCCGGCTCGGTGGTCGTCACCGGCCAGGCGGGACGTCAGCGCCGGCTGGCGGCCGGCAAGAAGATAGGCGCGGACAAGCCCAAGTCAGCGAGCAGAAAGAAATGAGCGCCGCGGCCGTGAAGAGCCACGTGGACATCGCCGGCGTCCTCAAACGTCTCGGCATCGACTCGATCAACGCGGGTGCGTGGTCGGGCAGCCTGGGCTGGTCCAAGGACATCGCCGGCAGCGCCATCAGTTCGACGAATCCCGCGACCGGCGAGACGCTCGCGCAAGTGCGTGGCGCCACGGTCACCGACTACGAAGCCGTGATGCGCTCGAGTCTCGAAGCCGCCGCGGCCTGGCGCGATGTGCCCGCGCCACGGCGCGGTGAGGCGATCAGGTTGTTAGGCGAGGCGCTGCGGGGCGTCAAGGACGACCTGGGCGCGCTGGTCACGCTCGAGAACGGCAAGATCAAGGCCGAGGGCCTCGGCGAAGTGCAGGAGATGATCGACATCGCCGACTTTGCCGTCGGCCAGTCACGCATGCTCTACGGCGCCACGATGCACTCCGAACGGCCGCAGCACCGCATGTACGAGCAGTGGCATCCGCTCGGCGTGGTCGGGATCATCTCGGCATTCAATTTTCCCGTGGCCGTGTGGGCCTGGAACGCGTTCCTCGCCGCCATCTGCGGCAACGCCTCGGTGTGGAAGCCGTCGCCGAAGACGCCGCTCACCGCCATCGCGGTTCAGCACATCTGCAACAAGGTGATGCGCGAACACAAACTACCGGCCATCTTTCAATTGTTCATCGACGCCGGCACCGAGCTCGCCACGCGGTTCGTCGACGACCGGCGCGTGGCGCTGGTGTCGTTCACCGGCTCCACGGCCGTCGGCCGCAACGTCGCCGAACGCGTGGCGCGTCGCCTCGGCAAGTCGCTGCTCGAGCTCGGCGGCAACAACGCGATCATCGTCGATGAGTTCGCCGACCTGAAGCTAGCCGTACCGGCCATCGTGTTCGGCGCGGTCGGAACCGCGGGCCAACGCTGTACCACGACGAGAAGAGTCCTGGTCCATCGCTCGCGCATCGAGGAGCTGTCGAAGCGCCTGGCGCATGCGTACACGCAGGTGCGCATCGGCAACCCGAGCGACCCGGCGACTCTCATGGGACCGCTCATCGACAAGGGCTCGGTCGAGCGCTACTCGCAGGCCATCGTCCAGGCGAAAGCCGCCGGCGGCAAGGTCATCACGGGCGAGAAAATCATCGAGGGCAAGGGCAACTTCGTCGCGCCGACCATTGTTCTTGCGGAAAACGACTGGCCCATCGTCCAGCACGAGACCTTCGCGCCGGTCATGTATCTCATCCCGTTCGATTCGCTCGATGAGGCCATCGAGATGCAGAACGCATCGGCGCACGGCTTGTCGTCGGCCATCTTCACCGACCGCCTGCAACACGCGGAGGCGTTCCTGTCGGCATCTGGCAGCGACTGCGGCATCGCCAACGTCAACATCGGCACCTCCGGCGCGGAGATCGGCGGTGCATTCGGCGGCGAGAAGGACACCGGCGGTGGACGCGAGTCGGGTTCGGATTCCTGGAAGGCCTACATGCGCCGCCAGACGAACACCATCAACTGGAGCCGCGAACTGCCGCTCGCGCAGGGCATCACCTTCGAGGTCAAGGAAGGCCCGTAAATGGGGAGGCCCCGCGAGGAGCCGCTCCTCATTGCGGGTTGGTGCATGACCCTCATCGTTCGCAAATTGAGACTGCAGCGCGGCTGGACCCAGGATCAGCTCGCCGAATTCGCCGGCATCAGCGTGCGCAGCGTGCAGCGCATCGAGCGCGGCGCCGACGCCAGTCTCGAAACCCTGAAGGGCCTTGCAGCCGTGTTCGAGGTCGACTTCAGCAAGGAGCAGAATCCATGCAACCCATTCCGTCGATTGAAGCCGACGAAAAAGAAGCCATCGAGTACGTCACGTGTTCCTGGCCGTCGTGTTCGCGCTTGTGTTTCTCGTCGGGTTCGGCACGCGCTTCGGTTTCGATCATCCGAAAGTACAGATGATGATCCTGGCATTCGCCGGCTGGGGAATCGGAGTCGAGGTGATTCGCTTTCTGGGCCCGACGTGGGAACGACAGCTCATCGAGAGACGCCTCGGACGCAGCCTTCAGGCAATGCCTCGCCGGCCGGGCAGCGACAGATCGAAGCGCGCGCCACCGAGATTCGAGCTCTCGATGCGCATCGATCCGCCGTACAGGGCGACGGTGTCATGGACCATTGCGAGTCCAAGGCCGTGACCCGGGGTCGCCTCGTCGGCACGCCCACCGCGCTCCAGCACTTTCGCTCGATGTTCTTCCGCGATGCCCGGTCCATCGTCATCGATGGTCAGGTGAAGGGCGGAACGCGAGTCGGCGCCCTGCCCGATCGACGCTTCGACGCGCACGCGCGACCGGCACCACTTGCAGGCGTTGTCGAGCAGGTTGCCGAGCAGCTCGGTGAGATCGGCGCGATCGCCGATGAACTGCGCGCCCGGCGCGATGGACATCTCCAGCGACATGTCCTTGTTGCCATAGACCTTGAGCAGTGCACCGCGCAGCTCCGCCACCACCGGGCCGACTTCGACCGGTGCCTGGCCTAACAACACGCCGCCGCTCGCGGCGGCGCGTTTCATCTGGTGCTCGATGATGCCGTTCATGCGGTCGATTTCCGTGTTCAATGCAGTCTTGCCCGCGACTTCGCCCACACCGAGCGACTGACGCATCACTGCCAGCGGCGTCTTGAGGCTGTGCGCGAGATTGCCGAGCGTGTCGCGATATCGCCGGATGCGCGTGCGCTCTCCTTCGAGCAGCGCATTGAGATTGCTTGTGACGGCAATGAGCTCCTCGGGCCACATTTCGCCGAGACTCTCGCGCACGCCCGCCTCCACTTCCTTGATCTCGCGTTCCAGTCGTCGCATCGGCTGCGAAAGCCAGCGAATCAGCAGCGCCAGAGTCGCGACGAACAGCACCGCCAGCCCCGCGAACCAGCCCACCAGTTGCTGCCGGAAACTGGCGATCTGCGCTTCGTATGCCTCGAGACTCGACGCCACGCTGAACGTGAAGCGTGCCGGTTTGCCATGCAGGTCGTCCCAGACGATGCCGCGGCTCGCGACGGCGAGCCGGATCGGCGTACCGGCGATCTCGGTGTAGAAAAACCTGCGCTCGCCACCTTCGAGCGCGGGGCCGAACTGCACCGCGGTGCCGGTGGTCGATTGCGAGCGCCAGATGCTCTCGCCGCTCGCCGAGCGGATCTCCGCGTACAGGCCCGAGCCCGGGGTATCGAAGCGGGTTTCCAGGACGGCGGTCGGAGTCACCGATTCCGGCCCGTCCGGGTCGGCCGCGGCGATCAGCGCCACCATCTGCGCGTCGATCAGCTCGCGGAAGCTGCGTTCGGCGGCACGCTGGAACAACATGTCGAGCAGGAAGACCGTGAGCCCGAAGAACACCACGAGCACGGCCGACATCGACAGCATCAGCCGGCGTTTGAGCGATGGACGCGACAACGCCGGGGCCTCCCGCGACTAACTACGCGCCCTGGGTGCGCGCAATGGAGAAACGATAACCGCGTCCGCGCAGCGTCTCGATGGGATGCAGCGTCTCATCGGGGTCGAGCTTGCGCCGCAGGCGCCCGATGAACACCTCGATGACGTTGCTGTCGCGCTCGAAGTCCTGGTCGTACAGCCGCTCGGTGAGCTCGGTCTTGGAGATGACGTCGCCGGCGCGCAGCATCATGTGCTCGAGGATGCGGTATTCGAACGTGGTGAGCTCGATGGGCGCGCCGCCGAGCGTGACTGCCTGCGCACGGGTGTCCAGCTTGATCGGGCCGCATTCCAGCACCGGGCTCGCCCAGCCACCCGCGCGCCGCAACAGGGCCTGCATGCGCGCCAGCACTTCCTCGAAGTGATAGGGCTTCGCGACGTAGTCGTCGGCGCCGGCCTGCAGGCCTTCGACCTTGTCCTGCCAGCGATCGCGCGCCGTGAGAATCAGGATCGGAAAGCTCTTGCCGGCCTTGCGCAGCGCGCGAATGAGATCGAGGCCGGAGAGATTGGGAAGCCCGAGGTCGATGACGGCGATGTCGAGCGGATATTCCGTTCCGGCGAACAGCCCTTCCTTGCCATCGGCGGCGATATCCACCGTGAAACCCTGCTTCACCAGCTGGTCGCGCAGGCCTTCGCGCAACACCGCTTCGTCTTCGACTACCAGGGCACGCATGCGATCAGCGCATCCTTCCCGTGGCGGCGTCGATACGCACCGTGAAGACGCGACCGTCCTCGGAGAGGAGCTTCAACACATAAACCTTGCGGCCGTCTTCATCCTGCACATCGGTGCGCACCACGCGCGCGTGGTACTGCGCTTCCGCCCGACTCACCGCTTCATCGAGTGAAATTCCGTCGCGCGATACGGCGGCTGACGCTGCCGGTTCGTGCACATTCGCGCCGCCGAAGACGTGCCCGGGCATGCCTTGCGCCTGCGTCAACGGCGCAAATCCGGCGAGCATCAGCGTGATGGGCAAGAGGCCTTGGCGAAATTTCTTCATGGCGGGCGCAAGTCTAGTGGAAAAGGCGATGTGGGCTGTATTAGCCGCCCACATCGCCATGGCAAACAACTCGTTCACTACTCCGCCGGGCTCACGTCGACTCGCACCCGGATACGGTCACCGGGGCGATACGGCAGCTCGGTCACCTGGCGGCGGCCGTTGTACACATAAGTGACGCGGTAGCCGTCGGTGCGCTCTTGCCACTCGTCGTGGTAGCGCGTTTCGCAACGCTGTACGGTGTATTCACGCGAAGGCGCCGAGTCGTAGCCGTTGCGGCGCTCGGCCTGCTTCGAGCCAACGGCCGCGCCGATGACCACGCCCGCGGCGGTGGCCGCATCGCGTCCGCGACCATGGCCGATCTGGTGGCCCAGCACGCCGCCGATGACCGCACCGAGCACGGCACCGCCGGCCGAAGTGCGCGGCAGCGGACCATTGCCATTGCCCCGCCCGTCGTATCGGTTTTCATCCCAGCATTCGCGCTGCGGCGTGCTCACACGCACTCGCGTGGTCAGCGGCTGTACGTCGACGACGCGCGCGTATTCGTAGGCGCCCGCGCTGTCGCCATCATCATGGCGATCGCCGTAGTCATAGTCGCGGCCCGGAGGGCGATCGTCATAACGACCCTGATCCTGGGCGAATGCGCCGGCGCTCGCGACCGTGAAGGACGCGGCCAACAAACCCACCACAATCTTCCTGCTGCTGATCGACATATAGCCTCCGTCGGTCGGATCTCGACCGTGGCGCTACTGTACGCAGCCGTCGATGAATCCCTACTGAACGCCGGATTGCGCTATTTTTCCGCGGTTTTTTCCGCTTTCTTGACCTCGTTCCAGAGCGCATCCCAGGCCGCCGCGTCGTGCGATTTCAGCGCCACCCCGCGATCCGCCGCGAGGCGCTCCATCGCACGGAAGCGGCGCTCGAATTTTGCGTTGGCGAGACGCAGCGCTTCTTCCGGATCCACGCCGAGATGCCGCGCCCAGTTCGCAGTCGCGAACAACAGATCACCGATCTCCTCGGCGCGCGCGGCACCGGTGGCTTCTTCGACTTCGCGCAGCTCTTCGTCGATCTTGGCGCGCACTCCGTTCGCGTCGGGCCAATCGAAGCCCACGCGCCCGGCGCGCTTGCCGAGTTTCGCCGCGCGCGCCAACGCCGGCAGCGCCAGGGGAACATCGGCGAGCTCGCCCGCCGCCTCGCCTCGTGCCGCGCGCTCACGCGCCTTGTGCTCTTCCCAGGCGCGATTCTGATCCGCGACCGACTCGATGCGCGCGCCGGCGAATACGTGCGGATGCCGCGCGGTGAGTTTGTCGGCGATGGAATTCGCGACGCTGGCGAAATCGAACCAGCTTCGCTCAGCCCCCATCTGCGCGTGAAACACCACCTGGAACAACAGGTCGCCGAGCTCGGCTTCGAGCGCCGCCGGTTCACCGCGCGCGATGGCCTCGGCGACTTCGTAGGCTTCCTCGATCGTATACGGCGCAATGCTGGCGAAGGTCTGTTCGCGGTCCCAGGGACAGCCGCCGGCCGGATCGCGCAGCCGCCGCATGATCTCGAGCAGGCGCAGCAGCGAGTCCGCCGAATCGCTCACGGCTGCCCCTCCTGCACCATCCGCACGAACGTGAGCAACATGCCGGCGGTGGCGCCCCAGATGTGTTGCCCCTGCCAGGGGATGTCATACAACAGCAGGTCCTCATCACCGACGCGGCGCAGACGCGCCTTGTGATTGTTGCGGTCGAACACATGACTGAGGGGGACCTCGAAAACCTCGGCCACTTCCGCCGGATTCGGCGTCAGCTCGAATGGCGGTGTCACCAGCGACAGCACCGGCGTCACGCGGAAACCGCTGATCACCAAGTGGTCCGGTAGATAGCCAAAGACACGCACGCGGGCCGGATCGAGCCCGATTTCTTCCTGCGCTTCGCGTAGCGCGGCGCTCGCCACGTCGGGGTCCGATTCTTCCAGGCGTCCGCCGGGAAAGGAGACCTGCGCCGCGTGCTGCGCGAGTTGTGAGGCGCGCTCGGTGAGGAGCACGGTCAGCCCTTCGGGACGGTCCACGAGCGCCACCAGCACCGCTGCCGGCACTGGATTGGCCGGAAAATGACGCTGCAGCCTGCGGCTTCGCTCCGCGTCGACGCCGAGCAGGCGCCAGTCGGCGAGCTCGTGGCGGGGCTGGGTACCTTCAAAGCGCCGCAGAATCCGGCTTCGCAACTCGTCCGGGTTCAAGTCTGGTGTCAACCCTGGCCTCCGCCGCCGTGCAAACCCCCGCGCGTGAGCGCCGCCGGATCGAGCAGACGGCGCAATTCTTCTTCCGCGAGACCCGACATCTCGAGCGCCACGTCGAACACCGGACGTCCTTCGGCGTAGGCACGCTTGGCGATGGCGGCCGCGCGTTCATAGCCGATGACCGGATTCAGCGCGGTGACGAGGATGGGATTGCGCGCCAGGACTTCGTCGAGCCGCGCCACGTTGGGCTCGGCGCCGGCGATGCAGCGCTCCGCCAGCGCGCGAGCGCCCCGGGCGAGCAGCTCGATGCTGGTCAGCAGGTTGTTAGCGATGAGCGGCAGCATGACGTTGAGCTGGAAGTTGCCCGACTGCCCGGCGATGGCGATGGCGGCATCGAGGCCGATGACGTGCGCGGCGATCATCGTCACGGCTTCGGGAATCACCGGGTTCACCTTGCCCGGCATGATGCTGCTGCCCGGTTGCAGCGCCGGCAGTTTGAGCTCGGCGAGGCCGGCGAGCGGACCGCTCCCCATCCAGCGCAGGTCGTTGCAGATCTTCATGAGCGCCACGGCCAGCGTGCGTAACTGGCCCGAGAATTCCACGGCGGCGTCCTGCGACCCCATCGCCGCGAAGTAGTTTGGCGCGAGCGTGAGCGGAAGCTTCGTGACGCTGCGCAATTCTTCGATGAAGGTCGTCGCGAACTTCTCGTGAGCGTTGATGCCGGTGCCGATGGCGGTGCCGCCCTGGGCCAGCGCCAGCATGCGCGGCGAGCTCGCCACGAAGCGTGCGATCGCATCATCGACCTGCGCGCGCCATCCCGACGCTTCCTGGCCGAGCGTCATGGGCGTTGCGTCCATAAGGTGAGTGCGCCCGGTCTTGAGCACCTGCGCCCACGCGTGTTCCTTGTCGAGCAGCGTCTTGCGCAGGATTTCGAGTGCCGGCAACAGCTCATCGCGCGTTGCCTGCATCGCGCTCAGGTGAATCGCGCTCGGAATGGCATCATTGCTGCTCTGGCACATGTTCACGTGGTCGTTGGGATGCACGGCTTTTCCCAGCGCCTTGCCGGCGAGCGTGGCGATCACCTCGTTGGCATTCATGTTGGTGCTGGTGCCGCTGCCGGTCTGGAAAACGTCGAGCGGAAACTGATCCGCATGTTCACCGCGCGCCACGGCAAGCGCCGCGTCGGCAATGCTTCCGGCGATCTCCGGCGTGAGCAAGCCGAGCTTCGCGTTGGCACGTGCCGCGGCCGCCTTGATCAAGGCCAACGCCACGATGAATTCGCGTGGCAGACGCGTCCCGCTCAGGCTGAAATTGCGCCGGGCACGCTCGGTCTGCGCACCCCACAGCGCGTCGGCAGCGACTTCGATCTCGCCGAAACTGTCGTGCTCTTTGCGTGTGTCGTCCGATATCATGCTTGCCTCAGTCTATCGCTCGTTTCGAGGCATGTCTTTCATGGATCCCGCAGCACTCCTGGCGCTCTCCCCCATCGATGGCCGTTATCGCCGCGGTGCCGACCCACTGCGCGCGGTGTTGTCGGAAAGCGGCTTGATACGCGAGCGGGTGCGCATCGAGGCGGCGTGGCTGCTGGCGCTGGCGGAATCCGTGCCGCAGCTCCTCGGCCAACCGCTCAGCGACCCGGTGCGGCAGCTCGCCGCGAGCCTGGCGCTCGAGCCGGGCGAGGACGCCGCGGCGGCCGTCAAGGCCATCGAGAGCCGCATCAATCACGATGTGAAGGCGGTTGAGTACTACGTGCGCGAAAAGCTCGAAGCGAACGGCGCGAGTCCGGCCGTGCTCGAGCTCGTGCACTTCGGCTGCACGTCCGAAGACATCAACAATCTCGCCTACGCGCGCATGTTGCGCGCCGCCCGCGCCGTGCTCTCCGGCGCGCTCGAGAAGCTCATCGAACGACTGCGACAGTTCGCGCACGAACACGCCGCGCTCGCCATGCTCTCGCGCACCCACGGCCAGACCGCGAGCCCGACCACGCTCGGCAAGGAATTCGCCAACGTGGTGGCGCGACTGCGTCGCGCCCGCGCCCGCTTCGACAAAGTGGAAATCCTCGGAAAGTGGAATGGCGCCGTCGGCAACTACAACGCACATGTCGCCGCGCTTCCCCAGGTCGACTGGCCGGCCGTCAGTCGCAGGTTCATCGAATCGCAGGGCATCGCCTGGAATGAATACACCACGCAGATCGAGCCGCATGACTGGATCGGCGAATACTGCGATGCGCTCGCCGGCATCAACACCGTGCTCACGGATTTTGCCCGCGACACCTGGGGCTACATCTCGCTCGGCTACCTGCGCCAGCGCGCGGTCGCCGGCGAAGTGGGCTCATCCACCATGCCTCACAAGGTGAACCCCATCGACTTCGAGAATGCCGAAGGCAATCTCGGCGTCGCCAACGCGCTGCTGCATCACTTTGCCGCCAAACTACCCATCTCGCGCTGGCAACGCGATCTCACCGACTCCACCGTGTTGCGCAACGTCGGCGTCGCGCTGGCGCACAGCCTGATCGCCTGGAGCGCGCTGCAGCGTGGCCTCGGCAAGATCGCCGCCGATCCGAAGACGATCTCCATCGATATCGAGCGCGCCTACGAGGTGCTCGGCGAAGCATTGCAGACCGCGTTGCGTGCCGCCGGCGTGCCGAATGGCTACGAGCTGCTCAAGGACTTCACGCGCGGCGCGCAGGTCGACGCGGCCGGGCTCGCCACCTTCATCGACAAACTACCCTTGCCCGACACCGAACGCGCCAGGCTCAAGGCTCTTGCACCGCAGCAGTACCTGGGGCTCGCGGCGCAGCTGGCACGCTCGATCTGAACGGCCCACGGCGCGTCGTGGCCGCCACTCGCGCATCGCGGTATGCCCTGATGCGGCTTCGGACCTGTGACGAATAAAGTGCGACCTGGCACACGTTTCGCACCCGGTGAGCTCGATTACCCAGTGAAAGCGTGACGCATTTGGCACGACGATTGGGAACCGCCCCATAGGCTTGAGCGACACAGGTCACAAACCGATTCAGGTTCCATGACGACCGGGGAATTCGATTTCAACAAGTTCGCGCAGCGCAAATCGGCGCCGGTCACGCCGTTGTCCGAAGTTGGCGGCACCGACAAGAGCCAGATACGCGTCATCAGCTCGCTCGAGGAAATGCGTGCCGCGGTCGAGGCGGTTGCCGCCAGCGCGCAGCGCCTCATGTCTATCTACACACCCGATCTCGAACCCGACCTGTACGATCAGAACGGCTTCCTGGAGATCGTGAAACGCTTCGTGCTCGCACGTCGCTTCGCCAAGGCGCGCGTGCTGCTGTCCGATTCCAGCCGGCTGTTACGCGACAACAACCGCTTCATCGCCATGGGCCGCAGGCTCACCAGCTGCATCGACATCCGCCCGGCGATCGGCGCCGCCAAGCAGCGCGCCTGCGGCTACCTGATCGCCGACGACCGCGCCATCGTGTACCGCGTCCACTCGGATCGCTGGGACGGCGTCGCCGATCTCAACAATCCGCCGGTGGCCCGCCAGTACCTCGACGAATTCGATGAGATCTGGCACGCCAGCTCGGCCGACGAGCAGGCGCGCCATTCGCAGCGCTAGTTAGCCCGTCTCGAATCGACCATGCGCTGGAATCCCGAGGTCACCGTCGCCGCGATCGTCGAGCTCGACCGCCGCTTCCTGATCGTCGAAGAGCGCGTCGCCGGACGGCTGGTACTGAACCAGCCCGCCGGGCACCTGGAAGATCGCGAGTCACTGATCGAGGCGGTGATTCGCGAGACTCGCGAGGAGACCGCCTGGCGGTTCCAGCCCGAGGCGTTGGTGGGAACGTACCTGTGGCGCTCACCCGTCGATGGACGCAGCTTCCTGCGTTTCGCGTTTTGCGGCACCGTTGACGATCACCGGCCGCAGCAGCCGCTCGACAAGGGCATCGTGCGCACCTTGTGGATGTCCCACGAACAACTGCTGGCGCAGTCGACCAGGCTGCGCTCGCCGCTGGTGCTCGGTTGCCTGCAGGATTTCCTGCTCGGCAAGCGCCAGCCGCTCGAATCGGTCGCCTGTCTCGGCCTCGAAACCGCCCTGCGGGTCGACTCCGTCGTCAACCTTTAGGATCCTCTCCAGCGGCGTACAATCCGCGCCGTGAATTCCAAGGCTCCCGAAAGAATCGTCGTCGGCATGTCCGGTGGCGTCGATTCCGCGGTTTCCGCGCTGCTGCTCAAACGCGCCGGTTTCGATGTTCACGGGCTCTACATGAGCAACTGGGAAGACGACGACGCCTATTGCACCGGCGCGCAGGACTTTCAGGATGCGCGGGCCGTGGCCGCCGAGCTCGGAATGCCGCTGCACCGCGTGAGTTTCGCGGAGGCA
The DNA here is from genome assembly GCA_035995425.1 of Steroidobacteraceae bacterium. Classification (GTDB taxonomy): domain Bacteria; phylum Pseudomonadota; class Gammaproteobacteria; order Steroidobacterales; family Steroidobacteraceae; genus CADEED01. Next base: position 18,865 of record DASYKM010000100.1, read on the forward strand.
TACCGGGCGCGCGTGTTCGAATACTTCCTCAGCGAATACCGCGCCGGCCGCACTCCCAATCCGGACGTGCTGTGCAATCGCGAAATCAAATTCGGCATCTGCCTCGACTACGCGGCGCGGCTCGGCGCGCAGCGATTCGCCACCGGTCACTACGCGCGCATCGAGCATGGTTCCGCGGGACCGGTGCTGCTGAAAGCCCGCGATCCGGACAAGGACCAATCCTATTTTCTGCACGCCGTGGCGCGCGAACACTTCGCGCGGGTGTTGTTTCCCATCGGTGAGCTGACCAAGTCCGAAGTGCGCGCGCTGGCGCGCGACGCGGGCCTGCCCGTGTTCGACAAACCCGACAGCACCGGCATCTGTTTCATTGGCGAGCGGCCGTTCCGCGAATTTCTTGCGCGCTACATCCCGACCACGCCCGGCGACATCATCACGGAGCGCGGCGAAGTTGTTGGCCGTCACCGGGGACTCGCGTTCTACACACTCGGGCAGCGCGGCGGCCTCGAGATCGGCGGCCGCGCGGGTCAACGCGAAGATGCCTGGTACGTAGCCGCGAAGAGTCTCGAACGCAATGAGTTACTTGCCGTGCAGGGACATGATCACCCGCTGCTCGTAAGTCGTGCGCTTGCCACCGGCCCCTGCAACTGGCTGGTGCAGCCCGGCGCGCCGGAGTTCGATTCGCAGATCAAGGTTCGCTATCGGCAGGCCGATCAAGCCTGTCACGCGACGCTGCGCGCGAGCGGCGCGCTCGAGGTTCGCTTCACCGAACCGCAGCGCGCCGTGACGCCGGGACAATTCGCGGTGTTGTACGACGGCGAACGTTGCCTGGGTGGCGGCGTCATCGAGCACACGGCACCCCATTGACCGACTGAGTTAGAATGCGCCCGCTTGTTTGAGGCTAGAGTTCAGGAGAAGGATTCATGACTGGCAGTTCCAAGACCCGTTCGACCCTGCAAGTGGGCTCACGCTCCTACGACTACTGGAGCTTCGCAACACTCCCCGCCGACAAGGTCGCGCGCCTGCCCTTCTCACTGAAAATCCTGCTCGAGAATCTGCTGCGTTTCGAAGACGGCGTGAACGTCACCGCGGCTGACATCCAGGCGGTGCTCGATTGGGACGCCAAGGCGGCGCCTTCCTACGAAATAGATTTCACGCCAGCGCGCGTCATCATGCAGGACTTCACGGGCGTGCCCTGCGTGGTCGACCTCGCCGCGATGCGCGAGGCGGTGAAGAAGCTTGGCGGCGATCCCGAGCGCATCAACCCACTGAACCCGGCGGAGCTGGTCATCGACCACTCGGTGCAGGTCGACGACTACGGTCACGCCAGCTCACTCGCCACCAACAACAAGATCGAATTCGAGCGCAATGGCGAACGCTATGCGTTCCTGCGCTGGGGCCAGACCGCGTTCCGCAACTTCAAGGTCGTACCGCCAAACACCGGCATCGTCCACCAGGTCAACCTGGAATATCTCGGCCGCGTGGTGTTCCACAATGAGACCGATGGCCAAAACCTGGCGTACCCCGACACGGTGGTCGGCACCGATTCGCACACCACCATGATCAACGGCCTCGGCGTTCTCGGCTGGGGCGTGGGCGGCATCGAGGCGGAAGCCGCGATGTTAGGCCAGCCCGTCACCATGCTCATTCCGCAGGTCATCGGCTTCAAGATGACCGGCGCGATGAAACCCGGCTGCACCGCCACCGATCTCGTGCTCACCGTCACCGAGATGCTGCGCAAGAAAGGCGTGGTCGACAAATTCGTCGAGTACTTCGGCGATGGCCTCGCGAACCTGCCGCTCGCCGATCGCGCCACGATCGCCAACATGGCTCCCGAATACGGCAGCACTTGCGGCATTTTCCCGATCGATGAAGAAACGCTGCGTTATCTCACCCTCTCCGGCCGTCCGCCGGAGCAGATTGCACTGGTCGAGGCCTATGCAAAGGCGCAGGGCATGTGGCGTTTGAACGGCGCCAAGCCGGCCGACTACACCGACGTGCTCGAGCTCGATCTCGCCACGGTGGAACCGAGCCTCGCGGGCCCGAAGCGTCCGCAGGATCGCGTACCGCTGTCGAAAGCCAAGTCTGTCTACCGCGCGGCTCTCAAGCTCATGGCCGACGAACGCACCAAGAAGAATCCCGGCGCCACCGGCCACGCCGAAATCCTGCTCGACGGCAAGAAAACCGAAATCAGCGACGGCGCGGTAACGATCGCCGCCATCACCAGCTGCACGAACACTTCCAATCCCTACGTGCTCATGGCCGCCGGCTTGCTGGCGCGCAACGCCGCGAAGCTGGGCCTCAAATCCAAGCCCTGGGTGAAGACCAGCCTCGCGCCCGGGTCGCGCGTCGTGACGGACTACCTGGCAAAGGCAGGGTTGTTAGAGCCGCTCGAGTCCATCGGTTTCAACGTGGTCGGCTACGGCTGCACCACCTGCATCGGCAATTCCGGGCCGCTCAAGCCCGAGATCTCCGCCGGCATCAAGGCGAGCGACATCGTCGCCACCTCCGTGCTCTCGGGCAACCGCAACTTCGAGGGCCGCGTTCATCCCGAGATCAAGATGAACTTCCTCGCCTCACCGCCGCTGGTGGTCGCGTACGCGCTCGCCGGCACGATGGACATCGACCTGCAGAGCGACACGCTCGGCGCCGGGCCCGACGGCAAGCCGGTGCTGCTCGCGAATATCTGGCCGTCCGACAAGGAGGTGGCCGACGCGGTGCGCGACACGCTCGACTCGGCCATGTTCCGCAAGAGCTACGCCAACGTGTTCACCGGCGAAGCCAACTGGCAATCCATCAAGATTCCGCTCGGCAAGATCTACGACTGGAAAGAAGAATCCACCTACGTGCGCAATCCGCCCTACTTCGAAGGCATGACCATGACGCCGCGTCCCGTCACCGACGTCACCGGCGCGCGCTGCCTGGCTTTGTTAGGCGATTCGGTCACCACCGATCACATCTCGCCGGCGGGCGACATCGCCAAGACCAGTCCGGCGGCGAAGTACCTGGTGTCCAAGGGCGTGCAGCCCATCGACTTCAATTCCTACGGCGCACGACGCGGCAACCATGAAGTCATGATGCGCGGCACGTTCGCCAACATCCGCCTGCGCAATCTGCTCGCGCCCGGCACCGAAGGCGGCGTCACCGTGCACGTCCCCACGGGCGACCAGATGTCCATCTTCGACGCTGCCATGCGCTACAAGCAGGACGCCACGCCGCTGGTCATCCTCGCCGGCAAGGAATACGGCACCGGTTCGTCGCGCGACTGGGCCGCCAAGGGCACCATGTTGTTAGGCGTGCGCGCCGTCATCGCCGAGAGCTTCGAGCGCATCCACCGCTCCAACCTCATCGGCATGGGTGTATTACCGCTCATGTTCCCGCCGGGCAAGACCGCGGCGAATCTCGGCCTCACGGGCTCCGAAGTATTCGAGATCACCGGGATCGCCAATGCCGAGGCCAAGTCGGTGAAAGTCGTCGCCACACCGGCGAAGGGATCGCCCGTCAGCTTCGAGGCGCGCGTGCGCATCGACACGCCGAAGGAGCGCGAATACTACCGCCATGGCGGCATCCTGCAGTACGTGTTGAGGCAGCTCGCCGCCAAAGCCGCGTAATCGGATGGTGCCGGATCGCGAATCTCGCGACCCGGCGCCCAGGCCTGACTACCGCACGGCCTCCTCCGTGCGCTTCGATCGCGCCACGTGCGACCAGTCGATTTGCCGCGTGGCGACCATGAGTGTGGCGAGCACGCCGAACAGCAGCAGCGAACCCATGAGCAGCGAGTAGTCCTCGGAGCGCAGGATCCAGTACAACATGGTGTAGAGGGTGGCGAGCCCGAGGCCCGCTCCGAGCGCGAGCGCGAGACGCTTGAGCGCGCCGGTGAGATAGACGGTGATGAGCGTCACCAGCGCTCCGGCCGACGCGCCGTAGGCCAGGTCGAAGCTCATGTGCTCGGAGAGCGCCAGCAGCAGTAGATAGAACAGCGCCAGGGCCATCCCCACCATGAGGTACTGCATGCTGTGGATGGCGATGCCGCTCAGGTGCTCCCAGAGGAAGAACGTGAGGAACGTGATCACGATCAGCAATACCGCGTAGTGCACCGCGCGGTAGTTGCGCTGGTAGATGTCCACCGGCTCGTAGAACGCCACGCCGACGCTGCTTTGCGCAAACGCGCTTTCCGGCGGCAAGCCGGGACGCACTTCCTGGCCGTACCAGCTCTGGCCGAAGTTGCGGTTTATCTCCAGTACCGACCACCGGGCCGAGAAGCCATCCTTGTTGATCACCGGCTTGAGTGGCGCCGGCGCTCCTTCGAAGGATGGATGTGGCCAGGTCGACTTGAGCGCGATGTCCGCCTTGCGCGCCAGCGGCAGAAAATTGAGGCGGTTGCTGCCGGTCAGCGTGAGTTTCATGCGGAACGGAATCGACGCGCTGTCGCGCAGCGCCTGCACGGGCACCGCGGTCGAAATGCCGGCCGAGCCCGCATAGCCATCGGCCGCCACCTGCGCGCTCTCGCCGGCGACCACCAGATCGTCGACGGCGCGCAGCGCGCTCGATTCGGAATTCAACACCATCAGTCGCGCTTCGCCCCACTTCACTTCGCGTCCCTGCTTCTCCGGCAATAGCTGCGCGAAGTCGCGATTGACGAACTCGCCTTCGATTTGTACGCGCGCCGTGTAGACCGGCTTTTCGTAGATTCCGACCGTGCGCGAGGTGATCTCCGCCTCGGCATCCACTTTGAGTGTGTCGGGCAGCACGTACAGGACGGTGCGCTCGACTTCCGTGCGCTGCGTTTCGCGGCCCGCGGCGGTCTGTTCGGTCACCACTCGAGTGGTCTCGACCGGAATCGTGAGCAGGACACCGGCGGTGGTCTGTATGCCGCCCCACGATGCCGCCACGCGCTGCGCCGCCTGCTCGCGCGAACCGACGCGCTCGTCCACCAGGCTCTCCATCTGGGCCAACGGCACCAGCAGGATGACTATCAGGAAGCCGATGACCAGCGCTTTGGCCAGCAACGGTGGAATGAATCTGAACCTTTCGGACATCGCATGGCTCCCCTGACTGTGTTGTCGAAGTCCGCAGTGTCGATGGCAATGTGGTCAATCACCCGGCGCAATTGTGGCGAATCATGGCGACGGCGGTTGGTACCATGCGTGCATGCCCATCGCCATTTTCGATCTCGACGGCACCATCACGCATCGCGACACGCTGTTCCCGCTGGTGCTGCGGCAGCTGGCGCGGCGGCCGCTGCATTTGCTGCGGTTGTTAGGCGTGGCGCCGGCGGCAATCCGTTACCTGGCCGATCGCGACCGCGGCAGGCTCAAGCAGTCGTTGTTGCGGTCGACGTTGCGCGGCACACCGCGCGCCGAGCTCGCCGCGGCGTCCGTCCGTTTCGTGACCGACACGATCGAGCGGCGTTGCTTCCGCGAAGCGCTGATGACGATCCGCCGTCATCGGGACGCGGGCCATTACCTGGTGCTGATGTCGGCGAGCGTCGACTTCTACGTGCCGGAGTTCGGCAGGCAGCTCGGCTTCGACCAGGTGATCTCGACCGGCGTCGCCTGGATCGGCGACCGGCTCGATGGCACTTTGACCACGCCGAATCGCCGCGGCGAGGAAAAAGCCAGTTGCCTGCGCACGCTGGTTGCCGAACGCGCTGACAACGAGACTTTTGCCTACGGCAACAGCGATTCGGATCTGCCGCATCTCGCGCTCGCCCGGCACGGGCTGCTGGTCAACGGTTCCGTGGCGGCACGCCGCGCGGCGGCGGCGCTGGGAGTGCCTACCGCGGAATGGATCTAGGCTCCTCTTAGGGCCTGTGATGCGCATCACACTTATCGAGTGGTGGCGCTCAATTGTGGAGCACCCTGCGTGGCGCATTCGACGCTAGTCACATAGCGGAATCGCGCCCGCCACTACGATGTGGCCTGGAGTCGTCCGCTGCCCAGGACAATGTCAATAACACGGGGAAAAAACCGACCCTTCGGAAAGCTTGCGCGCGTCGCAGCCGCCGCCGTGGCGCTGACCATCTGCCGTTCCGCATTCGCCACCCCGCCACTCAGCGTCCAGCGTTACAGCCTCGAAGAAGGCCTGTCGCAGCAAGCCGTCAATGCCATCGTTCAGGACAGCGAAGGCTTCATGTGGTTCGGTACCGAAGACGGCCTCAATCGTTTCGATGGTTACGAATTCCGGCAGCTGCGTCACGACCGCAGCGACAACAAGACCTTGCCCAACGGCTGTATCACCTCGCTGGTAGCTAGTGAGGAAGGTCTGTGGATCGGTACCGACGGCGGCGGCGTGGTATTCCGCGACGCCGTCACCGGAAAGCTCGCGGCGCCGCCGCCGCTTCGCGACACCGCGGACCTGCAACGCGTGCGTACAATGGCGCGCGACCGGCTCGGGCGACTGTGGATCGCCTCGCGCGATGCCGGCGTGGCGATCTTCGACGCGCGCACCAACGAGCTGCGCCGCATTCGTCACGTGCCGACGCAGGCGAATTCACTTTCCGACAACGCCGTCTTCAGCATCCTGCATCTGCGCAACGGCGACACACTGCTTGGTACCGCCAGTGGCCTCGACCGCCTGACGGCCGCCAACCTCGATGTTTCGCCCATCGTCCTGCCGCCCGAGCTCGTGCGGCCGGGACAGCCGCAACGCGTGCGCGCGCTGGTCGAGTCTCCCGATGGCATGGTGTGGGCGGGTACCGATTCGGGTCTCGGGCGCCTCGATCCGCGCAGTGGCCGCTGGCGCGTCTATCACCCGAATCCCGCCGCCGCGTCCGGCGCCAACAACGCGGCGCCCGACAATCGCGTGCAGTCCCTGCTCATCGACAGCCAGGGCCGGCTCTGGGTTGGCCAGGTCCAGGGTCTTTCCTGGTTCGACTCGGCCACGGAAACGTTCTCCACCTACCGCCGTGACGCAGCCGAGACGCGCTCGCTGCCCGACGACTACATCGTGTCGCTGTTCGAGGATCGCGGCGGCTCGCTGTGGATCGGCACGAAATCCGGCGGCCTCGCCAAGTGGAATCCGCGCACCTGGTCGTTTGGCCATTCGCGCGCCAGCGCCGAGGAAGGTTTCACCGATCGCAACATCACCTCGTTCGCCGAGGACAAGCTAGGCCGGCTGTGGATCGGCACTTTCGGCAGCGGCATCAACCTGCAGGATCGCGCCACCGGCAAGATAACCGCCGTGCGCCACGTCAACGGCGTGCGCGGCAGTTTGAGCGACGAACACGTGATGGCGATGCTCGAGGGCACCGACGGCGGCGTCTGGGTGGGCACCATGGGCGGCGGTCTCAACTACATCGATCCGCAGACGCTGAAGGCGGAGGTCTTCACGCACGATCCGGCGGTCCCCACTTCTCTTGCCGCCAGTGGCGTCATGAGCCTGATCGAGGTGGACAAGCAACTCTGGGTCGGCACGTTTGGCGGCGGCATCTCCCGCTTCGACGCGCGCACCCGCCGCTTCGAGAACCTGCGCCCCGGTCCAGAAGATGGTCTGCACCTGTCGAATGGTCGCGTGACCGCGCTGGCGCGCGATCGCGCCGGCCACGTGTGGATCGGCACCGACGGCGGCGGCCTCAACGTGTGGGATAGCAAGACCCGCCGGCTCTATTACTACAAGCGCGACGCCAAGCAGCTCGACACGTTGAGCGCGGACACTATCTACTCGATCCTGGTCGACGACAATGGCGGCGTGTGGATCGGCACGCGCGGCGGCGGCCTCGATCGCGTGCTCAACCCCGGCGAGGCTCCGCACGCACTGCGGTTCGCCAACATCTCCGAAGCCCAGGGTCTGCCTAACAATACGGTCTACGGCCTGCGCGCCGACGGCACCGGCAACATCTGGATCAGCACCAACTTCGGTCTCGCCCGCCTCGATCCGCGCACCGACGCCATCCAGAGGTTTCATCGCCTGCACGGCCTGCAGGGTGAGGAATTCAATTTCGGCGCGCACTACCGCGATCGCAGCGGCAAGCTGTTCTTCGGCGGCACCGCCGGTTTCAATTCGTTCTATCCGGAAGTGCTCGAGTTCAACGAACGCCCGCCGCGCGTGGTGCTCACCCAGTTCCTGAAGCTCAACACGCCCGGTGTCGTCGGCGTTCCCGAGGAGCGCATCCAGCGGCTCTCGCTGAGCCACAAGGAGGACGTGATCACGCTGCAGTTCGCCGCGCTCGATTACGCCGACCCGCGCGCGAATCACTACGAATACAAGCTCGACGGTTTCGACAAGAACTGGGTACGCGCCGATGAGCGCCGCGCTGCCACCTACACCAACCTGCCCGGCGGCCACTACGTGTTCCGCGTGCGTGCCAGCAACAGCGACGGGGTGTGGAGCACGCAGGATCTCGCGTTGCCGATCGAGGTGGCGCCCTCGCCCTGGTTGTCACCGCTTGCCTACGTGGCCTATGCGTTGCTCGCCGTGCTCATGCTGCTGGCCGTGTGGTACGCGCAGCAACGCCGCATCGCGCGCGCCGCCATGCAACGCCAGGAACTCGAGCAACAGGTCAGCGACCGCACCTACGAGCTCGCGCAACGCAATCGCGAGCTCGAGGATGCCAACCGTCGCCTGGAAATGGCCAGCCTCACCGACACGCTGACCGGCCTGCACAACCGCCGCTATCTGATGCAGGAATTTCCGCGACTCATTGCGCAGCACAAGGGCACGCAGGGTCTCGCGATCATGATCGTCGATCTCGATGCGCTGAAACCCATCAACGACCAGCACGGACACGCGGCCGGCGACCTCGTCATCATCGAGATCGCCAAGACACTGCGCCAGGCCATCCGCCCGGATGACGTGCTCGCGCGCTGGGGCGGCGACGAATTCGTGGTGGTGGCACAGGCCCAGCACGTGGAACACGCCTGCATGCTGGCCGAGCGGGTGCGCGAGCGCATCGCCAAGATGAAATGCGTGCTGCCGCGTGGCGCCGTGGTGCGCACCAGTTGCTCGATCGGCCTCACCTGCCTGCCATTTGTTCCGGGAAATCCCGAGGCGGTGAGCTGGGAACACGCCATCAAGATCGCCGACCTCGCGTTGTATCGCGCCAAGCGGGGCCGCAATGCCTGGCGCGGCTGGTTCGGCACCGAACACGTCGCCACGCTGAACTCGGTGATCTCCGCGGTGGAGTCGAATATCGACGGACTGATCGCCAACGGTGTCATCATCGAACAGATGTCGACGCGCGGCAGCGACGACACCGTAAACGCATTGCGCGTCTTGCGCGAGGTTCGATGAGCATGGACAGCGATATCCGCGACGCACTGGCCCGATCCCTTCCCGATCTCGCGCTCATCGTGCGGCGCGACGGCGTGATCCTCTCGTGCGTCGGCGGTCATGCGGTGCGCGGCCTGAACGGCGGCGAGGAAGAAATTTCCGGACGCACCGTCGACACCCTGTGGCCCGATTCCATCGCCACGCACGTCCTGCAGACGGTGCGCAGGATTCTGAAGACGCGCAAGGGCGCGACGCAGCGCTACCAGGACGGCGACGTCAAGCTCGAGATGCGCTTCCAGGTGCAGGGCTTCGACCGCGCGCTGGTGGTGTGCCGCGACCTTGGCGACGGCACGACGGCCAACGACTCCGGTCTCTACCCGCAAGGTGCCAGCGCGATGATGCCGCATCGCGACGGGTTCGAGAAATCCCTGCGCATGGCGCTCGACATGGCAGCCTTGCGTGAAGACACCGTGGGCGTCGCACTCGTTCACATCGGCGGCTACATCACCTATCAACGCGTGTTCGACTCCGCGTTGGCGAACCGGCTGCTCGAGTCCGCCGCCAAGGTGATTTCCGAAAACCTGCCCGAAGCGCGCACCAGCCTGCCACGCATCGCACGCGTCTCCGATGATGTCATCGGCGTGGTGCTCACCGACATCCGCTCACGCGGCGACGCCGACGTGGCCGTTGAACGGATCGTCAAGGCGCTGCAGCATCCGGTCGACCTCGACGGACAGATCTTCCAGCTCGCGCCGCAGATCGGCGTGACGCTCTCGGGCACGGATGGCGATCGCGCGACCGAGCTCATCGAGCGCGCCCTCACTACCCTCGACTCCGGCCGCCGCCAGGGCGAACAGCGCGCGGTCACCTTCTATTCGGATACGCTGCGACTGGCTTCGCTCACGCGCCTCGACATGCAGAAAGAGCTCACCCAGGCCCTGCAGAAAGACGAGCTCGAGCTGCACTATCAACCAAGGTTCCTGCTGTCCACGCGCGAGATCGTGGCGATCGAAGCCTTCCTGCGCTGGCCGCACAAGATCCGCGGCATGGTGCCGACCTCGGAGTTCCTGCCGATCGCCGAGCTCTCGGGACTGTCGGTGCAGCTCGGCCGCTGGGTGCTGCGCCGCGCGTGTCGCGACCTGGCCGTGCTCGCCGAGCGCGGTTATCCCGCGCTGCGCGTGTCGGTGAACGTCGGGCGTCAATACCTGTCGGCGGAGAGCCTCGCCGAAGACGTCGCCAATTCCGCCAGGGAGGCCGGCATCGAGCCTTCGCATCTCGATCTCGAGATCACCGAACAAATGCTTTCCACCGGCCGCTCCGGCCTCGCCGCGCTACATCAGTTGCGCGGCCAGGGCGTGCGCGTGCTCATCGACGACTTCGGCACGGGCTATGTGTCGCTCGGCAAACTGCGCAGCTCACCGCTCGACGGAATCATGATCGACCGCTCCTTCGTCGAAGAAGTCGGCCACGATCACGAGGCGCGCGCCGTATGCCGCGCGGCCATCGCGCTCGGCCATGCGTTCGGCCTGCGCATCGTCGCCGAGGGCATCGAGACCGAAGCGCAGGCACAATTCCTGATCGCCGAACAGTGCCACGAGGGCCAGGGCCACCTGTTCTGTGCGGCCACGCCACTCGCGAACCTGTTGGACAAGATCCTCCCCGGCGGAAAAGAAGCGCCAGCTTCTGTTCAACGAACCGCCCTGCGCTGAACTTCCTTGACATAGCGCACGGATTTAACCGGCCCTTATCAGACGCCGGTCACACTTTGGCCGAGATACGCGTCACACACGCACGCTCCTGACTTGCCGTTCCCACCTCTAATGACCGCGTTCGCAGCAGCGAACTGGGGCTACAAAAGAGGCGTGAATGAGCGTTCGTGCAGTTGAAGTTACCGCTCGAGTCCTGGGAGCGGTCGGTCTGGCGGTACTGGTGTCGTGCTCCTCGACGACATCGGGCACGCCCCGCGTCGGCGCGAGCAGTGTCGCCGCCGATGCCGACACCGTGCACAGCTATATCGTCGAAGCCGACAGCACCGACAACGCCGCCAAGGCCGTGAATGCCGCCGGCGGCTCGGTCGTCTCGCGCCTCGGCGTCATCGACGCCGTGGAAGCGAAGCTCACCACTCGTCAGCACGCCCAGGTGCTGGCGTCGCAGCGAGTCAAACAGGTCACGCCGAACACTCCGGTCAGCTCGCTTGCGGCTGCCAGCGTGCGCGACAACTTCGAAACCGGTTCATTCGCCAACAACGACGGCTCACATCGCTGGTATGGCGACTGGGTCGAGAGCAACGACAACAACTCGCCGTATGACGGCAAGGTTTCCATCGGCTGGAACGACCGTGGCGGCAAGCGCCTGATCGTCGGCGGCAACGGCGCCATCTATCGGCGCGCTGCCACTCCCTCGAGCTCGCCCAGCGTCACGCTCAAGTTCAACAGCTCGCGCGCCAATCTCGACGCCGGCGACTATGTGTCGGTGCAGGCCAGCGCCAATGGCGGCACGACCTGGACCGAAGTCGGACGCATCACGGGTGCCGCCAACGACTCCGGCTTCGTCGCGCAGAGCTTCAACATCACCGCCTACCGCGGCCGCAACACCGCGATCCGCTTCGTCGGCGCGATGGACCGGGCCTTCCCGGTCGACTGGGTGGATATCGACGATGTCGAGATCGACTACACGACGAATTTCGGTGAGGGCGATCCCGCGCCCGTCGAAGTGAACACCAAGGACCTGCACAACGCCGGCATCCGCGGCCGTGACATCGGTGTTGCCGTCATCGACACCGGCTACTGGAAACTCGACTCGCTCGACAAGGACACCGCCGGCAACGGCCGTATCGCCGTGCAGTACGACGCGGTCCGCAACGTCGTCGATTCGCTGTGGTCGGGAGTTTCCACCGACACCAACGGTCACGGCACGCACATCACCAGCCTCATCGCCAGCAGCCGCAAGGCCAACGGCAATCGCTTCTACGGCGTCGCGCCGGACGCGCGCATCATCTCCGTCAAGGCATTCGGCGACGACGGCGCGAGCAACTACGCCACGGTGATCCGCGCCATCGACTGGGTGATCAACAACCGTTTCCAGTATGCAATTCGAGTGATGAATCTTTCGCTAGGGGCCCCGGCGCATTCGCGCTATTGGGACGATCCGCTCAATAAAGCCGTGATGCACGCCTGGCAATCCGGCATCGTCGTCGTCGTATCAGCGGGCAATAGCGGACCGCTGCCGCAGACCGTGGGTGTACCGGGCAACGTGCCCTATGTCATCACGGTCGGCGCGATGACCGACAGTTACACCAGCAATGTCCACGACGATCGGCTCGCGTCGTTCTCATCGACGGGACCGACCTTCGAAGGCTTCGTGAAACCCGACATCGTGGCTCCCGGTGGTCACTTGTGGGGTTTCATGGCGACCTACGACAAGATCGCCGTGGATCATCCCACCTTCATGAACAACGGTGACTTCTTCACCATGTCCGGCACCTCGCAAAGTGCGGCCGTGGTTTCCGGGGTTGCCGCGCTCGTGATCTACAACAATCCGAACCTCACGCCCGACCAGGTGAAGTGCCGCATCATCGCCAGCGGCAAGCCCGCGGTGAATGCCAACGGCAGCCTCGCCTACAGCGTGCTGCAACAAGGCACGGGCCTCGTCGATGCAAAGGCCGCGGTCTACGACACCACCAACAACTGCGCCAACCAGGGTCTCAACATCGCCGCCGATCTCAATGGCACGCAGCACTTCATGGGCCGCGTGACACAGGCGGCCGACGGCACCTTCAAGGTTACGAGCCCCAACGGCAATCTCCACGATGACGCCTATCTCTGGGGTGACGCTTATCTGTGGGGCGATGCCTATCTCTGGGGCGACGCCTATCTCTGGGGTGACGCCTATCTCTGGGAGCTGGGTTACACGTGGACCCATGCGCAGCAGTACTCGGGAGACATCCCGTGGGTAGGCGGATATCCGTCGATCATCGGATCGAGTGTCGGCACCGCGTCGGCGATGTCGGTGAATTCCTGGGTCGCGCCGGAGTAGATAGACTCCCCGCGGACCTTTAGAGAAGTTTTCCAAGAACAAGAACGCCGCCCGCACACCGACATTCCGGTGTGCGGGCGTAAGCGTCCGCCACGAGTCAATGTCCGCGGTGACCACGCCCGTGGCCATGCTTCGGCGCCACCCGCACTTCGACGGATTTCTGCACGGTATTACCAGCGGCGTCGCGCCCTTCCACGCCGATGGTGTAGACGCGGCCGCGGCCATGATCGTTGCGTTCGGCGCGCAGCAGAACGATCAGCGGAGCGATGATCTTGTAATCGGCAGGGTCGTGCCGTTGACGCCGCCCGTGCTCCTCTGCTTCATCGCTGGTGACGCTCACGATACGCGCCTTGGGCATTGCGTCGAGGAGATCGACCAGGTCGGCGCGGATGCTCACCGGCATCAGCCGCTCGTTCGCCGGCCACAGCGTATGGCGTGACGGAAACAATCTGCGGAACGCCGGCGCCTGCGTATCGGCGTGGACGATGTTCGGCGCGGGAGGCGCGGTCATGCCGTCACCGATGAAGAACGATGGATGCGGCGGCTGGTTGTAACCCACGTTCTGCCAGGCGATCGCCACGCGATACTGCGGATCGTGCATGAGCGTGAACATGCGGTTGGTCGCCGGGATCGTGGTGGAGTAGATCCGCAGGCTCGCGTTGTCCGCCGCGCGCCAGATCACTTCCTCGCGCCAGTCGCCGAGGATATCGCCGGTCAACGTGGCGTTCTGCTTGGTGCCGTTGTTCGATGCGGCGCCGTCCGCGGTCAGCAATCGCGTGAGCGTGCTGGTGTTCCAATCCCACTTGCTGATCCAGTTGGCGTCCTCGATCTCGCGCAACGCATCCGCGTCCCACCATACGGCGTGGTTCACGGAGCTCGGCGCGTCGGCGACCCGGTTGCCCTGGCCATCGAGCAAGCCGACTTCCGTTGCACCCCAGAACTCGTCGCCCGGCGTGCGCGGGTCGATGTCGGCCTCCATGCCTCGTCCCACGTCGCGACCCGGCACGAAGCTCCAGATGATCTGGCCGGTCGCCGCGTCGTACAGCGCCATGCCCGGCGTATTGAGCGTGAGCGTGTTGCCCTCGCTCTCGTGCACGCCGTACACCTCGAGCCCCGGTCGTGATGGCACCAGATCGCCGACATGCAGCGCATCGCCGTGACGCAGTCCGGTCGAGAAGAGTCCGACGCCGTTGTCGTCGACCACCATCGCGCCGTAGATGATTTCATCCTTGCCGTCGTGATCGACATCCGCCACCGACAGGGCGTGATCCCCCTGACCGTTGAACGGATTGGAGCCCGTCCAGGGAAATCCCGTGCCCACCGAGCGGCCGGAGTCGAACACCCAGCGCGAAGTCAGTAGTCCATTACGATAGTCCCAGGCCGCCAGCACGGTACGCCCGTAGTAACCGCGCGCCATGACCACGCTCGGACGCTCGCCGTCCAGATAGGCGATGCCGGCAAGAAACCGGTCACCGCGATTGCCGGTATTGTCGTTGTTGCCGTTGCCGCCGATGCCGCCCCAGCCGTCGATGGGGTCGCGGGACGGGAGGTAGTTAGTGGTGGCGAGCGCTTTGCCGGTCAGGCCGTCGAATATGGTGAAGTATTCGGGTCCGGCGAGCACCTTGCCGTAACGCTGGTCGTTGGTGGCGGTGGCGAGAATGCCGTCGGTGGGTACCAGCAGCGAGCGGTAATCCCTGGTGGCATCGCCGATGACCGTGCCCACGCCATCCACCGTCCCGTCGGCGGTCTTGCAGGCCACTTCGGCGCGGCCATCGCCGTCCAGGTCGTAGACCATGAACTGCGTGTAGTGGGCGCCGGCGCGGATGTTGCGGCCGAGATCGATGCGCCAGAGCAGCGTGCCGTCGAGTCTGTAGGCATCGATCAGCTGCCGTCCCGCCAGGCCCGCCGACGCATTGTCGCGCGCGTTCGACGGATCCCACTTGAGCACGATCTCGTACTCGCCGTCGCCGTCGAGGTCGGCCACGCTGGCATCGTTCGGGCTGTAAGTGACGGCCTGGGTGGGATTGCCTTCCGGCACCTCGACGTTCCCGCCGACCGGACGCTGCAGCGGCACACTGAGATACTGCTGCGAGGGCGCGTTCGCCGCGAGCACGAAGGGAGCGCTGGCCGATAGTTCGACGCCCCGCAATATCGGCCGCACCGTGTAGGAATTCGCCTGCGCCAGGTCGGCGCCGGTATCCACGAGATCGGTGGTTAGGCCAAGCGGCGTGGCATTCACGCGCACCGGATCGCCGCCGCCCGTGGCGCGATACACATTGAAAGCGAGATCGCCCGGGTCGGTGCCGAGCAACCGCCACCCGACATACACGGCGGTGTCGCTGGTGCGCAGCGCTATCACGCCGCGCCCGAGGTTCTCGACCTGGTACTTGGGCGCCGGTGGTGGGTCTTCAGCGAACGTGGAGTACGAAATGGACAGGCACGCAACGGCGGCGGCCAGACGCGCAAACGTCTTCATAGGATCCTTCCTGTAGTTATTCCCCGCGCGCCGCGCGCGAGAATAACGCGACGAAACCTGCGCTACAACAGCCCGAATCGCGCCGCGGCGATATCAGGTTTGAGATCAGTGGCTGGCGGCCGCCGTCGCTCGCGCCGGCAGCAGGCGCAGCGGTAGCTGGGGACGCAAGTCGAGAACCTGCGAGGGACCGCCGGCGTGGTACAGATCGAGCAGGTACTCGCGCGCGGGCTCGACCGCGATCGCGCCCGCTGCGACCAGCGAGCTCAAGCCGCGCGACAGCGCGTCCGTCTGCGGCAGATGGATGGTGGCGCCGGTGATCGGGCCCACGTGCACGGTACCTTCGTCGAGATCGACGTTTTCCACGAGCGAGGAGCGCGCGAACGGTAGATAGAAAAGCAGCGGTTCGTTGGGTGGCACGTCGCGGGCCACTTCGATCGAAAAACCGGGTGGAAAATAGCCTGGCGCGTAAGTCCAGGACGCCGGCGGCAAGCCGGGCGCGTTGGGGCCTGGACGAAAGACCAGGCCGAACGGACAGGCGCCACTCGCACGTTGTTGCCAGCGTTCCCACAGGCGGGTCTCACGCGCTTCGGGACTCTGGGCCTCGAGGCGGTTCTCGACCCACAAGAGCTCGAGGTAGGCGTTCGGAAAAAAGAATCGCCGATTGGCGGTGCCCTGCCCCGGATGCGAATTGCCGGGGCCTTCGTGCAGTCCGCTATCGGTCAGCGCGCCCGCTTCCGGTGCGCCAACGTTGCAGAAGATGATGATGTGATCGAGCTCACCCCAGGCGGTCGACAACGTCGTCGTCACATCGATGTGCGAACTTGCCAAAGCTCCGGGAAGAACTTGAGCTCGAGTGCCTTGGCGAGATAGGAAACGCCGCCGGTGCCGCCCGTGCCGGGCTTGTAGCCGATGACCCGTTCGACGGTCTTCAGGTGATGGAATCGCCACAGCTGGAATTTCTGATCGAGATCCACGAGCCGCTCGGCCATCTCGTACAGGTCCCAGTCCTTTTCCGCGTTGTGATACACGCCCAGCCACGCGGCGGTCACGGCTTTCGAGGCGACATAGGGCTCGGAGAAATCCCGTTCGATGAGCTCCTCGGGGATGCCGTAGCCGCGCCGTGACAGCAGGCGCAGCACCTCATCGTAGATGGACGGCGCTTCGAGTGCGCGTTCGAGCCGCTCATATCCGGACGTATCGCGCTTGTGGACCGCGATGACGTCGCGGTTCTTGTTGCCCAGCTGGAATTCGAGCACGCGGTATTGCAGCGACTGAAAGCCCGATGACCGACCGAGGGTGTTCCTGAAAGAGGAGTACTCGAAGGGCGTCAGCGTCGACAGCACGCTCCAGGCGCCGAGCAGCTCTTCCTGCAGGCGCGAGATGCGCGCCAGCATCTTGAAGGACGGATCGAGATTGTCCCGCCGCACGCATTCCATGACGTGGCCGAGCTCGTGCAGGAACAGCCGCATCCACAGCTCCGACACCTGGTGGACGATGATGAACAACATCTCGTCCTGCTCGATCGAGTTCGGTTTCTGCGCGTCGAGTAGTTTGTCGAGCTGCAGGTATTCGCCGTAAGACTGGGAGGTTCCCAGATCCATGTGCGCGCCATCATTCTTAACGACTTTGTCCATGCTCACTCTTCGGAGAAAACCCAGCGCGGTACGTGCCGCCAGCCCTGGACGAGCTCGCGATCGAGGGCCCGCCAGTCCGCGCAATGGCGTTCCACCGCCTGCCAGAAGCGCGCCGAGTGGTTCATGTGCTTCACGTGCATGAGCTCATGCACGATGAGGTAGTCCACCACTTCCGGACGCTGGAACAGCAGGCAGCAATTGAGGCTGATGGTACCGCGCGCCGAACAACTTCCCCAGCGCGAACGCTGGCGGCGGATCGAAACCCGCGAATAGTGCACGCCGGTGGCGGCGGCCAGCGCCGCCACGCGCGGTGCCAGCCGCGTTTCCGCCGCGCGCAGCAGCCAGGCGCGCAGCGCCGTGCGCAGTCCGGCGCCCGATGAAGCGCCGGTGGCACGCAGGATGCCTTCGGATCCGACCACGCGCGTGCGGCCCGATCCGCCCGCCAGATGCAGCCGCCAGCGTTCCGCGGATATCCGCAATTCGATGGCGGCGGGTGGAAATGCCTGCGGCACCGGTCGATTGCGCAGCGCCAACGCGCGTCTGCTTTCGATCCACTCACGATGCGCGGCGATGAATTGCTCCACCTCGCGTGGCCGCGCGCGCGGTGGCACCACTACTTCCACGCGCGCATCCGGGTACACGCGAATGGACAGGCGCCGCGCGCGCTTGCTGACGCGGATGCGCGGACTGTCGCCGTTCCCTTCGCCATCGTTGCCGGCTGGAAATGCCAGCTCGAATTGGGGACTGTCCCCGTTCCGGTTCTTGCTGTCGCTCATAACCGCGCCGCCAGTGTGACGCCCTCGCGGATCGCGCGCTCGGCATCGAGCTCGGTCGCCAGCAACGCGCCGCCAATGATGTGGATGGAAGAAGGCGCAGCCAACGCCGTCAGCTCATTGACCAGCGCACGAACGGATTCCTGGCCGGCGCAGACGATTACATGATCGACATCCAGCACTTCGGGCCCGGCCGCGCTGGATATGTGCAGGCCGGCATCGTCGATGCGCTCGTAGGTGACGCCATTGCGCATCACCACGCCGCGGTGCCGCAGCGCCGTGCGATGGATCCACCCGGTGGTCTTGCCCAGCTCGGCGCCGAGCTTGCCGGGCTTTCGCTGCAGTAGATAGACACGGCGCTTCGACGCCACCGGGCTTTGCGGCAACAGGCCGCCACGCGCGACCAGCGTGCGATCGATGCCCCACTCCGCGAAGTAGTCTCCATCCGAGCGGTGCGTGAGGAACGCCGCCACGTCGAAGCCGATGCCGCCGGCGCCGATGATGGCCACCCGCTCACCCGCCGCGCGCGCGCCGCTCAGGAGATCGGGATAGGTGATGACCTTGGCGTGACCGATACCCTCGATCGCCGGAATGCGCGCGGCGACCCCGCTGGCGACGACGATGTCGTCGAAATTGCCGCCACCGAGACGCTGCGCGTCGGCCACGGTGTTCAACTCGACCGATACACCGGTGAGCTCGATGCGCCGCGCGAAATAGCGCAGCGTGTCGTGGAAGTCTTCCTTGCCCGGGACTTCGCGCGCATAACGAAATTGCCCGCCGATTTCCGCGGCACGCTCGAACAGCGTCACGCGATGGCCGCGCTCGGCAAGCGTAGTGGCGCAGGCGAGCCCGGCGGGGCCGGCGCCAATGACCGCGATGCGTTTCGGGATTCGAACCGGCGTGACGAGCAATTCTGTTTCATAGGCGGCGAGCGGATTGACCAGGCAGGTGGCGCGCTTGTTTTCGAATACGCGATCGAGACAGCCCTGGTTGCAGGCGATGCAGGTGTTGATCTCGTCCTCGCGACCTTCGGCCGCCTTGCGCGGCAGCTCCGGGTCCGCGAGCAGCGGTCGCGCCATGGAGACCAGGTCGGCATCACCGCTCACGAGCAGCGCTTCGGCCCCGTCGGGCATGTTGAATCGATTCGTGGCGATCACCGGCAGGCGCGTTGCCGCCTTGATGCGCGCCGATACCCAGCCGAAGGCGCCGCGCGGCACGATGCCGGCGATGGTGGGAATACGCGCTTCGTGCCAGCCGATGCCGGTGTTGAGCATGCTGGCACCGGCGCCTTCCATCTGCGATGCCAGCCATTCCACTTCCGCGCCCGTGCCGCCGCCTTCGACCAGGTCCAGGCCCGAGATTCGATAGATGATGATGAACTTCGGCCCGACCGCGGCGCGCGTCTGGCGCACGATCTCCAGCGCGAGGCGCGCGCGGTTCTCGAGTGAGCCGCCCCACTCATCGGTGCGCTGGTTCGTGCGCGGAGCCAGGAACTCATTGATGAAGTAGCCTTCGGATCCCATGATTTCGACGCCGTCATAGTTCGCGGCTTGCGCGAGCACGGCGCAATTGACGAAGTCGGCGATCTGGTCGCGCACGCCGTCCGCGGACAGCGCGCGCGGCTTGAAGCGATTGATGGGCGCGCGCAATGCGCTCGGCGCCACGGGAAACGGGTGATAGGCGTAGCGCCCGGTGTGCAGGATCTGCATGCAGATGCGGCCGCCTTCGGCGTGCACCGCTTCGGTCACCAGCCGGTGGCGCGCCCCTTCGCGCGAATGCGACAGCTTGCCGGCGAAAGGTTTGGCCCAGGCGGCGCGATTGGGCGCGATGCCGCCGCTCACCAGCAACCCCGCACCGCCGCGGGCGCGCGCCGCGAAGTAAGCCGCGAGCTTTCCGAAGTCGCGGGCGCGATCTTCCAACCCGGTATGCATCGAGCCCATCACGATGCGATTCGGCAGGCGCGTGAAGCCCAGGTCGAGCGGGGCAAACAGCCGCGGATACTTCATCGCACGGATACTAGCTTTTCGGCCCTGCTAGCGCGTGATTTGCGCCATGAGCTTGCGGGCGAACGAGTAGTCCGGCGCGATCAACAGCGCCCGCTCGAGCGCTTCGCGCGCGCCCACCACATCGCGCATGTCGTAGAGCGCGCGACCGAGAAACGCGTAAGCCTCGGCGGCGCCCCATTCCGGCGTGGTCGACGCACCGGCGCGCGCCGCTTCGAACATGGCGGTGACGGCGCGCAGGCTCTTGAGCGCCGCGGTTTTCTCCGCGGCGTCCTTGCCGGCGCGATCGAACTTGGCCAGCGCCTCCACCAGGCGCACGCGTGGATTCTTCGGCTCGAGCTTGACGGCTTCGTCGATGCGCGAGCCAATGCGTCCGCCACCGAACGGAATGGAGCTCATCTCCCGGCCAGCGAGCGTGCAGGCGGTGCCGAGCGCGTAGGCTTCGGCGCGCTTCTCGCGGTTCTCGTCCGTTTCATCGAGACCGATGGGCACCTTGGGCAGAGCGTCGATCGCATGGTCGATTTCATCGTCGCAGTCGTCGATGGCGTTCTTGGCCTGCGACTTCTTCGTGCCGGTCAGCACCTGCGCCAGCCGGTATTGCGCCAGCGCACGGAAGTAGGAGCGCATGCCCAGGTCGTCATCCGCGGACTGCTCCTCGCCGTCGACAGCCTTGGGCTTGAGCGAGGTGAGCACGCCGTTCAGCGCGCGGGCGTCGTTGGTGTAGTACGCATATTGAATGCGCCCTTCGACATCGGCCCAGTCCGCAACAGCGGTTTCCGCGTGCGCAAACGGCGAAGCGCTGGCCATTGTCATTGCAACGGCCAGCGCTCCAGTGAACCTGCAGGAAGGACGTCGCTTCACAACTCGCGCAAACCCGCGGTGATGGGCAGCCGCGCCGCCCGGATGCCCGGGAGTATGCCAGCGATGAAGGTGAGGATGATCCCGTAGACGATTCCCTTGAGCATCAACTCGGGCGTCACAGTGAACGCGAACGTCATCTGGCTGAACGAAGCCCAGTTCATAGTCGAGCTGTGCATGCCATTGAAAGCCAGGTACGCGAGCAGCCCGCCGATGAGACCACCAACCGCGCCCAGGAGCATGGCCTCGGCGAGCACCGAGAACATGACCGCCCATCCATTGAATCCCATCGCGCGCAACGTCGCGATTTCGCGCACGCGCGTGGCGACCGCGTTGTAGAGCGTGTTCAGCGCGGCGAAAAGTGCGGCGATGCCCATCATGAAAGCCAGCGCATAGCCAACTGTGCTGATAATCGTCGACATGAGTTTCTGCTGATCGGCGTAGAACTGGCGCTCCGTCTGCACGCCCACGCGCACGCGCGGATCCTTGCTGAGCGCGTCCTTGAGCGTCTTCAGGGACTCTGGATTGTTGAGCTTGGCGCGAACCGACTGGAAGCTGTTACCGCGGCGCCATGCCTGTTGAACCACGCGCGTGTCGCCCCAGGCTTCAGACTCGGCGATGCCACCCCCATCGGTGAACCTGCCGACCACGGTCCAGTCGACGTTCCCCCAGCGCACCTTCTTTCCGACATCGAGGCCGTCGTACTGCTTTACGACCCCGTCCCCGACGATGATTTCGTTGGTGCCCTCGCGGAACATCTTGCCTTCGACCATCCTGAAGCTCTTGCGCACCTGCGGTGCCATCGGGCTCACGCCGCGCAGCGGCAGATTGGTGCTGGCGTCCTTGCCGTGCATGCGGCCGTCCACCAGCACGTAGAGCTCGGGCGAGAGGATCGGGATGTTCTTGCCCCCGGTGGTGTCGTGCTTGATACCCGGCGCATCGCTAACTACCGTGACGGTGTCGGCGCCGAAGCCACCCGACAGTTCGTTGGTGGAGCCGGCGCGCATGATGATGGCGACGTCGTCCGAACCCGAGCCTTCGAGCGCCACCTTGAAGCCGGCGGCGATGGACAGCAGCGCCACCAGCACCAGCGTGACGCCGCCGATGCCGAGCACCGCGACCATGGACGACGACCAGCGCTGCGGAATGTTCCGCAGGTTCATGCCCGTGACGGCGGCGATTTGTGAAAAGGTGTTAGCCATCGATGGTTCCTCAGATGCGCCGCAGGGCGTCGACGATTTTCAGGCGCATGGCGGTCAGCGCCGGCCACATGCCGGTGACGAGTCCGAACACCAGCATCAACGACACCCCGACGAGGAACGTGCCGGCGCCGATCTGGAATACCGGGAAGTAGTCCTTGATGGCCGCGCCCAGCCCCTTGGCGAGGAACCACGCCAAGCCTAGCCCTGCCAATCCCCCGGTGAAGGTGAGGAACAGCGACTCGAGCAGCACGAGGCCGAGAATGGATTCGCCGCTGAAGCCGAGCGTCTTGAGCACGCCGATCTCGTTGGTACGCTCACGCACCGACTGCGCCATGGTGTTGGCGGTGACCAACAGCATGGTGAAGAACACGGCGGTGGTCACCGACACCAGGATCAGGCCGATATTGCCCACCTGTTCGAGGAACTGCTTGACGAACACGCGCTCGGTGGCGGTCTTGGTCTCGTTCGACGAGTTCGCGAACATCGCGTCGATCCTGCCGGCGATCTTCTCGGAGTCGTCCGGGTTGGCGACCTTGATCACCATCCAGCCCACGAGATCCTTGCCGAATTGCAGCGACTCATTGAAGTAGTCGTACTGGAACATGGCGCTGCGCTTGTCCCAGCCGGTGCCCTCGACCGTGTAGATGCCGACGATGTTGAATTCCCAGGTGTCGCTGCCGTTCGCCTTGCGCCAGATCTGCGAACGCAGCGGAATGCGCTGCCCGACTTTCCAGCCGTATTGATCGGCGAGCGCCTGGCCGATGACGATGGCCTGGCGATCCTGTTTCCAGGCCGCGAGCTCCTCGGGCTTGAGATGCACTTCCGGGTACACCTTCATGAACTCTTCGGGATCGGTGATCTGCACCTGGATCTGCTGCTTGCCGTCCTTGTAGACACCACCGAACCAGTTGAACGGCGCCACCGCCTTCACTCCCGGCGTGGCTTTCACTTTTTCATAGTGCGAGCGCGGATTGGAAACCGTGATGTTCACCTTGCTCTGGAGCATCAACCGGTCCGCTCCGGCCATGTTGATGGCTTGCGAGAGGCTGGTGCGCAGCGCGTCCAGCATTCCGAACATGAGGAATGCGAGCAGGATGGAAATGAACGTGAATACCAGGCGCAGCTTGCGGCGCCGCAGATTCGCCCAGACCAGCGGCAGCCAGCGGAACATTACTTTGTCTCCCGCTCGAGTCGGCCCTTCTCCAGGTGCAGCGTGCGGTTGGCGCGTTCGGCGGCGCGCGGATCGTGCGTCACCATGACGATGGTCTTGCCGTGTTCTTTGTTGAGTGCCTGCAGCAGGTCGAGGATTTCGTCACCCGACTTGCGATCGAGGTCGCCCGTGGGCTCATCGCACAGAAGGAGCGTCGGATCCGTGACGATGGCGCGCGCGATACCGACGCGCTGCTCCTGGCCGCCGGACAATTCGCGCGGCTTGTGCTTGATGCGATCGCCCAGGCCCACCAGCGTGAGCGCGGTGTGCACGCGCTTCAGACGATCCGCGCGACCGAGCTTGGTCAGCAGCAACGGCAGTTCCACGTTGCGCTCGGCGGTGAGCACCGGCAGCAGGTTGTACATCTGGAACACGAAGCCGACGTTGTCGGCGCGCCAGTCGCCGAGCTTCGAGTTCGACAACTTGTCGATCGCGAGCCCGTCGACTTCGATCGTACCGGTGGTCGGACGATCGAGACCGCCGAGCAGGTTCAACAACGTGGTCTTGCCCGAGCCCGAAGGCCCCATGAGAGCTACGAAGTCCCCGCGTGGCAGGTCGAGGTCGAGCTTTTCGAGCACCGGTACGATTTCGCTACCGCGCTGATATTGCTTGGCCACGCCGCGCAGTCGCGCGACCACCGGATCCAACTTGCTGCTTTCGACTGCCATGTTCATGTCCTCTAACTATTACTGTCTTCTTTGAGCTTGACCTTGCCGCCGTCCACCAGGCCCTGCACCACCGGGGACACCAGCTCGTCGCCGCTGTTCACGCCGGCGCGGATTTCGATCGTACCTTCGCTTTCGGGGCCCACGGTGACCGCGCGGCGTTCGACGCGCAGGTTGCTGACCACCCAGACGTAGGATTCTCCATCGACCTTCTGCACCGCCACCGCCGGAATGCGGATGCGCGGCCCGGCGTTGGTGGCCACGGTTTCAGCCGGACGATCCTCGAGAAAGCGCACCTTGATGCCCATGTCAGGCAGGATCTGCGGTTCGAGCTTGTCGAAGCCGATCCTTACGCGGACGGTCGCCTTCGTTCGGTCGGCGGTCGGCACGATGTTGATGACGTGGGCCGCGAGCGGCGCATCGGGATAGGCATCGAGCGTTGCCTCGACGCGCTGGTTGTTCTTCACGCGGTTGATGTACGCCTCGTTGACGTCCACTTCCACTTCGCGCGAATCCATGTCGACGATGGTTGCGATGCCGGTGCGCGTGAAGCCGCCACCGGCAGACAGCGGCGAGATCATCTCGCCGGGCTGCGCATCCTTGGAAATGACCACGCCGGAAAACGGCGCACGCACGTTGAGATCGTCGTAGTCGAGTCTGCGCATGGCGAGCTGACTCTCCGACACCTTGACCTGCGCTTTGGAGGCTTCCAGCCGCGCCTGCAGCGCGTTGACTTCCGCGCGCGTGGTGTCGAGCGCGGTCTGGCTGACCAGCTGCTGCTTCACGAGGGATTCATTGCGCTCGAGATTGCGCTTGGCTTCGGCAAGCCGGACTTCGATCTCGGTGAGATTGCGCCGCGCGGCGTCGACTTCGCGCTCGGACATCGTGAGGATCGTCCGGCTATTGATCGGATCGAGTCGCGCAAGGACCTGGTCCTTCTTCACTTCCATGCCTTCCTCGACATAGATCTCGAGCACCTTGCCCGTGACCTTGGAGGACACCGTCGACATGCGCCGCGCGACGACATAACCCGAAGCGTTGAGCACCGAAGTGCCCAGACTCGGGCCCGTGGATTCCGCTTCCGCGGTTACCGTCGTGACTTCGGTGGTCTTGCCGCCAAGCCAGAGCCACAGACCGACCGCCGCGCCGGCGATGACGAGTACCGGGATGGCTATATAAAGGAGTCGTTTGCCGAGCCCGCCGGAAGGCGCGCCTGCCGAGCGATCGATGCGAAGTGAACCGAGTGAATCTGAATCCAGAGCCATGCGCGATAAGTTCCTGAATCTATTACTGATTCGTTTGAGATTTTGTGAGCCGGAATCGCGGCAGGCGTGAAGAGTAAAGCAATTTTCCAGGCGAGACATCTGTGAAATGTCATGCGCACGGAGTGAGAGTCGTGACGATCACGGCTATCCAGTATTGGACGAACACGAACACTGTTTTTCGACACGTGTTCGCGATGATGTGTGAGGCGCGCGCATTCTGGCGACGATGAGCACCTGCGCCGACGCGCTAGAATTCGCGCCTCCTTCGATGCCGGCGTTTGCCAGCGGGTTGCAATGAGCAAGTTGATGAGCAATCGCTGGGACGCGCTCGATGTGCTGCGCGGCCTCACCATCATGCTGATGCTGCTCAACCTCAGTCCCGGATCGTGGGAGTTCAACTATTCCTGGCTGGTGCACGCAAAGTGGGACGGGTGGACGCTCATCGACATGGTGGCGCCGGCGTTCCTCTTCTGCATCGGTGTCGCCATGCCGCTGTCGCTGCGGCGCCGCTCCGAGAAAGGTGAGTCGAGGCAGCAGCTGTTGCGCCACGTGCTGTGGCGCAGCCTGGCGCTCAT
The DNA here is from genome assembly GCA_035995425.1 of Steroidobacteraceae bacterium. Taxonomy (GTDB): domain Bacteria; phylum Pseudomonadota; class Gammaproteobacteria; order Steroidobacterales; family Steroidobacteraceae; genus CADEED01. The sequence continues at coordinate 44,768 of DASYKM010000100.1, forward strand.
CGCCATTGGTTTCTTCCTCAATCTTTATCCCAACTTCGATTTCGCGCACGTGCGCATCCCCGGCGTTCTGCAGCGCATCGGCCTGTGCTACGGACTGGTCGGCGTATTCATGCTGCTGACGGCGCGCGCCGCGAGCGGCGGCGCCCTCACGCTGCGTGCGGGGCTGCTCGCGGGCGCGGCGGTATTCGTGCTCGTCTCTTACTGGGCACTGCTCTACTTCGTTCCGGTGCCGGAATTCGGCGCGCAGCGATTCGACGCCGTCGGAAGCTGGCCGTCGGTCATCGATCGCGCCGTGATCGGCGTCGATCACTTCTTTCCGTACTGGCCGGTGGACGGCAAGGTCGTGTTCGACCCCGAAGGGATTCTCTCGACCTGGCCGGCCTGCTTCAACGTGCTGCTCGGCGCTCTCGTGGGCATCGTGTACGCGCGTGGTAGTTTGGGCCGCCCGGCGATCACGGCCGTCACGGCAATGGCCGCCGGCGCGGTCATGATCGTGGTCGCGCTATTGCTGCAGCCCATCTGCCTGCTGGTCAAGAACATCTGGACCAGCACCTTCGCGCTGTTCAGCGGCGGGTTCTGCGTGGTGGCGCTCGGCATCCTGATGCCGCTGTCGCAGGCGCCCGGCATTCGCGCGGTGCTGATGCCTTCGCGGATCTTCGGCGAGAATCCATTGCTCGCCTACATCATCTGTTTCCTGATTGCGCCGCTCGTCGACTACAACTGGATCGGCAGCGACACGGCGCCACTCTCGCTGCGCAACGCCGGTCAGTTGTGGTTCGGGCAATGGCTGGCGCCGAACGCCGCCTCGCTGGCGTTTGGCCTGTGCGGGCTCGCCTTCATCTTCGCCGTGCTCCTGGTGTGCCACCGCAAGCGCTGGATCCTCAAACTTTGAGCGCGCGCGTCACTCGCGCCTGTCCTTTTCAGCGTCGAAAGATTTCCAGGTCTGCCAGGTCTGCGCGCTGACCAGGGTGGCGATTCCGGTCTGCGGATCGTTTTCGTTGGCAAAATATCCACCGCGCGGAAACATCATCTCGTCGAAGTCCCGATCGGAGTCGAACCCGAGTCCAACGCGATCGACTTCCGAGGCGACCTCCAGCGCGCAACGCGTGCTGCGGCATTCCAGGCTACGAATGCGAAACTTGCCACGTTCACCCGCCATCACCGCTCTTTCGATGCGCGCCTCCATATTGCGCGCCCACTCAGCGTCACGCGGCTCCGCCGCCATCTGTTCGAGAAACACATCCAGTTCCTCACAGTCGGTCGAGCGCTGGCAATTGGCCGTGACGGACGCGGATAGTTTGAAAGGCACTCCGACCACGCCCGGGTGCTCCAGTGCATCGTGTGCGCTTCCTTCGACCTTCCTGACTGCCGATGCCTGATGAGGAGATCCTGACTGAGGCGCTCGGGCGGCGGGCGCAGCGACATCCGTATTCGCGGCGGTCCCAGTCGGCGCATCCACTCGAAGGTACCAGGCGACACCTGCACCGGCGGCAGCCAGCACGAGCACCAACAGGGCACTCTTTCGTTTGCTCATGTGCGCCGAATATAGCTCCGCGGGCTAGAATTCGCGCCCGGAGATTCAGGACCTGCTGATGAACTTGATCGACATCGGCGCCAATCTCGCGCACGACAGCTTTGAAGCCGACCGGGATGCGGTGATGCATCGCGCCGCCGCCGCCGGCGTTGCGCAGATGATCGTCACCGGCTCGAGTGAAGAGAGCATTCGGAAGGCCATAACGCTCTGTCAGGCACATCCGGGCGTGCTGTTCGCCACGGCCGGCGTTCATCCGCATCACGCGGTGGACCTGACTACCCACACCCTGCCCGCATTGCAGGAACTGGCGCGCGATTCGAGCGTGGTCGCGGTGGGCGAATGCGGGCTCGACTATTTCCGGGATTTATCGCCGCGCGACCTCCAGCGCCGCGCCTTCGCCTGGCAGCTGGAACTGGCCGCGGCCACGGGCAAGCCGGTGTTCCTGCATCAGCGCGACGCGCACGAGGATTTCATCGCCATCCTGCGCGAACATCGCGTGACGCGCGGCGTGGCGCATTGCTTCACGGCAGGTGAACTCGAACGCGATGCTTACCTTGCGCTTGGATTGCACATCGGCATCACCGGCTGGATCAACGACGAGCGCCGCGGGCTGCATCTGCGCGAAGTCGTGAAGGGCATTCCCGCCGATCGACTGCTCATCGAAACGGATGCGCCCTATCTGATGCCGCGAGACATCAAGCCGGCGCCCAAGACGCGTCGCAATGAGCCGGCATACCTGCCGTATGTGGCGCGCGCCATTGCGACGGCGCGCGGGGAGTCGGCGGAATCTGTCGCGGCCACGTCGACCGCCAATGCGCGGCACCTCTTCGGCTTGAGTTGAGCGGCTACAGTCTGTGTGCTGGCGCGCGATTCACACGCCGGTCAACCTCGTGTTCGAGGCGCGCCGCTAGGCGACCGCGATCGGATTTGCCCTGAAATGCGGGCTGGGCTTGGCGGCTTCCTTGAGCCGGGCCCAGCCTGGACGATAGATCGACACGGCGACGTCGAGCTCGGCCGCGCCGAGCTTGGGGAATTCCGCGGCCACCGATTCGAGCATCACCGTGAAGCGCGGCAGGCCCTTGGGAAACTTGGCGCGCCGGGTGAATACGATGCGCCCTTCCACCGGTGTCTGCTGGTCCTGGATGACCGCCTTCACACTCGCGATACGGTCGTAGAGACCGGCCTGCGGGTTCACGAAAGTGGTGCGGCTCGGCCCGCTCATGAGCGTCCAGGCCGTCATCTGGTCGCCGCCAAAGACGATGCCGACAAAATCGCGCATGTCGATGATGACCACGCCGCGGCTGGTGAGCAGCACGAAGTCGAGATGGTAGTCGCCGCCATTGCCGTCGGGCACGAGTACGTTGCGCAGGTAATCGGCCGAACCGGCAGTGACGCGCGCCACGCGGTGCGCATCACGGCGGCGCAGCACCCAGGCCCGCCCGCCAAAGAACGCGAGCAGCGCGACGGCCACCGCGCCGAAGACGATCAATGCGAACCGAAATTCTGTGAGTCCGAAAGGCGGGTTCATTTTTCTAGTGCAACGGTCAGCGCGGTGAGCGTGGGCTGAAGATCTTCGCAGGACACGGGACGCGACAGGAGTTTAGCAAGGCTCTCCGGCATTTCGATTCTTTGCCCGGTGAGCGGCTCCACGATTTCGGCAAATTTGGCCGGGTGCGCGGTGGAAACCAGCACCCAGCGTGCCGCCGAGCGCTCGGATTCGGGAAGTCGCGCATAGACTTCCGCGGCGGTCGCCGTGTGCGGACACCAGGTTTTCCCATAATTCCGGAAGTCGGTGACGATTCGCGCGCGTATTTCAGCGTCGTCGACGCTCACCGCACGCACCGCACCACGCACGGCCTCGAGGTCCGGGAACAGCGCACGCAGGCGTTCCATGTTGCTAGGCGCGCCTACGTCCATCGCAGAAGCCAGCGTCGGAATGCTGGCGCGCGGCTGCCAGTCCCCGCTGCGCAGGAAATCCGGCACGGCGCGATTGGAATTGTGCGCGAGCACGATGCGCCCGATGGGCAGGCCGAGCTTGCGCGCCCAGACGCAGGCCACGGAATTGCCGAGGTTGCCGCTGGGTATCAGGAAGTTAGGCGCGACGCCATGCGCGCGCCATACGGCGAGGCTGGTGGCGGCGTAGTAGACGGCCTGCGGCAGCAGGCGCCCGAGATTGATGGAGTTCGCGCTCGATAATTCGAAACGTTGTTTCAGCTTGGCATCGACGAAGGCTTCTTTCACCAGCCGCTGGCAGTCGTCGAAGCTGCCGCTGACGCGATAGGAGCGCACGTTTTCGCCCCAGCACGTGAGCTGGCGCTCCTGCGTGGGTGATACCAGGCCCTTGGGAAACAGCACCGAGACCACGATTCCGGGCCGGCGATGAAACGCCGCAGCCACCGCGCCGCCGGTGTCCCCGGAAGTGGCAACCAGGATGTTGAGCGGCTTCGCACCACCTCCGGCACCACCACGGATCTTCGCCAGCGATGCGGCCAGGAAGCGCGCGCCAAAATCCTTGAAGGCCGCGGTCGGGCCGTGAAACAGCTCGAGCACCGAGAGTCTGCCGTCGTTGGCGACGGGAACCAGCGGAGCCGGGAAATCGAAAGCCTCGCGCACGATGGCGCCGATCTGCCCGGCAATGGCATCGCCCTCGACAAAAGGTCGCAGCATGACTTCCGCGACTTCGGGAAGGCTTTCGACTCCATCGAATGCGGCCAGCGGAATGCTCGGCCACTCTTGCGGCATGTACAGGCCGCCATCGGGCGCGAGTCCCTGCGCCAGGGCGGCGCCGAAGCCGACTGAAGGAGCTCGTTCGGAGGAAGACAGGCGGCGCGTACTGACGAACTTCATGCGCGGGATCAGCCTGGCAACACGTAGGCGCCCGAGGTCCTGATGGGCACCACCCAGTGATCCACCTTCATGTTGGCGGCACCGAAAGCAGCCACCATCGCGCTGCGCACTTTCTCGGCATCGGGTTCGAGCGCCCAGGCGAACATCGTCGGCCCCGCGCCGGAAATCGTGCAGCCGAGCGCGCCGGCGGCGATCGCGCCGTTGCGCACGGCATCGAATCCCGGAATGAGCTGCGAACGCTGCTTTTCGATGACCACGTCTTCGAACGAGGCGCGGATCATGTCGAGGTCGTTGGTGTAACAGCCGGAAATGAAACCGGCGAGATTCGCCGTCTGCCAGATGAAATCTGACATGGTGACTTCGCGCTTGAGAATGCCACGCGCCTGCTTGGTCGACAAAAACAGGTGTGGATGCACGAGCACCGCGCGGATGCCCTCCGGAACCGGAATCTGCTTCACGCGCGGGTTGTCGATGCCCACGGTGAGCACCAGCCCGCCGAACAGGCTCGGCGAAATGTTGTCGACGTGCAGCGATCCGCTCGAAACCTTCTCGCCCTGCATGGCGAACTGCAACAGCTCGAGCTTGGACAGCGGCTTGTCGAGCAATGCATTGGCCGCGACCACGGCGGCGACCGCCGACGCGGCCGAGCCGCCGAGGCCGCTACCGAGCGGAATCCCTTTTTCGATGAAGACCTCGAAGCCGAATCCGGGCTTGAGCACTTCCTGCATGGCTAACAAGGCACGGCCGGCGGTATTGCGCTCGGGATCGCGCGGAATTTCCTTCACGACGCCCGACGAGCCCGCGATGACCACGCCCTGCTTGTCGGTGCGCGCAACCGTGACCTTGTCGCCCAGCACATCGACCGAAAATCCGAGAATGTCGAAACCGATGGCGACGTTGGCCGCCGAGGCCGGCGCGAACGCCGTGACCTTTCCAGTCTTCGATGAAGAAGGGCTCAAAGGTGCGCCCCCAGATAACTGCAGACGCGCAGGAGGTCGGCAAACACGCCGGCGGCCGTCACCTCGGGTCCGGCACCCGGGCCCTGCACGATCAGCGGATTGCTGTTGTAACGCGCCGTGGCGTAACGCACGACGTTGTCGGTGAGCGCGATATTGGCGAAGGCGTGCGACTTGTCGAGCTCGGCGACTCCCACGGTGGCATTGCCATCGGCCGTGAGCCGCCCCATGTAGCGCAGCACCTTGCCGCGCGCGGCCGCCTCATCGAAGCGTTGCTTCATCTCGCCGTCATGCTTGGGCAGGCCGTTCAGGAAGTCGTCGATGGTGCCCTTGTCGAGGCCCGCCGGGATCAGGCTTTCGACCTTCACGTCCTTCATCTCGAGTCTCAGGCCCATCTCGCGGCCGAGAATGATCACCTTGCGCACGAAGTCGGTGCCCGACAGGTCGTCGCGCGGATCGGGCTCGGTGTATCCCTTGGCCTTGGCGTCCCTGACGATCTGCGAGAACGGCGTCTTGCCGTCGTATACGTTGAATAGATAGGCCAGCGTGCCCGAGAAGATGCCCTCGACGCTCGAGATCTTGTCGCCGGTCTCACGCAGGTCGCGCAGCGTCTGGATGACCGGCAGGCCGGCGCCGACGGTAGCCTCGTATAGATAGGAGGAGCCGCCCAGGCGGCGCGCTTCCTTGAGCGAATCGTAGAAGGCCAGCGGCCCGCTGTTGGCCTTCTTGTTGGGCGTCACCACGTGGATGCCGGCCCGCAGCCACTCGGCGTAGTGCTTGGCGACGCTCTCATCGGCGGTGCAGTCGATGATGACGGTGTGCGGCAGGTGATCGACGTGCAGATGCTCGACGAATTTGCCGATGTCCGCCGCGGTCTTGCTCGCCTCGAGCGCCGCCTTCCAGCTGTCTTTCGGTCCTTCGACCGCGATCCCCTGCTCGGACAGCAGCATCTTCTTGCTGGTCATGATGCCGCGCAGGCGAAGGTCGAGTTTGAATTCGTCGCGCAGGCGCTCGCTCTCCGCCGCGATCTGCTCGAGCAGCACGCGGCCGACCGCGCCGGGCCCGATCAGGCCGATCGAGATCGTGTGCGGCGACAGATAGAAGCCGGAATGCACGGCACGCAGTGCGCGCGTGGCGTCCTTCTGATCGACCACCACGGAAATGTTCCGCTCCGACGCGCCCTGCGCGATGGCGTGGACGTTCACCGCGGCCGAGCCCAGCGCGTTGAACACCTGCCCCGAAACACCGGGCAGGCCCGCCATGCCGTCGCCGACCACGGCGAGGATTGCGAGGTCCCGGTCGACCTGGATGCTTTGAATCTGGCCTTCCTTGATCTCGCGATCGAAGGCGGCGGCGACGACCCGGCCGGCGCGCTCGGCCTCGACACCGGGAACCGCGCAGCAGATCGAGTGCTCGGAGCTGCCCTGCGAAATCAGGATGACCGAGATGCCCTCCTCGCGCAGCGCACCGAACAGGCGGTGCGCGGTGCCGGGCACGCCGATCATGCCGGCGCCCTCGACGTTGACCATCGCGATGTTCTCGATGCTGGTGATGCCCTTGACCGGTAGTTTGGAGTTGGGAGTCGCGCAGATCAGCGAGCCGGGTTTCTGCGGCGCGAAGGTGTTGCGGATCCAGATCGGGATGCCTTTCGCCACGGCCGGGGCCATGGTCTGCGGATGGATCACCTTGGCGCCGAAGTACGCGAGTTCCATCGCTTCGTTGTATGACAGCGCATCGATGACCTTGGCGTCCGGCACGCGGCGCGGATCGGCCGACAGCACCCCATCGACATCAGTCCAGATGTGAATTTCCGCAGCGTCGAGCAGCGATCCGAAGATCGAGCCCGAGA
>DASYKM010000101.1:0-25565 GCA_035995425.1 Steroidobacteraceae bacterium
CGAACGGGATAACGAAAGCTTCGATTTAGACGAAGAGTTCCTCGCCGAAGCCGAAGACAACACCGACTACGACCGCATCCTCGATAAGGTCGATCGGCGCGTTCGTCAGCAACCCGGTGCGAAAAAAGTCGGCAAGGCGGCCTGGAGCCGTCTCGAGGAAGTGCTCGCAGACCGTCGTCTCGAGAAAGACCTGAACGACGGCTTCGAAGACGAGCAGTAGGCTCCCGTTCTCTTACTCAGTGAGTGGTCGCCGATGTTGGCGACGAGGTTAAGCGCATGTCTGCGCGTTCCGCATCTGCATGGGTCGTCGTCAAGTTCGGCGGCACCAGCGTCTCGACGCTAGCCAACTGGCGCAACATCGCGCTGGTCGTGAAACGCCGCCTGGAAAAAGGCGCGCGGGTGCTGGTGGTGCATTCGGCCCTCACCAGGATCACCGACATGCTGGAAAAGCTGCTCGCGGCGGCCGGCGCCGGCACCCCCGATGAAGCGCTCGCCGCCATCGAGGAGCGGCACCGGCAGCTAACTACCGAGCTGGGCGTCGGCGTGAGCCCGCAACTGCAGGGTTATTTCGCCGAGCTTCGGCAGATGGCCAACGGCATCGCGCTGGTGCGCGAGCTGTCGGATCGAACGCGGGCACGCGTCATGGCCAACGGCGAGCTCATGGCCACCGAAATCGGTGCGCGGTTCCTGAAGTCGCAGGGCATCGACGTCACCTGGATGGACGCACGCGACATGCTGCTCGCCGAGGATCGTGGCGCCTCCGCCAAGGCATCGGTGCTTTCGGCCACCTGTTCCTTTGCGCCCGATGCGGCGCTCGAGCAGCGGCTGACCGCCTCGACTCCCGTGGTGATCACGCAGGGTTTCATCGCGCGCGACAGCGAGGGCAACACCTGCCTCCTGGGGCGTGGTGGCTCCGACACTTCCGCGGCCTACCTGGCGGCGAAGATCCGCGCCAGCGCCATCGAGATCTGGACCGACGTCCCCGGCATGTTCAGCGCGAATCCCCGCTCGACGCCGACGGCGCGGCTGATCCGCGCCTTGCATTACGACGAAGCGCAGGAGATCGCCACCAGCGGCGCCAAGGTGCTGCATCCGCGCTGCCTGCTGCCGGCGCGGCAATACCAGATACCTCTATATATCTACGCCACGCAGACGCCCGATCTCGAAGGCACGCTGATCACCGGCGAGTCCACGCGCGGCGCGGGGCAGGTGAAAGCAGTCTGCAATCGCAAGGGCATCACGCTGATCTCGCTCGACAGCCCGGGCATGTGGCACCAGGTCGGCTTCATGGCCGACGCATTCGCCGTGTTCAAGGAGCACGGCATGTCGGTGGACCTCGTGTCGACCTCCGAAACCAACGTCACGGTGTCGCTCGATCCCGCGGCCAACACGCTCGACGGCGAGTTGTTAGGCAAGCTGCAGCTCGATCTGTCGAAGCTGTGCGGCGTGCAGGTGATCGGGCCGTGCGCCTCGGTCTCGCTGGTGGGGCGCAACATCCGCGCCATCCTGCACAAGCTCGGCGATGCGTTTGCGCTGTTCGAAGAGCAGAAGATCTATCTGCTGAGCCAGGCGGCGAACGACCTGAATTTCACGTTCGTCGTCGACGAGAACCAGGGCGACCGGCTCGTCGAGCAATTGCACGACCTGCTCATCCGGCCATTGCCGGGCGATCCGGTGATGGGTCCCACCTGGGAACAGTTGTTCGCCAAGCCCGAAGCCGTGGCGGCGCGCGCGCAGCCATGGTGGGCGGTGAAGCGCGATGCCTTGCTGGGTACGCTAGGCCAGCGTGATTGCGCCTATGTCTATGACCTGTCGCAGGTCGAGGCGGCGGCCAAGGCGGTGTGCGGCATCAAGTCCGTTGGCCGCGCGCTGTTCGCGCTCAAGGCCAATCCGCATCCCGACATCCTGCGCACCATCGCCGCGGCTGGCGTCGGCTTCGATTGCGTGTCGCTCGCGGAAATCGAACGGGTCATGGAGTCCGTGCCCGGCATCGCCAAGGATCGCATCCTGTTCACGCCGAATTTCGCGCCGCGTGCCGAGTATGAGCGGGCGCTCGCACTCGGCGTGCACGTGACCATCGACAACCTGTTCGTGCTGCAGAACTGGCTGGATGCCTTCAAGGGCAAGAGCGTGTTCCTGCGCATCGACACCGGGATCGGCCGCGGCCATCACCATCACGTGAAGACCGCGGGGGCCCAATCGAAGTTCGGCATTCCCGCCGAAGAGCTCGAGGAAGTCGCGCGGATCGCGAAGTCCGGCGGCGTGACCATCAATGGCTTGCATGCGCACGCCGGCAGCGGCGTGTTCGACGTCACCAACTGGAGCCAGGTCGGTTCGACGCTGGCGGCGCTGGTGAAGCGTTTCCCGGACGTGAAATTCATCGACGTGGGCGGCGGATTGGGCGTTCCCGACCGCGTCGAAGGCCGGCAGCTGGACCTCGCCAAGCTCGATGAGGCGCTGGCGAACGTGAAGGCGGGAATTCCCGGCGTTACGCTGTGGCTCGAGCCAGGCCGTTACCTCGTCGCCAACGCCGGCGTGTTGTTAGCCCGTGTCACGCAGACCAAGGTGAAGAGCGGCATTCGCTACGTGGGCGTCGCCACCGGCATGAATTCGCTGATTCGCCCGGCCCTGTACGGCGCGCATCACGACATCGTGAATCTCAGTCGCTACGGCGAAGCGGCGAACATTTCGGCGAACGTGGTGGGACCGATCTGCGAGAGCTCGGATTTCCTCGGCCACGACCGGCTGCTGCCAGAGTGCCACTCGGGCGACGTGTTGCTGATCGCCACCGCCGGCGCCTACAGCCATGCGATGTCGTCGAACTACAACTTGCGGACTCCCGCCGAAGAGCTATTGCTGCCCTGAGGCGCCGTTCGGCGCGTCGGCTTGCGCATCGCTGAGCAACGCCTCGTTCTGCAGACGATTCAACTCGGTGTCCGCCTCCATCTGCAGGCGCTGGCGGCGATAGAGATCCTTGAGAGCGGCGAGTTGGACACTCGTGAGGATCGGCGTCGCAGCGTCGACGATGCGCTGGTTGGCGGCGATCGCGAGCTCGCTGCGTCTGGTCGCGGGATCCTGCTGCGCCATCGCCGTATCGCGCAATTCCTGCTTCATCCGCTGCAGCTCGGAATCCACCAGGGTGACCATGGGTTCGAGCTGATCGTCGCGCAGGGGATCGGATCCCATGGCGAGCTCGGCGCGCACCGAATTGACTTCAGCGCGGCTTTGGAAAGTTGAGCGAAAATCCTGCATGCGATTCATGTTCGGGCCACCGAGCAGTTTGGTCAGCTCGGCGTCGTTTTGCGTTCGCAGCTCATCCAGTGCGGCTTGCCGCGATTTGCCGTCTTCCGGGCCGCGCGGCTCGCGCCATTGCAGCTCGAGGGTCCTGACGCCTTGTTCGGCCAGGAGGTCGAGGAGGTGGTCGGCGTCTTCGGGTGAGAGATTGAGAAACTTCGGCAGGTCGCGCAGTTCGGTTTCCATGACCTGGCGCTGCTGATTGCGCAGCGCCTGACGAAACCGGGGATTCTTCAACAGGCGCTGTTGTACGTTGCGCGGGTAGTTGGCCGGCGGCGTGGACGCGGCAACGACGGAGAGCGGCTCCGCGGCGGCCTTGGTTGCGCGAGCTGGGGGAAGGTCTGAGCTGGCGGCGACCGGAGCAGCGAGGGGATGTTCGTCACGCCGCGCGAGCGCGTCGGCGCGGGCACGCAAATCCAGGTTGAGCGCGCGTTCGTCCTGCCACTGGGTCCAGAACCACGACGACGATGCGGCCATTGCCGCCAACGCCGCGGAAAGTACCAATGTAGATTTGCGCATGGCGCGCTCCAGCGAATTGCTTGCCGGCACTTTACGCCTTCAAATGCCTCGACTCTAACTTCCCGACGACTTGGCCCAGTGCAATACCGCGTGCGCGCAGCAGCACCAGCAGGTGAAACAACAGGTCTGCGGACTCGTCGATGACCTTGTCGTCCGCTTCGCCCACGCCGGCGAGCGCGAGCTCGACGCCTTCCTCGCCCACCTTCTGCGCAATCCGCGCGATGCCCTTTTCGATGAGCCGCGCGGTGTAGCTGTCTTCCGGCCTCTGCGTGGCGCGCTGCGCGATCACGCCTTCGAGCTTCGCCAGAAAGGCAATCCGCGTGGCGGCGCTGCGTGGCTGGTCGCCGAAGCAGGTGAGGGTGCCGTTGTGGCAGGCGGGCCCGTGCGGCCGCGCGGTCACCAGCAAGGTGTCGTTGTCGCAATCGAGCGCAACTTCGTCCACCTCGAGCGTATGCCCGGTGGTCTCACCCTTTTCCCACAAGCGCTGCTTGCTGCGGCTGAAGAACACGGCACGCTTGCGTGCGAGCGTCTGCTCGAGCGCTTCCCGGTTCATGTAGGCCATCATGAGAACGGCGCCGGTGGTGGCGTCCTGCACGATGGCGGGCACGAGTCCGTTGCCCTTGGTGAAATCAACCCGATCGATGTCGAAGCTGCTGCTCATAAACGCATCTCGATGCCGGAAGCCGCCAACGTGGTCTTGAGATCCGGAATGGCGATCGCGCCGGAGTGGAACACACTCGCCGCGAGCGCGGCATCGACGCCGGCCTTTTCGAACACGGCGACGAAGTGTTCGGGTGCGCCGGCGCCGCCCGAAGCGACCAGCGGCACGTCGCAGACTTCACGCACCGCCTTGAGCTGCGTTACGTCGTAGCCACGGCGCACGCCGTCGTTGGTCATGCAGTTGAGCACGATTTCGCCGGCGCCGCGGTCCTGTACCTCGCGCACCCACGACAGCGTGTCGCGCCCGGTGTTGCGCGAACGATTCGGATCGCCGGTGAACTGGAACACGCGATAGCCGTCCGCAAGACTCGCGCTGTCGATGCCGATGACCACGCACTGCGAGCCGAAACGAGAGGCGAGCTCTTCGATGAGCGACGGATTGGCGATGGCCGGGGAGTTGATGGAAATCTTTTCCGCGCCGGCATTGAGCACGGCTTCGGCGTCCTCGACCGAACGGATGCCTCCCGCCACGCAGAACGGAATGTCGAGGATCGCCGCGACACGGCTGACCCACTTGCGGTCGACGCTGCGACCTTCGGGGCTCGCGGTGATGTCGTAGAACACGACTTCGTCCGCGCCCTCGTTGCGGTAGCGCTCGGCGAGCACCAGGATGTCGCCCACGATCTGGTGATCGCGGAAGCGAATGCCTTTTACGACCTGGCCGTCGCGGACGTCGAGGCAGGGGATGATGCGTTTGGCAAGAATGGGCCTAACTCCTTCGGATCGATCAGTTCTTCCAACAACGCCTTGCCGCTGATGGCGAAAGTGGCACCGGTCGCGGCCAGCGCATGCAGGTCGGCCGCGGAACGCACGCCTCCCGACGCCTGCCAAGAAATCGTGGGGTAGCGCTTCACCGCATCCGCATATAGCGAAGTTGCCGGTCCCCGCAGCGCGCCGTCGAGCTCGACGTCGGTGCACAGCACATGTTTCAAGCCGTGCGATTGATAGGATTCGATCGCTTCCCACAACGTGAGCTTCGACTCGTGCGTCCACCCTCGCGTGAGCACGCGCGGCACACCCTGCGCGTCATGGCGGATGTCGAAGGCGAGGCCGATCTTCTCGGCGCCGTACTTCTCCAGCCAGCGTTGCACTTCGGCGGGTTGCTCGACGGCGGCACTGCCGACGATGACCCGGTCGATGCCATTGCGCAGCAGATCGTCGACCACGGCCGCGGAGCGAACGCCGCCGCCGACCTGGATGTGCAGTGCCTTCTGCGAAGCGAGGCGGATGATGACGCTGCGATTCGCGAGCCGGCCGTCCCTGGCGCCGTCGAGATCGACGACGTGCAACCAGCTGGCGCCCAGCGCGCGATAGCGCAACAGCAATTCATGCGGCTCGAGGTCGTAGCGGGTCTCCGCGTCGAAGTTGCCCTTGAGCAATCGAACGCAGCGGCCGTTACGCAGATCGATGGAAGGTAGGAGGATCATGTTTTTCAGGCTGCTTTCAGAAAGTTGGCGAGGATGCGCGCGCCGACCACACCCGATCTCTCGGGATGAAATTGCGTGCCGCAGAAATTGTCGCGACGCGCGACCGAGGTGAAGTTGCTGCCGTATTCCGTGGTTGCCACGGCGAACGGGCCGGCGGGCACGGCGTACCCGTGCACGAAGTAGAGGTAGTCGAGAGAGCTCACGCCGTCGAGCAATGGGTCAGGAGTTATCTGGACGAGCTGGTTCCAGCCCATGTGTGGGACGGGCAGGCCGGGCGCGAAGCGCAGTCGGTCGACGCTGCCGGGAATCACACCGAGCGTGTTGGCGGGGCCTTCTTCGGAGCGTTCGAACAGGATCTGCATCCCGAGGCAGATGCCCAACAAGGGTTGTTTGAGCGTTGGGATGAGCTTGTCGAGTCCCGTGATACGCAGGCGGCTCATGGCGTCGTGCGCCGAACCCACGCCCGGCAGGAACACGCGCGTCGCGCGCTGGATCACACCGTGATCGGTGGTGACGATCGACTCGCTGCCGAGCCGCGATAGAGCCGCGCGCAGCGAGGCGATGTTGGCCCCGCCGCTGTCAATGATCACGGCCGCGCTCACAACACGCCCTTGGTGGTCGGCAATTCGTCACCCTCACGTCGCAACGCCATGCGCAGCGCGCGGCCGACCCCCTTGAAGCAGGCCTCGATCATGTGATGCGTGTTCTCGCCGGTGATGATGACGTGGATCGCGGCCTTGAGACTCTCGGCCAGCGAGCGGAAGAAGTGCGGCACCAGCTCCGTCGGCAGACCGCCCACGGTTTCGCGCGCGAATTTTCCTTCGAAGACGCCAAAGGCGCGGCCGGACAGATCGATGGCGACCCGCACCTGCGCCTCGTCCATGGGCAGCACGAAGCCGTAGCGGGCAAGACCGAGCTTGTCACCGAGCGCCTCGCGCAGCGCTTCGCCGACGGCAAGCGCGCAGTCTTCGACGGTGTGATGTTCGTCGATCTCGAGGTCTCCGTGACACTTGAGCTCGAGCGAGAAACCACCGTGCTTGGCGAGCTGCTCGAGCATGTGATCGAAGAAGCCGATACCGGTCGAAATGGTGATCGGTGCGGTGGTGTCGAGATTCACCGTGACATGAATGTCGGTTTCCTTGGTCGTGCGCCGGATCGTCGCGCGCCGTTCGGTGAGCTCGCGAATGATGGACGGCCACGTTTCCCACTTGTTGCCATGGCGGCGCACCAGCAATCCGCGGATGCCGAGATTGCGCGCGAACTCCAGGTCGGTTTCGCGATCGCCGACCATGGCGCTGGCGGCGAGATCCATGTCCTGGTCGCGCACGAAGGCATCGACCAGCCGGGTCTTGGGTTTACGGCAGTCGCAGCCATCGGCTTTTCGATGCGGGCACACGAACACCGCGTCAAATTCCACGCCTTGAGAGCTGAAGGCATCGAGCATGAACTGGTGTGGTATGTCGAAGGAGGCCTGGGGGAAGCTGGCGCTTCCGAGCCCGTCCTGGTTGGTGATCATCGCCAGCTTGTAGCCGGCGCGCTGCGCCTGGCGCAACGCCGCGAACACCTCCGGCATGAAGCGAATCTTTTCGATGGAGTCGACTTGTTCGTCGGGCGGCTCTTCGATGAGAGTCCCGTCACGGTCGACGAACAGCACACGGGTCTTGCTCATGCCAGGCTCCGGATCAGGCGATCATTCTGTTCTGGGGTGCCCACCGAGATGCGCAGCGACTGCGGCGCAACACTGCGCATGTCACGGATCAGCAGTTTCGCGGCGCGCGCCGCGGCCAGCACGGCTTCCGGGTCCGCGAAATCCACCAGCAGGAAATTCGCGACACTGGGCCATGTCTTTCGTACCGGCGCGCAGGTTTCGAGCGCGACGCGCAAGCGTTCCCGTTCAACACGAATCTGCGCCACGCGTTCGCGCTGGATCGCGAGCTGCACTTCGCCGAGCGTGGCGAGCACCGCCTCGATGGTGAGCTGCGGTATGGAATAGGGCGGAATGACTTTGGCCAGGAGCGCGACGATCGCCGGCTGCGCGATCAACGAGCCGACGCGAGCGCCGGCAAGACCGTAGGCCTTCGACAAGGTACGCAACACGACCAGATTCGGAAAGCGGGCGAGCGCCGTGGTCAGCGAGACGTCGCCGGAAAATTCGATGTAGGCCTCGTCGACCACCACCAGCGCGCGGCCCGAGAGCGCGACCAGCAATTGCTCGATGGCCGCCGGCGCCATCGCGTTGCCGGTCGGGTTGTTAGGACTGCACAGGAAGACGATCTTCGTATTGGCGTCACAGGCGGCGAGCACGCGCGCGGCATCGAGCGCATAGCCGTGGTCACGTTGCAGCGGCACTTCGCGCACCGTCGCCCCCTGGATGCGCGCGGCCACGGCGTACATGCCGAAAGTCGGCGGGCAGATGATGACGTTGTCGACGCCGGCGCGGCAGAAGCCGCGCACCAGCAAGTCGATGGCCTCGTCGCTGCCACGGCCCGGCAGGAGCTGCGACTCTTCGACGCCATAGAGCTTCGCCAGGCGTTGCGCGAGCACGTGCGGGTGCGGTTCGGGGTAGCGGTTGAGCCCCGCCTGCGAGCGATCCGTCTCCGCGCGCCACGGCAGTTCATTGGCGTGCAGCCGGTCGAATGCGGGATCCCAGCTGGCGTGTGAATACGCCTTCAACGCCACGATGTCGGGCCGCGCCAGCGCCAGTATGTCGCTCACGATGCGCCTCCGGTCAGGGAATTCAACCGCACCCTGACGGCGTTGCCGTGCGCGTCGAGCCCTTCCATGCCGGACAGCGTGATCGCGGTGGGTCCAAGAGCGCGCAGGCCGTCGGCGCTCAGCTCCTGCACGGTGATGCGCTTTTGATAGTCCAGTAGTGAGACGCCGCTGTAGCTGCGCGCGTATCCGAAAGTGGGTAACACATGGTTGGTGCCCGAGCAGTAGTCGCCCATGGATTCAGGCGACCATTCGCCGAGGAACACCGAACCGGCGCTGGTCACCTGCGCCAGCAGCGCGCGCGGCTCGCGTGTCTGGATGATGAGATGTTCGGGCGCGTATTCGTTCGAGACGGCGACCGCGCTGACCAGGTCGGCGACGAGGATGCAGCGGCTGTTGGCCATCGATTGCGTCACGATGTCGCGCCGGCTCAGCGACCGGGTTTGCGTGTCGAGCTCGGTGGCAACCGCGGCCGCGAGTGCCTTCGATGTCGTGACCAGCATGACCTGCGCGATGGCGTCGTGCTCGGCCTGCGCCAGGAGATCGGCGGCGACGAACCGGGCGTTCGCCGATTCGTCGGCGATCACCAGTACTTCGGATGGACCCGCGGGCAGGTCGATGGCCGCCCCGTCGGGATCGGCGGCGACAATCTGTTTCGCCGCCGTCACCCAGGCACTGCCGGGTCCGAAGATCTTGTCCACTTTGCGCACGCTCTCGGTGCCAAAGGCGAGCGCGGCGATCGCCTGGGCGCCACCCATCTTGTACACCGTGTCGACGCCGCAGAGCTGCGCCGCCACGAGGACCGCCGCGTGAAGTCTGCCGTCGGGCCCGGGCGAGCTGGCGATGGCGCGAGCCTTGCAGCCGGCGATGCGTGCCGGCACGCCTAACATGATGGCGGTGGAGGGCAGGGGCGCCGATCCGGCGGGCACGTACAAGCCGACGCTGTCGATGGCCCGCGTGATGCGCTCGCAGCGCACGCCCGGCATGGTTTCGACTGACAATGTTTCAGTGCGTTGCGCCTCGTGAAAACTCGCGACATTGGCCACGGCGCGTTCGAGCGCGGCAATCTGCTCGGGACGCAGCGAAGCTCGCGCCTCGCGAAACTCCTGCTCGCTCGCGCGCAGTCCGTCGACGGCGCCGCCGCCGAACTGTTGCGTGAAACGGCGGATGGCCGCGTCGCCCTCGGCGCGCACCGCGGTGATGATGGCGGCGGCCTGGCGAAACACCTCATCACGAGATTCAGCGGCGGGACGCGCCAGCGCCGCGCGCCGCGCGTCAGGAGATGAACGGACCCAATCGATGAGTTTCATCGGCTAAACCAGCATCTTCTCGACGGGCAGTACCAGCAGCGAGCTGGCGCCGGCCTTCTTGAGGCTCTCGAGCGTTTCCCAGAACACGTTTTCGCGGCACACGGCGTGCACCGCGACCAGGTTGTTAGACCCTTCGAGCGGGATGATGGTGGGCGATTCGCTGCCCGGCAGCAGACGGCGGATTTCCGGCAGTGCCGAGCGCGGCGCGTGCAGCATGATGTACTTGCTTTCCTTGACCTGCTGCACGCCGTCGATGCGCAGCAGCAGGCGTTCCACCCATTCCTGCTTGGCCGCAGCCAGCGCCACGGGCGTGCGGATGAGCAGCGCCTGGCTCTCGAGCACCGTTTCAACCTCGCGCAGGTGATTGGCCTGCAGCGTCGAACCGGTGGACACCAGGTCGCAGATGAGATCGGCACGGCCGATGCGCGGTGCGATTTCGACCGCTCCCGACAAGGTCACGATGTCGGCCGTGATGTTGCGCTCGCGCAGGTAGCGTTCGAGCGTGAACGGGTAGGTGGTGGCGATGCGCTTGTTGGCGATCGATCGCGGACCCTCATAGCTGAAGCCGTCGGGCACGGCGAGCGACAGCCGGCAGCGGCCGTAGTCGAGCGTGCGCAATTCGATGAAATTGGCGCCGTGGCCGCGCGAGATGATCTCGAGGCGTTTCTCTTCCAGAACGTTGCGGCCGACGAGCCCGAGGTCGCAGACGTCTTCCTGCACGAGATCGGGAATGTCGTCGTCGCGCACGAACAGCACATCGAGCGGCATGTTCTCGCCGAAGCCCATGAGCTGGTCACGGCCGCGCGAGAGCTTGAGGCCACAGCTCTTGAGCAGCTCGAGTGAAGGGTCGCTGAGGCGGCCGGATTTCTGCACGGCGAGCTTGAGCCGCTGATCTTTTTCGGTCGGTGAAGGTGTCATAGGAAACCGGTGAACGGGAAGAGGGATTTCAGGCGTGGCGCTGCAGGCGATTGACGGCGAGCGAATAGCCGCCATTGCCGTCAGCGAGGCAGCGCGCCACGCGCCCGATGGTGGTGACGCTGACGCCGGTGAGACGATGAATTTCCCGATAGGGCACGCCTTTCTGCAGCCAGTCGACCACCGCCCAGCGATCGGCGATCGCCTGCAGCTCCGCCGGGGTGCACAGGTCGCGAAAGAACGCGCGGCACTCATCCACGTTCTTGAGCGTGAGCACCGCGGCGAACAGGCTGCGCTCCGAGAGCGCCTCCTGCCGGGCGGTGACGTTGCGATGCTGTTTCATCGAATTAATGTACTAATGCGTTAATACGGTGGCGCATTAGACCCGCCGGGCCGCACAAAAGCAAGCCCAGGTGCTTGCGCGGGCGCGAAGCGCCTCATAGAATTCGCGCACTCATCGAGACCGGCTGAGGGATAAGGCCCGAAGACGCCGGGGCAACCGCCGCAAAAACGGAAAGGTGCCAACTCCTGCGAACTCATTTACGCCATCGAGGCGCTGATTCGGCAGATGAGCAGCTTCCTCACCCCATGCCGGGGTCGTGGTGGTGCCGTGCAAATCCGCATGGCTGCTCATATCGGGTTCCCCGCTGAGTGCTTGTGGAGCATTCGATGAGCAATGACAACAAACCGGCTTCCCGCAGCGAGACTTCCGTGACCGCCACCGGTATGCAAGTGCGCGAAGGCGTGCTGGCCGTTCCCGGTGAGATCAAGCTGCACTTCGGCGGCGCGCTCGAATCAGTTTCCATCGCCTGGCGCCTGGCCGGTCCCGCCGGTGCGCCGGTAGTCGTGGCGCTCGGTGGCATCTCGGCCTCGCGTCGGGTGTGGCTCCCCGATGAGCCGCGCGGTGGTTGGTGGCACGAAGTGGTCGGGCCCGGACTCGCGCTCGATACCCAGCGTTTCCGGATCCTGAGCTTCGACTACCTGGGCGCCAGCGCCGACTCCACCGGTCCGCGTGATGGCGCGCCTTTCCCCAGCATCTCGGCCTATGACCAGGCCGAACTACTGCTGCGGCTCATCAATCATCTGGGCATCGCATCGCTGCGCGCCTTCGTGGGCGCGTCTTACGGCGGCATGGTGGCGCTGGCGTTCGGCGAACGTTTTCCGGATCGCGTGGCGCGGCTCATCGTCGTCAGCGCCGCCGATCGCGCTCACCCGATGGCCAGCGCCTGGCGCGTGGTGCAGCGGCGCATCGTGAAATTCGCCATCGAGTCCGGCAATCCCGCGCAGGGCCTCGAGCTCGCGCGCGCATTGGCCATGGCAACCTATCGCAGTCCGGAAGAATTCGCGGCGCGCTTCGCCGGCGCCGCGCGGCGCAATGCCGATGAGAAATTCGTGTTGCCCGTCGAGGAATACCTGTTCGCGCGCGGCGCCGAGTACGCGCAGCGCTATCGGCCGGAATCGTTTGTCTGCCTGTCCGAGTCCATCGACCTGCACCGCGTGGACGCGGCGCGCATCTTCGCGCCGGTCACCGCCATCGCCGTGCGCGAGGACCAGCTGGTGCCGCTCGGCGACATGCGCGCCATGGTGGCGCGTCTGCCGAGTGCCGAGTTGCACGAGATTTCCTCGGTGTACGGCCACGATGCATTCCTCAAGGAGAACCGGCGTCTCGCGCCGATCTTCGCCAATGTTCTGAACGACAATCCAGGAAGTTCCCAGTGACGAATCCGTTGACCCTTGATACCCGCGCGGTACGCGCCGGCCTCGAAAACTGCGATGTGACCGGCGCCGTAGTGCCGCCGCTGCATCTCTCGTCGACCTATGCCTTCCGCGGCTTCGGCGACAAGCGCAAATACGACTACAGCCGTTCGGGCAATCCCACGCGCGACTTGTTAGGCGATGCGCTCGCGGATCTCGAAGGTGGAGTGGGGGCGGTCATCACCGGATCCGGCATGGGCGCAATCACCCTGGTCGGGCACCTGCTGCCGATTGGAGCGCGCCTGATCGCGCCGCACGACTGCTACGGCGGCACCTTTCGCCTGTTCACGGCCTGGCAGAAGCGCGGCGAACTCGCGGTGGAATTCGTCGACTTCGGCAATCCGGCGGCGGTGAGCGCCGCGCTGTCCAAGCCGGCGGCGCTGGTGTGGATCGAGACACCTAGCAACCCCCTGTTACGCATCACCGACATCGCCGACATCGCCAGACGCGCCCATGCGATCGGCGCGCTGGTGGTCGCGGACAACACCTTTCTGTCGCCGGGCTGGCAGCGGCCCATCGAGCTCGGTGCCGACATCGTGATGCACTCGACCACGAAGTACATCAACGGCCATAGCGACGTGGTCGGTGGCGCGGTCATCGCCGCGAAGAAGGAGGTCGCCGAACAGTTGAGCTGGTGGGGCAACTGCCTGGGACTCACCGGGTCCGCCTTTGACAGCTATCTCACGCTGCGCGGGCTGCGCACGCTCCATGTGCGGCTGCGCGAACACGGCAGGAACGCCCAGGCCGTGGCCGAATTCCTGAGCAAACAATCCGCGGTCAAGCGCGTCTACTTTCCCGGCCTGGCCTCGCATCCCGGTCACGACATCGCGAAGCGGCAGCAGTCCGGATTCGGTGCCATCGTCACGCTCGAAGTACAGGGCGGACTCGAGGGCGCGAAACATTTCTCCGAAGCGCTCGAGTTGTTTTCGCTGGCCGAGTCGTTGGGCGGCGTCGAAAGTCTGGTGGCCCATCCCGGCACCATGACTCATGCAGCGATGGTTCCCGAAGCACGCGCCGCCGCGGGACTCGTTGACGGGCTGCTGCGTTTGTCGATCGGCATCGAATCGACCGAGGACCTGTTGCGCGACCTGCAGAACGGAATCGCCGCGCTGGGTTAGCCCGGCAATCACCGCCGATACTCCCGGCGCGTCGGGCGAACCTGACGCGCGCAATGCGGTTGCTATGACTGCAGTGCGGCCAGGATCGCGTCGCCCATGCGCCGCGTGGTCATGGCCGGCCGGCCGTGTTCGGCGATGTCCGCGGTGCGCGCACCGGTGGCGATGCAGCGGTCGACGGCCTGTTCGACGGTTGCCGCTTCGCGCTCGAGCTTGAGCGAATGGCGCAGCAGCAACGCCACACTCAGGATCGTTCCGATCGGATTCGCGATTCCCTTGCCGGCGATATCCGGCGCCGAGCCGTGGATGGGTTCGTAGAGGCCGCGGGATCCGTCGCCGATGGACGCCGACGGCAGCACCCCCAGCGAACTGGCGAGCATGGCGCCTTCGTCGGTGAGGATGTCGCCGAACATGTTCTCGGTGAGCATCACGTCGAAGTCGCGCGGGCGCTTCAGCAGGTGCATGGCGGCTGAATCGACCAGCATGTGCTCGAGCTCGACCTCGGGAAATTCCGAGTGGATGACGTGCGAGGCAATCTCGCGCCACAGGCGCGAGGTCTCGAGCACGTTGGACTTGTCGATGGAAACGATCTTCTTGCGGCGTTGCATGGCCAGACGGCCGGCCACGCGCGTGATGCGTTCGATTTCGCTGGCGGAGTAACTGCACAGGTCCGTGGCCAGTGTCGGTGTGCGCGTCTTCGCGCCGAAGTAGATTCCACCGGTGAGCTCGCGCACGAACACCAGGTCCACGCCGTCGAGAATTTCGGGTTTGAGAACCGACGCGTCGCGCAGTGCCGGATGCAGCTTGATGGGGCGAAGGTTGGCGTAGACGCCGAGCTCGCGGCGCAGGCGCAGCAGGCCTTGCTCGGGTCGTACGGCGCCGGAGGGTCCCCATTTCGGGCCGCCGATGGCGCCTAACAACACTGCATCGGCCGCCAGGCAGGTGTCGAGAGTCGATTGCGGCAGCGGATCGCCGGCGAGGTCGATCGCGATTCCACCGAAAGGCGCTGCGTTCAATTCGAAGTCGTGGCCGAAGCGTTTGCCAACCTGCTCGAGCACACGGACGCCTTCGGCGACGACCTCGGGGCCGATGCCATCGCCGGCGATGACGGCAATGCTTGCCTTCACGACGGGGCCTTCATCGATGGATCCGCTCGTAGGCGACGATCGCGTCGTTCTGCGCCAGCAGAAAGCCAAGCTCATCGATGCCGTTGAGCAAGCAGTAACGCGCGAAGCCTTCCAGCGGAAAATTCACCCGCGTGCCGTCGGGCAGGGTGATGGTGGTGCTCTCGACGTCGATCGAGACTTCCACGCCGGGATTCCCCAGCAGCCAGGCGTGCGTCGCTTCGTCGACGACCACCGGCAACAGTGAGTTCTTGAGGCAGTTGGTGCGAAAGATGTCGGCGAACTCGGTGCTGATCACCGCCTGGAAACCGAAATCCTGCAGCGCCCAGGGCGCGTGCTCGCGCGACGAACCGCAGCCGAAGTTGCGTCCGGCCACGAGGATGGCCGCGCCCCTGGCTTCCGCGCGGTTCAACACGAAATCGGCCTTCGGCTCGCCGGCGGCGTCGTAGCGCCAGTCGGCGAACAGGTGTTTGCCAAACCCGGCCTTGGAAGTGGAGGTGAGAAACCGCGCCGGAATGATCTGGTCGGTGTCGACGTTGGTCGCGGGCAGCGCGACCGTGCGGGAGCGAATGTTTTTTACAGCCATCTTTGTTAGTTCGAGAACTCGCGCGGATCCGTGACCCGTCCGCGGATGGCCGAGGCCGCCGCGGTCTCGGGGCTGGCGAGCAGCGTGCGTGCGCCTTGTCCCTGGCGGCCTTCGAAATTGCGGTTGCTGGTGCTGATGGAATAGTGGCCCGCGGGCACGAGATCGCCGTTCATGCCGAGGCACATCGAGCAGCCGCTTTCGCGCCACTCGGCACCGGCCGCCAGGAAAATCTGGTCGAGGCCTTCGGCTTCGGCGGCGCGCTTCACCGACTGCGAACCCGGCACGACCAGCATCTTCACGCCCTGCGCGAGCTTGTGACCGCGCAGGACGCGCGCCGCGTTGCGCAGATCCGAAAGCCGCCCGTTCGTGCAGCTGCCGACGAACACATTGTTCACGGGCACGTTGCGGATCGGCTCACCCGCCTTGAGCCCCATGTACTTGAGTGCCTTCTCGAACACGGCATCGCCCTGAGAAGGAACCGAGCCGGTGATCGGCGCGACCATTCCGGGGTGCGTCCCATAGGTGACCATGGGCACGAGGATGGTCGCGTCGATGTCGATCGAGCGATCGAAGGAGGCGCCGGCGTCGCTGGGCAATTTGCTCCAGCGTTCAAGCGCCGCATCCCAGGCCGCGCCTTTCGGCGCGCGGGGCGTGCTCGCGAGGTATTCGAAGGTGGTCGCGTCGGGCGCGATCATGCCGGCGCGCGCGCCCGCTTCGATGGACATGTTGCAGATGGTCATGCGCTCGTCCATCGACAGGGCGGATATGCACGACCCGCGATACTCGAGCACGTAGCCGGTGCCACCCGAGACGCCGATACCGCCGATGATGGCGAGGATGAGGTCTTTGGCCGTGACGCCGGAAGGGAGGTTATTGCCGACGTTGATCGCGAAGGTCTTGGGCCGGCGCTGCAGCAGGCACTGCGTCGCCAGGACATGCCCGACTTCCGTGGTGCCGATACCGAAGGCGAGGGCGCCGAAAGCCCCGTGCGTCGAGGTGTGGCTATCGCCACAGACGATGGTCTTGCCGGGCTGCGTGATTCCGAGCTCGGGGCCGATGATGTGCACGATGCCGCGCCGGCTGTCCTGCAGGTTGAACAGCTCCACGCCGAATTCCTGCGTATTGATCTCGAGCTGACGGACCTGCCTCGCCGCCGAGTCGACCGCGATGGGCACGCCGCCGAACACCTGCTCGGTGCGGGTGGGCGTCGAGTGATCCATCGTGGCGAGCGTGAGATCGGGACGACGCAGCCTGAGGCCGCGCGAACGCAACTCCGTGTACGCCTGCGGCGTGGTCACTTCATGCGTGAGGTGCAGGTCGATGAACAGGACCGCCGGAGTATCGACCGTCTCGGGCACGACCACGTGGTCGTCCCAGACTTTCGCGAACATTGTCTTTGCTTGAGTTGTCATTTACTAGTTAGGCGCACCACTCGTTCGTCAACCCGCAATGGCGACGCGCGGGGCGTTCATGTCGACGTAATCGAGCCAGCCGCGCTTATCCTCGCTCTTGCCTTGCACGAGACCGAAATACGCGGCCTGCAATTTGGCGGTGATCGGGCCACGCTTGCCGTTGCCGATCTGGATGGCATCGACCGAACGGATCGCCGCGACTTCGGTGGCGGTGCCGGTGAAGAAGAGCTCGTCCGCGATGTAGAGGAATTCGCGCGGTATCGACGTCTCGCGCACTTCGATGCCGAGATCCTTGGCCAGAGTCATGACGGTGTGGCGCGTGATGCCCGCGAGCAGCGAGTGCGACATGCCCGGGGTATGCAGCACGCCGTCTTTCACGATGAAGAGATTCTCGCCGGCGCCTTCGCTCACGGTGCCATCCGCCGAGAGGCCGATGCCTTCGACGAAGCCGAGACGCTTGGCCTCGAGGCCGATGAGCTGGCTGGAGAGATAGTTGCCGCCGGCCTTCGCCATGGCGGGAATCGTGTTAGGCGCCACGCGTTGCCAGGACGACACGCAGACGTCGACGCCTTCCTCTTCGGCGGCGCCGAGATACTTGCCCCATTCCCAGGCAGCGACCGCCACCTCGATGGGCGGATCGATTTTCGGCACCACGCCGGCTTCGCCGTAGCCGCGAAAAGCGACCGGGCGCAGATATGCGCCGCGCGCCAGCCCGTTCTGCGAGATGACTTCATGGCAAGCGTGATTGATCTGATCTTCGGAGAAGGGCAGGTTGATGCGATAGACCTTGGCCGAGTCGAACAACCGGCGCGTGTGGTCGCGCAGCCGGAAGATCGCCGGTCCGCGTGGCGTCTCGTAGGCGCGCACGCCCTCGAACACCGAGGAGCCGTAATGCAGCGCGTGCGACAGCACGTGCACCGTGGCTTTCTCCCAGGGGACGAGCTTGCCGTTGAACCAGATGTATTTGGTTGCGGGAATGGGCATGACTGAAACTCCGTGAACTCTTTAGCTAGACGACGGCCTGCGCGATGCGCGCGGCGCCGGTGCGATCGTCGCGCGAGCGGGCGATCGCGCCTTGCGACAGCTCGATGCGATTGATGACTTCGAGGAACGCCTGGGTTGCCGACTCGACGATATTCGTGCTGACGCTCGAGCCGCGATAAGTGCGCTGATTGTACTCCACGTACACCAGCGCCTCGCCTTGCGCGTCTTCGCCGGCCGACACGCTGCGAACCTCGAATTTGCGAAGCACCACCTGCACTCCCGTGGCGCGTTCGATGGCCTTGAGCGAGGCGTCCACCGGGCCGTCGCCAGTGGCGCGCATTTCGATTTCACGGCCGTCGCTGTTGCGCAGCTTCACGACGGCTTCGGCAGTCTTGCCGCTTTCGGAGGCGGTGCGCAGGTTGAGCAGCGCCCAGGGCCCCGTTGCGCTGTGTTCGGCCTGCAGCACCAGCGCTTCGATGTCGCCGTCGTAGAGTTCCTTCTTCTTGTCGGCCAGCGCCTTGAATTCTTCGAATACCCGTGCGAACTCGACGTCGTCGAGCTCGAAGCCGAGTTCCTTGATGCGCTCACGCAGCGCGTGGCGACCGCTGTGTTTGCCGAGCACCAGCGCCGAACGCGACAGGCCGACGTCCTGCGGACGCATGATCTCGTACGTGGAGTGGTGCTTGAGCATGCCGTGCTGGTGGATGCCCGACTCATGCGCAAAGGCGTTCTCGCCGACGATCGCCTTGTTGCGTGGAATCGGCACGCCGACGATGTTCGCCAGCATGCGTGAAGTCGGGTAAAGCCGCGTGGTGTCGATACCGGTGTCGAGATTGAAGAACGCATCGCGCGTTTTCAGCGCCATGACCACTTCCTCGAGCGAACAATTGCCGGCGCGTTCGCCAATGCCGTTGATGGTGCACTCGATCTGGCGCGCGCCGGCGACCACCGCCGTGAGGCTGTTGGCCACCGCCATGCCGAGATCGTCATGGCAATGCACCGAGAGGCGGATCTTGTCGATGCCGCGCACGTTCTTGCGCAGGTAGCGGAACAGCTCCGCGAATTCGTCGGGAACCGTGTAGCCGACCGTATCGGGGATGTTGACGGTGGTGGCGCCGGCTTCGATGACCGCCTCGACCACTTCGGTGAGGAAATCGAGCTCGGTGCGCGACGCATCTTCAGGGGAGAACTCGACGTCATCCGCCAGCGCGCGGGCGATCTTCACGCCTTCCACCGCAGTCTTGATGATTTCTTCCCGCGCCATGTTCAGCTTGTACTGGCGATGAATGGCGCTGGTGGCGAGAAACACGTGGATGCGTTTCCTGGCCGCCGGCTTGACCGCTTTGGCGACCAGCTCGATGTCGTCGCGATTGCAGCGCGCGAGACCGCAGATAATGGGTCCCTGGATGTCGCGCGCCACCGCATTCACGCTTTCCCAGTCGCCGCGCGAGGCGGCGGGGAAGCCCGCTTCGATGACATCCACCCCGAGGTCCGCAAGCGCGCGTGCCACCCGAAGTTTTTCGGGCTGCGCCATGCTGCACCCGGGCGATTGCTCGCCGTCGCGCAGCGTCGTGTCGAAGATCATCACTCGTTCACGATGGGACATCGGGAGTACCTCGAATTGCGGGCGTGGTTGGTTAGCCGCGACCCTGTTCCAGCCACGGCATGCGCGCGCGCAACTGCGCGCCAACCTTCTCGAGCTGATGATCGAGATCGGCCTGCATGAGGGCGTTGTAGTTCGGACGGCCGTTGGCGTTCTCCTCGATCCACTGCTTGGCGAACTTGCCCTTCTGGATCTCCTTGAGGATCTTGTTCATCTCTTTCTTGGTCTTGTCGTTGACGATGCGCGGGCCGCGCGTCAAGTCGCCGTACTTGGCCGTGTCGGAGATGAACTTGTGCATCTTGGTGAGGCCACCTTCATGCAGCAGGTCGACGATGAGCTTCAGCTCGTGCAGGCATTCGTAATAGGCGACTTCGGGTTGATAGCCGGCTTCCACCAGCGTTTCGAAACCCTTGAGCACGAGATCGCTGGTGCCGCCGCAGAGCACGGCCTGCTCGCCGAACAGGTCCGTCTCGGTCTCTTCGGCGAATGTCGTTTCGAGAACGCCGCCGCGCGTGCCGCCGATGCCATGTCCGTAAGCCAGCGCCTTCGCGAAGGCGTTGCCAGTCGGATCCTGATAGACGGCGATCAACGAAGGCACGCCGCGGCCCTGCTGGTACTGGCGGCGCACCAGGTCGCCGGGACCCTTGGGCGCGATCAGCACAACGTCGAGATCCTTGCGCGGCTTGATCTGCTTGAAATGAATGTTGAAGCCATGCGCGAAGAGGAGCGTCGCGCCTTTCTTCAGCGAGTCCTGCACCTGCGCGTAGAGGTCCTTCTGCGCGAGATCGGGGACCAGCATGGCGATCAGATCGGCACCCTTGGCGGCTTCGGTCGGCTCGGCGACCTTGAGGCCGTCCTTCTTCGCCTTCTTCCAGCTGGCGCCGTTCTTGCGCACGCCGACGACGACATCGTGACCGCTGTCCTTGAGGTTGAGCGCATGCGCGCGGCCCTGGCTGCCGTAGCCCAGGACGGCGATCCGGGCTTTCTTGAGCGCCTTCTTGTCTACGTCTTTGCCCGAGTACAACTTCGTCATTGTCAGCTCCATATATCTTTAACAACGATCATAAGAAAAACCCCGCATCGGCTTGGTGGCCGGTGCGGGGTTTGTTGGTGTTTGCTTGTCCGTGTATTAGCGCGTCAAGCAGGCGTCCCGCACCGGCTGCTCCGAAGGAGCAGAAGGACGGGGAGCAGTACGAATACTTCGCGCGCAGGACTCGCCGCGCCGCAGGAAGTTACGTCGAACTGTGTGTCTTGGGCCTGCATACAATGCGCGCGATAGCACCACAGGTGTTCGCCCATTGTCAACGAGACTTCCTCGTGGCTGAGCGTGCAGCAGCCCGTAATTACTTGAGTTTTTGGCTTAAACTTTTTCCGTGAGCACACACCTTCTCAATGAAACGGAAGCGGCGGGTAGCCGCCCGATCTGGCTGGTAAGCGAGCAAGGACTCTCGCCCTGGCTCGAAATGCAGACTCCAGCGGTGCGTTCCTGGGCAAAAGCGCAGGGATTCGCCGCCGAAAAGCAGAAGCTGCTGCTGATTCCGACCGCATCCGGAGACGCTATTGCTGGCGCCGCCCTGGGCCTGGGGGCGGTGCCCGACTTGAGCGAACCCACCCTTTGGACCTCGGCGGGATTGCCGGATCGTCTTCCACCCGGACGCTATCGGTTTGCGGGCACCTTCAGCGTCGTCGGTGCCACACAACTCACGCTTGGATGGGAATACGGTTCATATCGATTCGCGCGTTATCGCAAAGCTGCCGCGGAGTTGCCTTCGCTGGTGGCGCCAGCCGGCGCCGACCTCGAATACGTCCGTTTGGCGAGTGAAGCGCTCGGTGAAGCCCGCGACCTGATCAACACGCCGGCGAACGATCTAGGACCGCAGGAGCTTGGCGAAGCGGTGCAGCGTCTCGCACTGCAGCACGAAGCCGAATGCCGGATCATCGTCGGCGAAGATCTGCTGCGGCAGAACTATCCACTCATCTATGAGGTGGGGAAGGGAAGCGCGCGAGAGCCGCGGCTCATCGACATGCGCTGGGGCAAACGCGGCAATCCACTGGTAACGCTGGTGGGCAAGGGCGTGTGCTTCGACACCGGTGGGCTCGACATCAAGCCCTCGAGCGGCATGATCCTCATGAAGAAAGACATGGGTGGCGCCGCGCTGGTGCTGGCCCTCGCGCGCATGCTCATGGGTGCCGATGCGCCCGTGCAATTGCGCCTGCTGATTCCCGCGGTGGAGAACTCCGTCTCGGGCCGCTCCTTTCGACCGAGCGACATTCTCCGATCCCGCCAGGGGCTCACCGTCGAGATCGGCAATACCGACGCCGAAGGCCGCCTGGTGCTCGCCGACGCTCTCACCGAGGCCGACCGCGAGCAGCCGTCCTTGTTAGTGGACCTGGCCACGCTCACGGGTGCCGCGCGCGTAGCCCTCGGCCCCGAGCTACCCGCTATCTACTCCATGCCGGCGGATCTGGCCGAGCAGCTGCGGCTGGTGGGCGAGCGCGAAGCGGATCCCATGTGGACCATGCCTTTGTGGCCGGGCTACGAGGAAGACCTCGCCAGCCGGGTTGCCGACCTTAATAATGTGTCGGCGACGCAGTTCGCCGGGTCGATCATCGGCGCGCTGTTCCTCAAGCGCTTCGTCACGCGCACGCGCAACTGGCTGCACGGCGACGTGTACGCCTGGAATCCCAAGGAGCGGCCGGGCCGGCCGCTCGGGGCCGATCCGCATACCGTGCGCGCGCTGTACCGGTTGATCCGGCAGCGCTTCGGCTGATGGAGGCGAGTTGAGCCCCAAGCGCGTGGCGCCGCTACCGCGGGCCGCCGAAGCGGCTTTCCGCCGCGAGATCGTGTCCTGGGCTTTGTTAGGTCTGACGCTCGGCCTGGTCGAAGGCGCAACCGCCGCGGTTCTCATCAAGAAGACTTTCGCGCACGCGGCCGATCCTTGGCTGGTGAATTTCGCGGTGGCGTTCGTCAGTGGAGCGCCGGCCCTATCGAACGTGGTGAGTTTCGTCTGGGCCAATCTCGCGCATGGCCGCGCGCGCATCGGCCTCATGGTGGGGCTGCAGGCGGCGTTCGCGATCCTGGTTGGGTTGTTAGGGCTCGCGCCGCGCGCGGTCGGCGGCCTGGCGTTTGCCGTGGCGTCCATCCTGATCGCGCGCGTCATCTGGACCGGCATCCTCACGGTGCGGGCGGCGGTGTGGAGCGCCAACTATCCGCGCGCCGCCATCGGTCGTTACACCGGCCGCATCGTCATCGTGAGCTCGCTGGCCGTGGCCACGGCCGCGGCGATCGCCGCCTGGACTCTCGACCGGCAGCTCATGGACTCACGCTGGCTGTTTGGCGTCGGTGCCGCCGCGGGCCTGATCGCCGCCTGGCTGTATCGGGCCGCGCGAGTGCGCCGCGAGTTCGCATTGCTCGCCGAAGAGAATGCCGCGGTCGGCCGTGCCGAACCCTTCAGCCTGGGGATGCTGCTCGAGATCCTGCGCAAGGATCCGCACTTTCGCGAATACATGTTCTGGATGGGGATCTACGGCGGCGGCAATCTCATGCTCACCTCGCAGCTGGTGGTGATCTTCAGCGAGCACCTGCACCTGGCCGCAGGATTGCAGATCGCGCTGCTGTCGGTGGTGCCGCTCGGAACGTTGCCGATATTCGTGCCGTTCTGGGCGCGCATGTTCGACCGGGGACACATCGTCGAGTACCGCGCGCGTCAGGGCTGGTCGCTGGTACTGGCGGTGGTGACCCTGACGTTCGGCACCTGGTTCGCATGGGTGCCGATGCTGTGGCTCGGAGCGGTGTTGCTCGGTGCGGCGTATGCCGGTGCGAACCTCGGCTGGAATCTGGGGCACAATGACTTCGCCTCGGTCGGTCGAGCGCAGCACTACATGGGAGTGCACGTGACGCTCACGGGAGTACGCGGCGCCGTCGGGCCCCCAGCCGGGATCCTGATCTATCAATGGCTCGAGTCGTGGCGGCCCGGGGCAGGAATTTATTCGCTGGTATTGCCACTCATCTTCGTGACGGTGGGGGCGGCGGGGTTTTCGCACATGCGGCGCGTGATGCGTGCCGCGACAGAGTCGTGAGACTGGTTAGAAGGACATATAGATGAAGAGCAAGAAGAGCGGGGCGGTGGACCAGCGCAAGTATTCACGGCTGGTCGTCGACGGTGCCAAGCAGTCGCCGTCGCGCGCCATGCTGCGCGCGGTTGGATTCCAGGACGCGGACTTCAGCAAATCGCAGATCGGTGTGGCATCGACGTGGGCGAACCTCACGCCCTGCAACATGCATATCAACGAGCTCGCCACCGAAGCGGTCGCCGGTGCGGACGGCGCCGGCGGCAAGGGCGTGCTGTTCAACACGATCACCGTCTCGGATGGCATATCCATGGGCTCGCCCGGCATGCGCTATTCGCTCGTGTCACGCGAAGTGATCGCCGACTCCATCGAGACCGTGGTGGGCGCCGAAGGCTTCGACGGCTTCGTCGCCATCGGCGGTTGTGACAAGAACATTCCAGGCTGCGCGATGGCGATCGCGCGGCTCGACCGTCCGGCGGT
This sequence comes from Steroidobacteraceae bacterium, assembly GCA_035995425.1. Classification (GTDB taxonomy): domain Bacteria; phylum Pseudomonadota; class Gammaproteobacteria; order Steroidobacterales; family Steroidobacteraceae; genus CADEED01. The sequence continues at coordinate 24,028 of DASYKM010000101.1, forward strand.
GTTCGTCTATGGCGGCACGATCAAGCCTGGCGCGAAACGACGAGACATCGTCGCGGTCTTCGAAGCGGTCGGCGGTCATGCGGCCGGGCGCGTTTCCGATGCGGAGTTGCTCGAGGTGGAGCGCACCGCCATTCCCGGTCCAGGAAGCTGCGGTGGCATGTACACGGCCAACACCATGGCTTCGGCCATCGAAGCACTCGGCCTGTCGTTGCCCAACAGCTCGGCACAGGAGGCGGTCGGCAGCGCGAAGCGCGATGACTGTCGGCGCGCCGGGGCCGCGGTGGTCGAGCTCGTGAAGGCCGGCATCAAGCCGAGCGACATCCTCACGAAGAAGGCCTTCGAGAATGCGATCACGATGACGATTGCCCTCGGTGGCAGCACCAACGCGGTGCTGCACCTGCTGGCGATCGCGCATGCTGCCCAGGTCAGACTCGGACTACAGGATTTCACGCGGATCGGCAAACGTGTTCCGTTGCTGGCTGACGTGCGTCCGAGCGGGCGTTATCTAATGTCGGAGCTCATAGCCATTGGCGGAATCCAGCCCCTGATGAAAAGGTTGTTAGACGCGGGATTGCTCCACGGCGACTGTCTGACGGTCACCGGCCGCACGCTCGCGGAAAATCTCCGCGACGTCGCCGACTATCCGCCGGGGCAGGACATCATTCGATCGCTGAACGAGCCCATCAAGAAAGACAGTCACCTCGTGGTGATGTACGGCAATCTCGCGCCTGAAGGCGCGGTGGCGAAGATCTCCGGCAAGGAAGGATTGCGATTCACCGGCATCGCGCGAGTGTTCGATGGTGAAGAGCGCGCCACCGCTGCCATCCTCGCCGACAAGGTGAAGCCCGGTGACGTCGTCGTGATCCGCAACGAAGGTCCGCGCGGCGGTCCCGGCATGCGCGAGATGTTGAGTCCCACCGGCGCCATCATGGGGCGGGGACTCGGCGATAAAGTTGCGTTGATAACTGACGGCAGATTTTCAGGCGGCAGCCATGGATTCGTGGTTGGACATATCTCCCCGGAGGCCGCGCTCGGTGGACCGATTGGGCTACTTAGGGACGGCGACCGCATTGCGATTGACGCGGTGAAGCGCACGCTGCAACTCGACGTGAGCGCGGCTGAGCTGCGTCGGCGTCGCGCGAAATGGAAAGCGCCGAAACCGTATGCGACCAAAGGGGTATTGGCAAAATACGCACGCATTGTGTCAAGCGCGTCGCTCGGCGCAGTGACGGACTGACGGTGAAAACTCGCAGGCTGTCCGCCGTTATGCCGAACCGGTCGCAAACACAGTTGTTGTCAGGCTTTGCGGCTGCGGGTACAGTTCGGCGGCTTTGGACCGGCGCCGAAGCTACAAACGTTAATCGGATTACTAAGTAAATGGTCATGCTCGCGTACATAGGGCATGGGCCTGGGGACGGAACGAACGAACGGTTGCACTGGTGGGAAAGCTTAGTTACTTTCCGCCACCCCGTTTTGACGCGCCGATAGTTTCACTCGCGACCACGGGAACACATGGCCGCTCAAGTACAAGATGGAAA
>DASYKM010000102.1:0-7911 GCA_035995425.1 Steroidobacteraceae bacterium
CGAGGCCTTAACATCTAGAGGCCCTCAGTATTTACGTCAGCCGGCCACTCGTTTGATCTGCGCACCCAGCTGCTGGAGCTTTTCCTCGATGCATTCGTAGCCGCGGTCTATGTGGTAAATGCGTTCCACGTTTGTTGTGCCTTCGGCGACCAGACCGGCGAGCACGAGGCTGGCGGAGGCGCGCAGGTCGGTGGCCATGACGGGGGCGGCTGTTAGTTTGGGGACGCCCTTGATGATGGCGGTGTTGCCTTCGAGGCGGATCTCGGCACCGAGGCGGCGCATTTCGAGCATGTGCATGAAGCGATTCTCGAAGATGGTTTCGACGATCGTGCCGACGCCATCGGCGATCGTATTGAGCGCGGCGAACTGTGCCTGCATGTCGGTGGGAAAGGCCGGGTACGGCGCGGTGCGAACGTCCACCGACTTGGGGCGGCGCCCACGCATGTCCACTTCGATCCAGTTCGTACCGATGCCCACCTTGGCGCCCGCCTCGCGGAGTTTCGCGGTCACGGCGTCGAGATGCCCGGGCGCGGTGTTCTTGATGCGCACCATCCCCGAGGTGATGGCCCCGGCGACGAGGTAGGTGCCGCCTTCGATGCGATCGGGCAGCACTTCGTAGCTGGTGCCGTGCAATTTCTCGACGCCCTGGATCGCGATCTTGCCGGTGCCGGCGCCCTGGATTTTCGCGCCCATGGCGATGAGGAAGTTAGCCAGATCGACAACCTCCGGTTCACGCGCGGCGTTTTCGATGATGGTCTCACCGTCCGCCAGCGTCGCCGCCATCATGAGATTTTCCGTTCCCGTGACGGTGACCGTCTCGAGATTCAGCCGCGCGCCCTTCAATCGCCCGGCGCGCGCGCGAATGTAGCCGCCGTCGATGTTGATCTCGGCGCCCATGGCCTGCAGTCCCGCGACGTGGATGTTCACCGGCCGCGCGCCGATGGCGCAGCCCCCGGGCAGTGACACGTCGGCCTTGCCGAAGCGCGCCAGCAAAGGACCGAGCACCAGGATCGACGCGCGCATGGTCTTCACCAGCTCGTACGGCGCGAAGCACTCGCGCGTGGTCGTCGGATCGATTTCGATCTGCATCTTCTCGTCGATGGTGACCGAGACGCCCATGCGCCCTAACAATTCGATCATTGTGGTGACGTCCTGCAGGTGCGGCACGTTGCGGATGGTCACCGGCCCGTCGGCCAGCAGCGCGCCGGCGATGATGGGCAGCGTGGCGTTCTTGGCGCCGGAAATCCGCACTTCCCCCTCCAGGGGAATGCCACCATTGATCTGCAGTTTGTCCACTGAATGTCTCGCTCGTTCGAAGGGTCGTTATTTTCCGGGTTCAGCCGCGCTTGTGAAACTCATCGGGCGTCAACGCCTCGATGGACAGCGCGTGAATTTCCCGCCCCATGAGCCCGCCGAGGGCCTTGTAGATGAGCTGGTGGCGGGCAATGGGCTTCAGGCCCGCGAACTGCGCCGCGACGATCTGCGAGGCGAAGTGCGTGTTGTCGTCGGATTCCACTCGCACCGCCGCACCGGGCAGGCCGGCACGGATGAGGTCGGCGACGCGATCGGCGGTCATGGCATTGGAGTTCATGGCGCGATCTTAAGCGTTATGATTCCCGCATGAATGCCCAGCTCAAGATCGACCCGGCCGCGCTCATCGCCGCCGGCCGCCGGGCTCTGGAGATAGAAGGCCGGGCCATAGCGGCACTGGTGCCGAGGCTGGATGCCAGTTTTGCGCGGGCCTGCGCCATCTGTTTCGACTGTCACGGGCGCGTCATCGTCAGCGGAATGGGCAAATCCGGGCACATCGCCGGAAAAATCGCCGCCACGCTGGCCTCCACCGGCACGCCCTCGTTCTTCATGCATGCCGCCGAAGCGAGCCATGGCGACATCGGCATGATCACCCGCGACGATGTGCTGCTGGCGATTTCCAATTCCGGTGAAACCCCCGAGGTATTGCTGCTGATCCCGCACCTGTCGCGGCTCGGTGTTCCCATCATCGCGGTCACCGGCAACGCAAAGTCGAACCTGGCTCGCGCGGCCAGCGTGCACCTCGATGTGAGCGTTGCCGAGGAAGCCTGCCCGCTCAACCTCGCGCCCACGGCCAGCACGACTGCGACGCTGGCCCTTGGGGACGCGCTCGCCGTCGCCCTGCTCGAAGCGCGTGGCTTTACTTCGCAGGACTTCGCGCGCTCGCATCCGGGTGGCGCGCTCGGCCGCAAGCTGCTGCTGCATGTCGCCGACGTGATGCGCACCGGCGACGATATGCCGATCGTCAGCCCCACAGTCTCACTCGCCGAGGGCTTGGTGGTGATGTCGAAGAAAGGCCTGGGGATGTGTGTGGTCATCGATGCCGGCCGGGTGCTCGGCGTGTTCACCGACGGCGACCTGCGCCGCGTGCTGGATCGGGAATCCAACGTGCACAAGACCAGCATGCGTGAAGTGATGACTTCGCCGGGCAAGTCGGTGAAAGCCACGGACCTCGCCGCCGAAGCCGCCCATCTCATGGAGAAACACCGCATCACCGCCCTTCCGGTCATCGACGAGCAAGGCGCGCTGGTGGGCGCGCTCAACGTGCACGACCTGTTGCGCGCTGGTGTGTTGTGACGGCCGTCGCCGGCTTTCAGACGGTACTGCGCCGCGTGCGCCTGCTGGTGCTCGACGTCGACGGCGTGCTCACCGACGGACGACTGTTCTACGGGCCGAAGGGCGAATTGCTCAAGGCATTTCACGTGCGCGACGGTTACGGCATCAAGCAGGTCGCGAACATCGGCATCGCCGTCGCCATTCTCTCAGGACGCAAATCCGCTGCGGTGTCGAGCCGTGCGCGCGAGCTCGGCATCCGCCACGTGATCCAGGGCGCCGACGACAAGCTCGTGGCGCTGCGCAAACTCGCCAAGGCGAACCGCTTGTCGATCGAGGAATGCGCCTGTGTGGGCGATGACACGCCGGACGCGCCGGTTCTCGCGGCGGCGGGTTTAGGTATCGCCGTGGCGGACGCTCATCCCGACGCACTCGCCGCCGCGGACCTGGTGACGACGCGGCCCGGCGGGCACGGCGCCGTGCGCGAGGTTTGCGACTGGCTGACCGCCGCCCACAAGGTTTCGGCGTGAAGCGCTGGACACGGCTTCTCGCCTATGTCGCGGTGGTGGCGGTGATCGGCGTGGCCTACTACATCGGGCGTGGCGGCCGCGACGACAGCGGTGCCGACATTGCCGATGCCGGGGCGCTCGATCCCGGTTACGCGGCCCGCGACGCTGAAGTCATCGAAACCGGCTACGACGGCCGCGAACGTTACCGCCTCAAGGCGAGCGTCATCCGCCAGCAGACCGAGTCCGGCGTCATCAATCTCGAAAACCTCGAAATGAATTATCACGTCGGTGCTCAGCCGAAATTGCCGGGCGAGGCGCCAGCCGCCGCTGAAGGCGCCGGCGAAGTCTGGCATCTGACGTCCGACAGCGGGACAGTTCGCGCCGATGGCGACGACGTTCAGCTCAACGGCAATGTGCGCGTCACGGGTCCCGCGCCCGGCAGCGGCGAACCGCTGTCGCTGACCACCGATAGCATGAATATCAACACGCCCACGGAGTTCATCGAAACCAGTGCGGCGGTGAAACTTCGCTGGTCGGGGCACGAGCTCAACGCGCGCGGCATGCAGGCTGACTTGAAGGCCGGCACGCTGCGTCTAGAATCGGACGTCAATGGCCACTTTTTCCCGAGATAGCAATATCGCGCGCCTATGCGCTTCGCTCGCCACAGGATTGTTAGGCGTGGCGGAGGCTGCGCCCGCGCCGTGCGCCAACCAGGAAATCGTGGTCGAAGCCAAGCCGCTGGAAATGGACACCCGCAACAACAATGCGGTGCTGCGCGACGTGGTGATCACACAATGCGGGACGCGCATCCAGGCGGCCGAGGCACGTATCACGGGCGGGCTGGATTTCGAGAACAGTCGCTGGACGATCTCCGGTGATGTGCGGATCACCGCCGAAGGTGGCAGCCTGAGTTCCGACAAGGCAATCGTTTCGTTCAACAACAAACTCATTTCGGCAGCCACCATCACCGGCGCGCCGGCGCAGTTCGAGCAGAAGCGCGACGACGGCTCCACCGCGCGTGGTCACGCCAATACCATCTATTACGAAACCAACAGCGGCACGGTGAGTTTCAAGACCGATGCCTGGATTTCCTATGGCCGCAATGAAATCACCGCGCAGCAGCTCGTCTACAACATCCGTACGCAAAGCATGGAGGGCCAGCCGAAAGCCGACGCCAGCACCGGCACCGGCCGGATACGCCTCGTGATCCAGCCGGACAAACCAACGCAAATAACCGCGCCCGACAAGAACGATGAGAAGAAACCGTGAGCGTGCTGCGGGCCACTCATCTCGCCAAGAGTTACAAAAAGCGCCAGGTGATCTCCGACCTCTCGGTCGAAGTGGAGAGCGGGCAGATCGTCGGGTTGTTAGGGCCGAATGGTGCCGGCAAGACGACCGCCTTCTACATGATCGTCGGCCTGGTGCCGCCCGACAGAGGGACGGTGACCATCGACGATCGCGACATCACGCACCTTGCGATGCACCAGCGTGCGCACGCCGGCATTGGTTATTTGCCGCAGGAAGCTTCGGTTTTCCGCAAGTTGACAGTCGAAGACAACGTGCTGGCCATCCTTGAAACACGCGAGAACCTCGACGACACCGCGCGCCACGAACGGCTCGAGCAGATATTGGGCGAGCTGCGCATCGCGCACGTCCGCAAGAGCCTCGGCATGGCGCTCTCGGGTGGTGAACGGCGACGCGTCGAAATAGCGCGCGCGCTGGCCGCGGAGCCCCGTTTTGTGCTCCTCGATGAACCATTTGCGGGCGTGGACCCGCTCTCGGTCATCGACATCCAGCGCATCATGACGGAGCTCACGGCCAAGGGCATCGGCGTGCTGATTACAGACCATAACGTCAGAGAAACCTTAGGTGTTTGTGGTCGTGCCTACATCGTTTCCGGTGGAACCGTTATTGCTTCAGGTTCCTCGGAAGAAATCCTTGCCAACCCCCAAGTCCGTGAGGTGTACTTGGGCCAGTCTTTCCGCATGTAGCGTTCCAAAGCGATCGCGGAAAAAACTATTTCTTTCATAGCGTTGAGACACCCACGCCCGTGTCGATGATGAAGCCATCTCTGCAGCTGAAGCTGGGTCAGACGCTGACGATGACCCCGCAGCTGCAGCAGGCGATCCGCCTCCTGCAAATGCCCGCGCTGGAGCTGCAGGCGCACATCCGCGAGCAGCTCGAAAGCAACGTGATGCTCGAGCCGGTGGACGAATACGAAGCCACCGGCACGTTCGAGACGCTCGAACCGCATCCGATGCCGGAAGAAAAGCGCGTCGATGCGCAGGCGGCACCGGAAGTCATCGTCGAGTCCGAAGTCGTCGAAGACAACTGGAGCGAACGCAGCCCGGGCTCGGACTCCTGGCGCGATGACGACGAACGCGCGAACGAAGTCGCCGACGACGTCACGCTGTCATTGCAGGATCACCTCGTCGGTCAGCTCGAATACGCCAATCTCGCGCCGCACGAGCTGGCCATCGCCCGCGCCATCGTCGATGCCATCAACGATGACGGCTACATCACCGATTCGCTCGACGACATCGCCGCCACGCTGTTGCCCGAAGTTACCGCCGACGCCACCGAAGTCGAACGCGTGCTGCGGCTGGTGCAGACGCTCGATCCCGCCGGCGTCGCCGCGCGTTCGCTCGGCGAGTGTCTCGCCCTGCAACTACGCACGCTGCATCCGGACACACCGGGACTGCGGCTCGCGCTCGCCATCGCCGACAAGCATCTCGACCTGCTAGCCGATCGCGAGCTCACGCTGCTGCGCCGTGAATTGTCGGCGTCGGATGACGAGCTCGCGCAAGCCGTGGCGCTGGTGCGCGGGCTGCATCCGCGCCCGGGCGCCACCGTCAGCAGCGCGAAAGCCGAATACGTGGTGCCCGACGTCTTCGTTCGCCGCACCGATCGTGGCTGGACGGTCGAGGTGAATAGCTCGACCTTGCCGCGCGTGCGCCTCAACCAGAGTTACGCCGACATGCTCGGCCGTGGCGCGGGCCATTCGTCCATGCGCGCGCAGCTGCAGGAGGCGCGCTGGCTGCTCAAGAGCCTGGAGATTCGCAACGAAACGCTCATGAAGGTCGCGCGCTCGATCGTCGAGCGACAGAGCGCCTTCCTCGAACACGGTGAAGAGAGCATGCGCCCGATGATCCTCAAGGACATCGCGCAGGCCATCGACATGCACGAGTCCACCATCTCGCGCGTCACCTCCAGCAAATACATGCACACGCCGCGCGGCGTGTTCGAGCTCAAGTATTTCTTCTCGAGCCAGGTCGAGGCCGCCGATGGCGGCGGCGCGTCGTCCACCGCGGTGCGCGCCAAGATCCGCAAACTCATCAAGGAAGAAGACACCGGCAACCCGCTGTCCGACAGCCGCATTGCCGAGCTTCTTTCCGGCGAGGGCATCGCCGTGGCCCGCCGCACCGTCGCGAAATATCGCGAGGCGCTCGGACTCGCACCTTCGAACGAACGCAAGGCCAAGGCAGCCGGCAACCGATAATTTCGCAGTACGAAGTTCAGGCCAAAAAAGGAGACGCACCATGCAATTGTCGCTTTCCGGTCATCATGTCGAAGTCACCGCGTCGATGCGCTCATACGTCGAAAAGAAGCTCGAACGTATTTCCCGTCATTTCGACCACGTAATCGACGTGCATTGCGTTCTGACAGTCGAGAAACTCCGACAGAAGGCCGAAGCCACATTGCACGTGCGCGGCAACTCCCTCCATGCCGACGCCACCGAGGAAGACATGTACGCCGCGATCGACCTGATGGCCGACAAGCTCGACCGCCGCGTCATCAAGCACAAGGAAATGAAAGCCGACAAACACGCCGCGGAAACGCGCAAGGCCGTGAGGGCCGATACGTAGGATGCGGCTCATCCTCGTCAGCGGGCTGTCGGGATCCGGCAAGAGCGTGGCATTGCACATGCTCGAGGACGCCGGGTTCTACTGCGTGGACAACATCCCGGCGGCCCTGCTGAAACCCTTCATCTCCCACACGCTGCGCAACAACGAGGCGCAATACTCGCGCGCCGCGGTCGGCGTCGACGCGCGCAATGCGGCGGCGGAAATCGAAACCGTCCCGCCGCTCATCGAAGAGCTCAAGAAAAGCGGCATCCAGTGCGAAATCATCTTCCTGCTCGCCAATGACGACGAGCTGCTGCGGCGTTTCGCCGAAACGCGCCGCAAGCACCCCATCAGCACGGACCACGTCTCGCTGAAGGAAGCCATCGCCATCGAGCGGCGCCTGCTCGAACCCATCCTCAACGCCGCGGATCTGGTCATCGACACCTCGCGCATGGGCGTGCACGACCTACGTGAGCTGATCAGCCAGCGCGTGGAAAAGCGCAGCGCCGGGCGGTTGTCCCTGCTGGTCGAATCCTTCGGCTTCAAGAATGGCATTCCGGGCGATGCCGACTTCGTGTTCGACGCGCGTTCGCTACCCAATCCCTATTGGGATCCATCGCTTCGCGCCCTCACCGGCCGCGATGCCGACGTCATCCGTTTCCTCGAGGCGCAACGCAGCGTGCCGCGCCTGGCCGACGACATCCTGCAATTCGTCAGCGCGCGAATTCCCGAGCACCAGGCCGCCAACCGGCGCTACCTCACCATCGCCATCGGTTGCACCGGCGGGCGTCACCGCTCGGTGTATCTGGCCGAGCGCATTGCCGAACGCCTGTCGCACAACTATCCCGTCGTCGGCATCCGCCACAACTCTCTCGGCGAAACGCGCTCCATCACGCGCGCGCCCACGCTGGCCGGGGCGCAGTCCGCATAAGGGACATTGCCGATTTGCTGGCAAATGGGCTTGAAGTCCGGCA
>DASYKM010000103.1:0-15683 GCA_035995425.1 Steroidobacteraceae bacterium
CGCGAGCTGCGCGTGGCGGTCGACCTGAAGCGCATGTCCGAGCTCAAGCTGTCGCCCGCCCAGGTCATCGGCGCCGTGCAGAGCGAGAACGCCAACATTCCCGCCGGCTTCGTCGACCTGGGTTCACGAAGCTTCAGTCTCAAGACCTCGGGTAGTTATACGTCGCTCGACCAGGTGCGCGACACGGTCATCGCCTCGGTCGACGGCCGCATCGCCCGCGTCCGCGACGTAGCCGACGTGAGCTGGAATACCGCCGCCTACAGCTACACCGGCCGGTACAAAGGCAGACGCGCGGTGTTCGTCACCGCCAACCAGAAGGACGGCTACAACATCCTCGAGGTGCGCGAGCGCGTGCTGGCCGCCGCCAAGGCTTATGGCGCGAACCTGCCCAAACGCGTGAGCCTCGAGATCGGCTTCGATCAGTCCGAGAACGTTCGTCACCGGCTCAACCGATTGTATTTCGATTTCGGGATCGCCATTTCGCTGGTGTTGCTGACGCTCTTGCCGCTCGGCTGGCGCGCGGCCGGCATCGTGATGATCTCGATCCCGCTGTCGCTGTCTTTCGGCCTCGCCTGCCTGTACTTCCTCGGCTACTCGCTCAACCAGCTCTCGATCGCCGGCTTCGTGGTCGCGCTGGGATTGCTGGTGGATGACTCCATCGTGGTGGTGGAGAACATCGCCAGGCACATGCGCATGGGCAAGACGAGGATCCAGGCGGCGCTGGACGGCACCCGGCAGATCTTCGTTGCCATCCTCGGTTGCACGGCGACGCTGATTTTCGCCTTCCTGCCCTTGTTAGCCCTGCCCGGCACCGCCGGCAAGTTCATTCGCGTGCTGCCAATGGCCGTGGTCACCACCATCATCGGTTCGTTGCTGCTGGCGCTGTTCATCATTCCGTTTCTCACCAGCCGCGTGCTCGACGAGAAGACCCAGTCCCACGAAAACCAGTTCCTGAAGCGTGTCATGGGCGTGATCCACAACTATTACCGACCGGCGCTGCATTGGTGCCTGGCGCGGCCGAAGCTCACCGTGGCCGCGGTCATCGGCGGCTCGCTGCTGCTCTCCGCCGCGCTCGTGCCGGTCATCGGTTCCAGTCTGTTCCCGAAGGCCGACACGCCGCAGTTCCTGATCCAGGTGGAATCGCCGAATGGCACTTCGCTGTCGGAGACCGACCGCGCGCTGCGCTTCGTCGAGGGTGAACTGGCGCGCATGCCGGAGGTGCGTGGCTGGTTCGCGAATCTCGGCCATGGCAACCCGCAGATCTACTACAACCACATCCAGCGTAACGACGCCGCCAACTACGCCGAAGTGTTCGTACAGCTGCACGAGTACGACACGCGCCGAACACCACAAGAGCTGCAGGGATTGCGCGAGCGGCTCAGCCGCTTCCCGGGCGCACATATATATGTGAAGGAATTCGCCAACGGGCCGCCCATCTCGGCGCCGATCTCGATTCGCGTGATCGGCAACGATCTCAGTGTCATCGAGCAGTTGAGCCACAAGGTCGAGGAGCTGGTAAAGGCGACGCCCGGGACTCGCGACGTGCAGAACCCGCTCAACGTGGCTCGCACCAATCTCAAACTGCGCATCGACTCGCGCAAGGCGCAGCAGCTCGGCGTGCAGACCGCCGAGCTCGACCGCGCGGTGCGGCTGTCGGTCGCCGGCATCGCCGTCGGTACCTACAAGGACACGACCGGCGAGCAGTATCCGATCGTGGTGCGCACACCCATCACGCGGCAGGCCGAGTTCGCGGCGCTCGACCAGGTGCGTGTGCCGAGCTTGAGCGGCAGCACGCTGCCGCTTTCGCAACTCGCCTCGCTCGAATTCGAAAAGGCGCCCACGCTCATCCAGCGCTTCAACCGTGAGCGCGCCATGACCATCGACGCCGATGCCGAGAAGGGTTTCAACGTCGGTCAGCTCACCACGCAGATCACGGCGAAACTCGACGCGATGCAATGGCCGCGCGGCTATCACTACTCGCTGGGTGGCGAGAAGGAAGCGGGCCAGAAAGCCTTCGGCGGAATCGGCATCGCCATCATCGTCGCGATCTTCGGTATCTTCGCGATCCTCGTGCTCGAGTTCGGCAACTTCAAGTCCACGCTCATCGTGCTCACGGTCGTGCCGCTCGGTGTGTTCGGTGGACTGCTCATGCTGCTGCTGTCGGGCAACGACATCTCGTTCGTGGCTTCGATCGGTTTCGTCGCGCTGGTCGGCATCGAGATAAAAAATTCGATCCTGCTGGTGGACTTCACCAACCAGCTGCGCGAGCAGGGCGTGCCCCTCGATGAAGCCATCGAACAGGCTGGCGAGATTCGTTTCCTGCCGATCCTGCTCACTTCCGCCACGGCCATCGGCGGACTGTTGCCGCTCGCGCTGCAGAACATCGGTCTCTATTCACCCATGTCCTGGGTGATCATCGGCGGGCTCATCACCTCGACGCTGCTCGCGCGCCTGGTGACTCCGGTGATGTACAAGCTCATTCCCCCGTCCATTGTCACGCAGGCGCAGGCCGGTGGTACTCTCGCAGCCCCCGCGGGATTTGCCCCATCGCCTGCCGCCCGCCGGGAGAACTAGCTAGGAAAAGGGAAGCTTGCGAATGCGTGCCGTATTTCTGGATTTCGGTACCGTCAGTCACGACGACCTCGACACCAACAACCTCGAACGCGTGCTGCCGGGCATCACCCTGCACCCGGCCTCCACCGAGGCGGAAGTGGATGAGCGCATCGCCGGCTGCGAGTTCATCCTCACCAACAAGCTGAACATCACGCGCGCACGAATGCGCGCCGTGCCCGGCCTGCGTTTCATCGGCCTCACCGCCACCGGCACCAACAACGTCGATCTCGAAGCGGCGCATGAGCTCGGGATCGCGGTGTGCAACATCCGCGACTACTGCACCGTATCCGTGACCCAGCACGTGTTGGGCGCGATCCTGCTGCTCACACATCGCTTTCGCGAATACGGCCAGGCCGCGGTCGACGGCACCTGGTCGCGTTCCGAGCAGTTCACCGTTCCGGGCCCGCCGATCCGCGAGCTCAGCGGCAAGGTGTTGGGCATCGTCGGCTTCGGCACGCTGGGACGCGCGGTGGCGAAGGCCGCCAAGGACGCGCTCGGCATGCGCGTGCTCGTGGCCGAGAGGCCGGGGTCGCAGGCAACCGACGCGAGCACCGTGAGCTCGCCGGTGCGCGTCACGCTCGATGAGCTGCTGCGCGTCGCCGACGTATTGTCGCTGCATTGTCCATTGACGCCGGCCACCACCGGGTTGATAGGCAGCCGCGAGCTCGCGCTCATGAAGCCGGAAGCCATCATCATCAACACGGCGCGCGGCGCCCTCATCGATCTCGAAGCACTGGTGAATGCGCTCAAGGGTGGCGATCTCGGTGGTGCCGCAATCGACGTGCTGCCGCTGGAACCGCCGACCAACGGCAGCGTGCTGTTCGAGCCGGGCATTCCCAATCTGCTCGTCACGCCGCACATTGCCTGGGCGGCTTTCGAGGCGCGGCAGCGCGCGATCGACGAGCTGGCGCTGCACGTCGAGGACTTCCTGCGCGGTGGCCGACGCGGGCGCGTCGTCTAGCTTTCAACGCGGGCGCGCGCCCAGTCGAGCACGTCAGCGACCCGCGGCACCACGAGCCTGGCGGCCTCGGCAAAGCCCGCCCACCGGAATTCGTGATGCTCGGGGTGTCCCAGCGTCGGATTCACGGGTAGTTTGACTTCGGGCCGCTCGACACCGGCCAGGTAGTAGCGGGCCACCTTGTTGTTGGAGTACGGAGCGGTCTCGATGAACTCGTCGCCCCAGTGGAAGTCGAGCTCGCCGAGTGAAGTCTCCTCACGCACTTCACGGCGCGCCGCAACCAGCGGGTCCTCGCCCGCCTCCACTACGCCCTTCGGGCAATCCCAATAGTTGTAGGCGCGCAGCAGCAATACGCGCCAACTCTCGTCGACGCGACTGACCACGACCACTCCGGCGGAGAGAATGCGTTCGGACATGACAACGAAACGGCGCCCGGTGATCCCAGGCGCCCTGTTGTCGTCAGGCCGCAAGCTCGGCGGAGCCGGCCGCCACCGGCGTGCTCTGCTCGAACTCGAGCGTCACCGCCACCGCGTGAACCGTCGCCGCGATGCGCACCGCGCTCTGGATCGCTTCGCGCGACACCGCGTGCGCACGCAGTTTCTTCTCGTGCGAGGTCACGCACAGGCCGCAACCGTTGACCGCCGACACGGCCAGCGAGATCAGCTCGAAGTCGAGCTTGTCGATGCCGTGATTGGCGATCACGTTCATGCGCAAGCGCGCGGGCATGGTCTGGTACTCGCCGTCTTCCACGAGGTGCAGGAAACGGTAGTAGATGTTGTTCATGCCCATGATGGCCGCGGCTGCCTTGGCGCCCTCTATGTCGAGGTCCGCGAGGTGGGCTCGCGACTCCGCCTCCACGCCGCGCGCAAACGAGGTGTTGCGCGCAGCGATGGCGGAAGCCAGCGCGATCGACCAGATCTGCTTTTCGTTGAGCCCCGGTGCGCCACTCGGAGTGAGTACGCTGCCAAGGTTCAACTTGAGATCGCGCGCGTAGTCGGGCAGCGCGTCCCTGATCCCCTCTATCGTCGAAGGAATGTTCATGACTGACTCCTCAATCTTTGCCTGACTTCTCAGGCCGCCTTCAGTGTGTCGTCGCCCTGCTTCCAGTTGCACGGGCACAGCTCGTCGGTCTGCAGCGCGTCGAGCACGCGCAGAACTTCATCGGGGCTTCGGCCCACCGACAGGTCGGTGACGTAGACGAAGCGGATCACGCCTTCCGGATCGACGATGTAAGTGGCGCGCTGAGCGACGCCGGCGTCCTTGTCCAGGATGCCAAGTTCCGTCGACAGCTCGCGCTTGATGTCGGAAAGCATCGGGAACGGCAGGGTCTTCAGCTCATCCCTGGTGCTGCGCCAGGCGTGGTGCACGTACTCGCTGTCGGTGGAAACGCCCAGCAGCTGCGCGTCGCGCGCCTTGAATTCCTTGTCGAGCTTGCCGAACGCGGCGATCTCGGTCGGGCACACGAAGGTGAAATCCTTCGGCCAGAAGAAGACTACGCGCCACTTGCCCTTGTGGGTGTCCTGGTCGAAGGGCTGGAACGCCTTGGCCTGGTCGTTGGAAACCACGCCGGTGAGTGAATACTGGGGAAACTTCTGGCCGATACCTAACATGTGTGCTCCTTGATGAACTTTGGCTGGGTTGGCGCGCATTCTCAGGGGCAAACCCGGTTTCAGCCAATCGATTGATTGTATAAACTCAATAGAGCGCATCTATCGGGGCAACGAACCTGAATTCCAATGGCTGACCTCAAACTCAAGGACCTGCGGTACCTGGTGGCCGTGGCCGATACGCGCCACTTCGGGCGCGCGGCCGAACGCAGCTTCGTGAGCCAGCCGACGCTGTCCGCGCAGCTGAAGAAGCTCGAGGCGTACCTCGGCGTGCAGCTCATCGAGCGCGCGCCGAAGCGGGTTTCGCTCACCCCCGCCGGCGAACAGGTCGTCGAACGCGCGCGGCGCATCCTCGAAGCCAGCGGGGAAATCGTCGAGCTCGCCAAGGGCCATGGCGACCCGCTCGCCGGACGCATCAAGCTTGCGCTGCTGCCGACCATCGGGCCCTATCTACTGCCGAACGTGGCCGGCAAGATGCGCAAGCAGCTGCCACATCTCGAGCTCATGTTGTACGAGTATCAGACCGACCTGATGCTCGAGAAACTGCATTCGGGAGAAATCGATGTCGGAATCCTGGCACTTCCGGTGCCGCTCGACGGCCTCGAGTCCTACGAGCTGTATAAGGAGCCTTTCATGGTGGCCATGCCCGCGCACCACCGCCTGAGCAGCCGCGCCAGCATCAAGGTTCGGGACCTGCAGGACGAAACCCTGCTACTGCTCGAAGATGGTCACTGCCTTCGTGACCAGGCCCTTGAAATCTGCTCCAGTACCGACGTGCATGAGAAGCAGGATTTCCGCGCCACCAGCCTCGAAACGCTGCGCCAGATGGTCGCGGCCGGCGTCGGCATCACGCTGCTGCCGGAGCTCGCCGGACGCGGGGCGTACGGCGCCGCGCGCGGCGTCACCATCAAGCCGTTCGCGAAACCCGTGCCGACCCGCACCATCGGCGCCGTGTGGCGCAAATCGAGCGCGCGGCGCGCGGTCATTCTCGCGCTGGCCAGGCAGATAGCGGCGCACGCCCTTTGAATCCGCAGCCATTCAAGTTGCGCGCACCCGATGGCCGCGAGCTCGCGGCTCACTGGTTCGCCGCGCCGCAGCGGCGCGGAGTCATCGTGTTGAACGGCGCCACCGGCTTTCCGCAGACCTTCTATTTCAAGCTGGCGCAGTACGCCGCAATGCGCGGCTACGATGTGCTGGTGTACGACTATCGCGGCATGGGCTTATCGGCGCCGGCGGATCTCGCCGGCGAAACCACGCGCATGAGCGATTGGGGCCTGCTGGACATGCGCGCGGCGCTCGACGCGGCCGCGGACCGCGCGCAGAGCCAGCCCGTGCTCACCCTGGGTCACAGCATCGGCGGACAATTCCTGGGACTGCTCGCGAATCATGCGCGGGCGCGCTTGCACGTGCAGATCGCCACGTCGGTCGGCTACTGGCGATGGGAACACGCGCCGTTCAAGTACCTCGCCTGGTGGTTCTGGCGGATACAAGGCCCGCTCCTGCTGGCGCTCAAGGGCTACGTTCCAACCGGCGGCGGCTGGGCGGGCCTTCCATTACCGCGCGGCGTATATGAAGAGTGGCGGCGCTGGTGCCTGCGTCCGCAGCATTTCGGTCCCGATCTCGCCACCTATCTATCGGACAACTGCTTCGCGGATATTCGCGCGCCCGTGCTCACCGTGGGCTTCACCGACGACCCCATCGCCACCCGGCGCACGGTGGAGGAGCTCAACAAGTTCTTCCCCAACGTGGCCCGTGAATCGCGCTGGTACACGCCGGCGGATGCCGGCTCGCGACGGATCGGCCACGAAGGGTTCTTCGCGCAGCGCCATCGCGACACGCTCTGGCGCCCGGTGCTCGACTGGATCGACGCCAGGCTCGGAGCCGCGACATGAGCCACTCCGGCCCGAACAATGGCGGCGCGCCGGCCGATCACATCACGCCGTATGACCGGCTGGCGCTCGATGAGGGCTCGCTTATCTCGCTGCTCGCGTCGAGCACCGCGCACGAGGGGCTGGTCGAATATTTCGGCGCTGAACTGCACGCCGAGCTCGCGAAGCTGGCGCGCGCGACCACCCGCAAACGGGCGGCACGCGGCGCGGCGCGCCGCCGCGTGTACCTGCTGCCCGGAATCATGGGCTCGCAGCTCGGCTTCATCCGCGGCGGCAATCGCCCGAATGACATCCTGTGGCTCGATCCGATCGACATTGCCTTCGGGCGCCTCACCGAACTGCGGCTGAACGACGCCTCGCGCATCGTCGCGCTCGGCGCGATGAACTACAGCTACCTGAAGATCACGCTGTCGCTGCGCAAGGCCGGCTTCGATGCCGTATTGCTCGACTACGACTGGCGGCGGGACATCGCCACGCTCGGCAAACTACTGGCGCAGCGCCTGGCGGACGACGGCTGCGACGACGTGGCGCTGATCGGTCACAGCATGGGTGGCCTCGTGGCGCGTGCCGCGCTCATGCACAGCGCAGGTTCACGGGTCTCGCAGCTCATCATGCTGGGCACGCCCAATTCCGGTTCGCTGGCGGCGGTGCAGGCGCTGCGCGGCACCTATTCGGTGGTGCGCAAGATCGCCATGCTCGACCTGCGGCACGACGCGGACTTCCTGGCGCGCAACGTGTTCGCGAGTTTTCCCGGGCTGCACGAGCTGTTGCCGGCCAACAAGAGCGTGAGCGATCTCGACCTGTTCGATGCGGCGGCCTGGCCGGCCAAGGGGCCCGGACCCGACACCGCGTTGTTGAAGTCGGCGAGCGGCCTCGAGCAACGCATGGCAAAAGCGGATGCGCGCTTCAACATGGTCGTGGGCTGCAATCGCACCACGGCCACCGGCGTCGCGTTGCGCAACGGCGACTTCGAATACGAATACAGCCTGCAGGGCGACGGCACGGTGCCGATCGAGCTCGCACGCCTCGCCGGTGCGCGCCACAGCTACGTGGAATGCGGGCACAGCGACATGCCGCTGTCCGATCGCGTGATTGCCGGCACCGTCGACCTGCTCGCGACCGGCGCCACGCAACGATTCGCCGCGGCTCCACCGGTGAGGCGCGGCTCGCTCACCCGCGTGCGCGACGAGGAGCTGCGCGCCCAATACCAGGGAAAGATCGACTGGTCACACATGACCCCCGAACAGCGGCGCCTGTTCCTCGACACGCTCAACGAGGCGCCGCGCGGTCGGGCGCACCTGCGGCCGCAGCGCGGCGGCGCCGCGCGCCCGCTCACGATTCGCGTGCGGGTCGGCGACGTCGCCAATGCGCGTGCCGGCGCCACCGCCGTCGCGGTATTGCGCGGCGTGCCGGCGAGCGGCGCGGCCGCCGACATCGACCAGCGCCTGGGTGGCGTCATCGGCGACTGGCTGCAGCACCGGGTAGTTAGCGGCGATGCCGGCCACGTGACGCCGATTCCGCGCAGCCTGCAGCGGCCGGGCCGCAACAAGCGCACCGCGTACCTGCTCATCGGCCTTGGGCGTTTCGATCGCCTGAGTCTCGACGTGATCGAACACGCCGCGGAAAACCTGGCGCGCTTCGCGCAGGTACCGCAGTACCGCTCGCTCGCCACGGTGGCGTGGGGCGCGCACAGCGGCATCGAACCCGCCGATTCGTTTGCCGCGCAGCTGCGCGGATTCCTGCGCGCGCGCGCGGCGGGACAGACCAGCCTCACGCGCGTCGACCTGCACGTGCTCTCGCGCAGCCATGCGCGGAAGGTCCACGCGCGACTCGCCGATTTCGTCAAGGCACGCCCCGGAGGCGGATTGCGCCTGGCACCGCTCGCGCCCTCGCGCGCGACCGCCGCCACGCATTCGCGCCGCGTACCCGGCACTGCCCACCTGATCGTGGCCGCGGAATCCCGCGCCGGCGACCGGGAAACCTGGCGTGCATCGCTGCTCACCGGCGGCAGCTCGGCGGCGATCTATTCGCAGAGCCAGGAGTTCGCGGGCGCCGCGCTCGACCGGCTCGACCGGGAATTCCAGAGCGACGCGCTGACCGCCGCGCGCGTGAAGGCGCTGGGTGCAAGACTCGGCGCGCTCACGCTGAATCCGGCGCTGACGCGCGCGCTGCTCGCAACGCGCGGCCAGGCACTTTCAGTGGTGCACGATGCCGCGAGCAGCCGCGTTCCCTGGGAGGCGCTCAATTTGCGCGGCTGGGTTCCGGCACTCGAAGGCGGCATATCGAGGCGCTACGCCACCGCCGACCTGGTGCCGGCGCGCTTCGATGCGGGCCGGCGCGAACAGCATGAGCTGGGCGTGCTGCTCATCGCGAATCCGACCGGCGACCTTCCCGGTGCGGAGGCCGAGCGCGCGCGCATTGCGCACATCGTCGGTCGCGCGAAGCGTGTGCGGCTGACCGAGGTCGTAGGCGATGCCGCCACGCTCGCGCGCGTGACCGCGGAATTCGAATCAGGCCGGTACGACGTCATTCACTACGCCGGGCATGCGTCGTTCGACGAACGGCGTCCCGGCGAGGGCGGCCTCGCGCTCGCCGACGGCGAGCTCACCGGCACGCATCTGTCCGCGCTCGGGCGGCTGCCGCCGCTGGTGGTGTTCAATGCCTGCGAATCGGCGCGCCTGCGACGCGGCGCGCGCCAGCGTGGTTCGGATCGCGGCAAGAGCATCGCGCGAAATCTGAGCCTGGCCGAAACCCTGCTGCGTGCCGGTCTCGCGCATTACATCGGCACGCACTGGCCCGTGGAAGATGCGTCGGCCACCGCGTTCGCCAGCGCTTTCTACGCGCACCTGATGCGCGGCAGTATCGGCGCCGCGCTGGTCAAGGCGCGGCGCGCCGTGCACGCCCGGCGTTCACCGGACTGGGCGGACTACGTTCACTACGGTGACGCCGAATTCCGTCTCAAGGCGCGCTGAGAATCTTCGCGGCGACGTCGCGCGCGGCTTGTTTGCCGCCCGCGGAGAAGGCCGGTGCGCTGAGCGTCCCCGCCGTATCCGCCTTGAGCGTGATCGCGCGGCTCCACTCACCGGTGCGCGGATCGAACCAGGTCCACGAATAGCGCGCGTCCGGCTCGAATCCTTTCATGGGCCCGCCCACGGCCCTGTGCTCGAAGTACACGAGCGCGAAGTCGCGAGCCGGAGTACGCATGAGAAAAGACCAGCCGTCGAGGCCGTCGGCGACCGAATCGGCGGCGGCTCGGGGTACCAGATCCTGCGATGCGAGAGTGAGCTCCTGATAGCGGTCGCCTTCGGAGAGCACGAACGCGCGCAGATGCCGCATCTGCGCGCCAGACTCGTAGCGCAAGCCCGTCCAGAAATGTGGCCGCCAGCCGGCCGGTTCTCCAGTGCTGGTCATGTCGTACGCGGCCGTTCCATGCACGTGACCGGCGAGTGCTCCGGACAGCACGGAGCCGTACATCATGGCCCGGGCGAAATAGTTGTCGCGTTCGGAGTTCTCGGCGGGCGTCTCACCGCCCGGCCGATTGATCGAATGATTCCAGCCCGTGTAGTAGGGCTCGAGATTCGCCGCGGGATACGCCGGTACGAGGCGAAACAGCTCCTCGATGGAATCGTAAATCGCGTGATTGCGGGGATTGTTTCCGACCGTGTGCATCGTCAGCCATGGCGCCTGCGCGCCGTGACCGAACGCCTTGTAAGTCGAACGGTCGATCAGCGTGGTGAACGGCTGTCCAAACGGCAACGGACCGTACTGGCGGAAGTGCGCGGTCAGCGCCTCGTTGAATTCGTCGGCGGTGAGACTGAAATCCTTCGGAATCCAGTCGAGGTGAATGCCGCTGAACACGAGGTTGTAGGCACCGTAGCGCGCGACCAGGTACTCCACGAACCGCGGATACGAGACATTGAAGTCGAAGTAGCGTTTCCACGAGGGCGCGTTGTCGCGACGAATGGTTTCGAGGAACGGCACGAAGCCCTGTTCGGACAGGTGGCGCATCTTGCGATCGAGACTCGCGAAATATCGCGGGTTGATGCGGTCGAAATCCGCGAGCCCTTCGCGATCGGCGAACACTTCGAAAGGCCGGTTTCCCTGCTCATCGTGCATGTCCTTGGCGGTCGTGGTGGCGCCGTCGGCGGTCGAGATCTTCGCGTTGGGGGCCCAGAAGCCGAATTTTTCCCAGGCGTTGCGCAGGTAGACCCCATCCTTGTTGGCGAAGGTGGCGCCGTGCTCGTCCGCAGCCCAGTTCGGAAACGCGGCGATGAACGAAATCGAATTGAAGCCTTGCCGCTTGCGCCAGGCCACGGCCTCTTCGAAGCCGATACCTTCGGCCGGAACGTAGTCGGCCGCCGCGCGAATTCCCTTGAATGGCAGACGCCAGGTCGAGGCGGCGAGCCAGGTATCACCAGTCAGGAAGAACGCTGTGCCATCCGCGTAGCGCAACGCATGTCCGTTTTCGCTCGCATGCACGAATCCCCGCCGATTGGGATTTTCGCCGAGCTCATCGGCAGTCCACGCCACCGCACGAAATTTCCCAGAACCTTGCAAACCCGCATCGTCGGCGCGATTCGCGCCGGCGCGCCAGCTCCAGTCGCCCGGGCGCGTCGCGACGACGCGCACCTTGAACGTCCGGCCACCGTCCCAGAACCCATGAACGCGCCGCTTGAAGTCCGGTCCTTCGAGATCCACCCAGCATTCGACATCGACGTACGGATTCGCGTACGCGCGCTCGCTCGCGAACGTGATCTCCTGCACTTCCCAGACGTGCACTTCGCCCGACTGCAGCCGTGCATGCGCGCGCGGCGCCGCGCACCACAGCAACAGCGAGCAAAAGATCATGACAACCGGGGTACGCATGGCCATGGCAGCCTATCGCAGCGGCGGGCGTTTTCGCGCTCACCTTTGGTCTGGGTCGAACTGATTTCCTCTAATATGGCAGTCACTCATGGATGCCATCGTCGCTCTGCTGTCCAATCCGCAGGTCTGGATTGCGTTTTTCACGTTGACGGCGCTCGAGCTCGTACTCGGCATCGACAACATCATCTTCATCTCGATATTGGTGGACAAACTCGCGCCGGCGCAGCGCGAGCGGGCGCGACGCATCGGCCTGTTTCTCGCCATGTTCATGCGGGTAGGCCTGCTGCTGGTGCTGTCGTGGATCGTCGGTCTCACCGCGCCGCTGTTCAGCGTGCTTGGTGCCGCGGTCTCGGGCCGCGATCTCATTCTCATCGCCGGCGGCCTGTTCCTGGTGTGGAAGTCCACCATGGAGATTCACCAGCTCACCGAGGGCGAGGAAGGACACGCCTCGAAAGGCGTGGCGGCCAACTTCGGCGCCATCATCGTGCAGATCATCCTCATCGACATGGTGTTCTCGCTCGACTCGATCATCACGGCGGTCGGCCTGGTCGATCAGGTGTCGGTGATGATCGCCGCCGTGGTCGCATCGGTCGGCCTCATGATGCTGTTCGCCCGCGCCATCGGCGAATTCGTCTCGGCGCATCCGTCGATCAAGATGCTGGCGCTGTCGTTCCTGCTGGTGGTCGGCGTCATGCTGATCGCCGAGGGTTTCGACCACAAGGTGCCGAAGGGCTACATCTACTTCGCCATGGCCTTCTCGGTGGCGGTCGAGATGCTCAACATCCGCATGCGGAAGAAAACCGCGCCGGTCAAGCTGCACGAGCCCTACGAGAAAAGTTAGACGCGCCACGGCGCGCGGGGGAGAATCGGAAATGGTTTTCGCGTTGCTGCGCTTCGCCGCAATCATCTGGATATTCGGTTTCATAGTGCTGGCGCTCGCGGCAACGTCCAGCTACCTGTACTCCACCGAAGGGATGCCAGCGCGCGTGCAGCGCTGGCAAACACGTTTACGTATGTCGCTGATGTGGCCGATCGCGCTGATGTCGGCGGACGGTCGCGCGCGCCTCAGGCGCGGTTAACAGTCGCAAGGGAGAAGTTTTCATGGCTTTCAATACACCTGTTTTTCGTGGCGTCGGCGGCAACGGCGACGGCCGGGTCGACCTGCCCATTCGCAAGATCCTCATATGGGCAGTCGTGGTCGTCATCGCCATCATCGTGGTGAGCGTGGCGGGCTGCGGCATCAAGGTGGTCGATACCGGGCAGCGCGGCGTGAAGACGCGGTTCGGCGAAATCACCTCCACCTCGCTGCCCGAGGGTCTCTATTTCTACAATCCGATCACCAGCAACATCATCGAAATCGACACGCGCGTGCAGCGCCAGGACGGCGACACCGAGTCGTACACGCGCGATGTGCAGCAGGCGCACATCAAGTACACGCTGAACTACCGGCTGCAGCAGGACAAGGCGCACATCGTCTACCGCGACGTGGGGCGCGACTGGGAGCAGAAGCTTATTCCGCAGGTGGTGCTCGGCACTCTCAAAGAGGTGGTCGGCAAGTGGGACGCGGTCGACCTGATCGCCAACCGCGACAAGGCCGGCGCCGACACGTTCGCGGCCATGCGCGCCAAATTCGCCGAGCGTTTCGTCGAGGTTTCGCGCTTCGAGATCACTGACATCGCCTACACGCACGAATTCGAGAATTCCGTGGAGGCGAAAGTGATAGCGCAGCAGAAAGCCATCGAAGAACAGAACCATACCAAGCAGATCGAAGAGCAGGCGCGGCAGAAGGTGTTGTCGGCCGAGGCGGAGGCGAAGTCGATGCAGATCCGCGCCGAAGCGCTCGAGCAGAATGCCAAGCTGGTGGAATGGGAAGCCGTGCAGAAGTGGAACGGCGTGTTGCCGCAGTACATGCTCGGCGGTGGCACCACCCCCTTCATCAATCTCACCCCCGGCAAGAACTGAGGGTAGTTTGAGCGACACAAGACTGCCGGCACTGATATTCGACTGCGATGGCGTGCTCATCGACAGTGAGTACCTCGCAAGCCGCGTCGAGACCGAGGTTGCGCGCGATCTCGGGCTGACGCTCGGAGTCGAAGAGGCGCACGACCTGTTTCTCGGCAAGACGGTGGAAGGCGTACTCGAAGCCATCGCGGCACGTGCTGGCCAGCGCCCCTCCGTCGCCTTTGTCTACAACTGGGCCTTTGCCACCGCTCACGCGTTTCTGCGCGAGCTCAAGGCCGTCGATGGCGTCGGCGTCGCGGTGGAAACGCTGCGTCGGCGCGGCCATCGCATGGCCGTGGCTTCGCAGTCACCGCTGGCGCGAGTGCGGCTGTCGCTGCACGTCGCTGGTCTCGCCGGCCAGTTCGGCGAGCACATCTACGTCACGTCCATGGTGCCGCGGCCGAAACCGGCGCCGGACATCTATCTGCTTGCCGCTGCCAAGCTCGGTGCCGCCCCGGCCGACTGCATCGTCATCGAAGACTCGCCCGCGGGCGCGGCGGCCGCACTGGGTGCCGGCATGCAGGTCGTGGGTTTCGCGCCCGGCAAGACCGCCGACGCGATGCGGGCAAGCGGCGCCCGCGTCATCCGCTCGATGGATGAATTGATCGCCGCGATCGGGACCTGAATTCGGCAGATCAAGCTGTTAGCGCACCGCAGCGCCTGAGCCCGGCCTTCTCCTACAGCTGAATTCACAAACGCCTTCCCGGGATTTCCCATCGGGCGGCGCTGATGCGCGCCATCTCTGACGGCATCGACGCGGCCGTCACGTCAGATTGGCGGCGCCCTCGCCCCAAACAAACAATCTCAGGAAGCGGCATGAATCGGAATCTGGTTGTGGTGACGCTCGCGTCCCTCGGTGTCGTGTTGTCCGCATGCGGAGGCGGCGGGGACTCTCCAGCGCCAGCGCCAGCACCGGCACCGGCACCGGCGCCATCGCCGCCCCCGCCACCCGCAGACACCACGCCACCCTCGGTTCCTTCGGGCGTGACCGCCACCGCGCAATCCGCGAGCTCCATTCTCGTGAGCTGGACAGCATCGACGGATGACAGCGGAATCTCCGGCTATCGCGTGTTCCGCAACGGCGCTGCGACACCAGTCACCACCGCGCAAACCACCTCGTACACGGATACGGGACTCGCCGGCGGCACCGCCTATAGCTACACGATCATGGCGGTGGACACGGCGGCGACACCAAACGTCTCGGCCGCGTCCGCCGCGGCGACCGCCACGACACCGGCCCCGCCGCCCGTTCGCATCGCCGCGCAACGAGTGTTCGCGAGCCTGACGTTGGTGGCCGCACACTCACTGCTGCGAATACCGCACGACACCACGCGCTGGGCGGTCGTCCAGCAGGATGGTCATGTCCTGTCGTTTGCCGATACCCCGGCCGTGACAACCACCACGACCATGCTCGATCTCACCGATCGCGTGGTGTTTCGCAATGTTCATGGTTTGCTGGGCCTCGCGTTTCATCCCAACTTTCCGACGGATCCGCGCGCCTATGTCGCGTACACGCACGAGACCAGCCCGGACGTCATCGTGCTGCGCATTTCCGAATTCTCCACCGCGGACGCCGGTGTGACGCTCAATCCCGCCTCGGAACAGATCCTCTTCGAGATGGCGCAGCCCGGCGGTCACAACAATGGCGGCCACCTGCTGTTCGGCCCGGATGGCTTTCTCTATCTCGGCACCGGCGACGGCGGCAACGACGACAGCGCCAGCGGCGTCGCCGGCAATGGTCAGCTCACT
>DASYKM010000104.1:0-29997 GCA_035995425.1 Steroidobacteraceae bacterium
CGATGCTTCGTTCAGCTACAAGCTGCCCTTCGAGAAGAGCGTCTCGATCAGCCTGGAGTTGCAGAACATCACGAACGAGCAGCAGCTCACCTACTTCCGTGATGATTCCTCGACGCCGCGCGCCTCGTTCGCGCCCGGGCGGCAGTTGCTGCTGGGTGTCAGTGGTTCGTTCTAAAACGATCGTCTGCAAGCGATCAGGGAAGGCGGCGAAGGCCGCCTTCCTTTTTTTTTCGCGCGGCGCGATTGAGCGCGAGAAATGACTGGCGGCGGCGATTCAGCCGTGCTGCTTCGTCAGGAACCAATCGTAGAGATCACGGCCCTCATAAACACGAATCCAGGTGAAGTGCCCCAGATCTTCGTGGTTCGTGAAGCGGACCTCTGGGTGGCCGAGCGCCTCCAGCCGGTTCAGCACCGGATAGAAAAAGCGCAGCGGGACCACCGGATCGCGCCCGCCGGCGAATACCCACAGCGGTAGTTTGGCTCTGGCGATGGGTGTTGCGTGATCGGGGTGGCCGAAGCCGACAATGGGCGCGATGGCCGCGAATTTCTCCGGATGGCGCGCCGCGAGATACCAGGCGCCGGCGCCGCCGCTGCTCAGCCCGGTGAGATACACGCGCTTCGCATCGCCTTTGAAGCTTGCGACCGTGCGATCGACCATCGCGACGAGCTCGCCCTCGAGCTCGTTCCAGCCGCCGACTTCGCCGTCGGGACCTACCGGCAGCTTCTCGTCGGAGAGTTTTCCCTGCATGGGTTCATCGAGCCGCACATTCGCGGTGTCGAGCCGGGCATTGATTCCGTCCGGCCTGCGCCGCGGTATCTGCGCCGGCGTGCGGTTCTTGATGTAGTCGACCTCGTCCATGCCAAACATCGGCAGCTGTGGCGCGATGATGACGAAAGGCAGGTCACGCCGCTGGCACCAGGCCTCGAAGAGCGGCCCGTGCATGAGCAGGTAGTCGAGCTCTCCTTTGCCATCGCCGCGCTCGCCGTCGCCATGCAGGAACAGCATGACCGGCCAGTCCTTCTTGTGCGAATGGCCGGCTGGTAGATAGACAAAATAGTCGCGCTCCTGGCCGGTGCGCGCGCTCTGGTATGCGACGCGCCGCAGCTCGGGCCCGGACGTCTTCGCGGTCGCCGCCCGAACCGCGCCGGCGGCCGTGATTCCGGCCGCCCCCGCGAGCAGCGGAAATATCTGTCGCCGTGTGGTCACCAAATCCCCTCGTGTTGCCGCAAATCAGCGAATGACGCGAGCACCCTTGCCCTTCATCACCGCTTCGACTTCCTTCACGTTGACCATGGACGTGTCACCGGGCGTGGTCATCGCGAGCGCGCCGTGTGCCGCGCCATATTCCACTGCCGCCTGTGGTCCTTTGCCTTCCATGAATCCATAGGCGAGGCCGGATGCGAACCCGTCGCCGCCGCCGACGCGATCGTAGATTTCCAGGTTCTCGCGCATCATCGACTGATGGAAATTGCCGCCCGCGTAGAGGATGGCCGACCAGTCGTTGAACGTCGCGGTTTTTGCATTCCGCAGCGTGGTCGCCGCGACCTTGAAGTTCGGGAACTGCTTCACCGCGGTCTGGATCATCTTCTTGAAGTTGGCCGGGTCGATGGCCGAGATGTGCTCGTCGAGGCCTTCCACTTCGAACCCCAGGCAGGCGGTGAAGTCTTCCTCGTTGCCGATCATCACGTCCACGTATCTGGCGATGTTGCGGTTGATCTTCTGCGCGCCTTCCTTGCCGCCCTGGCTCTTCCAGAGCGAGGCGCGGTAGTTGAGATCGTAGGACACGACGGTGCCGTATTTGCGCGCGATCTCGACCGCTTCGATGACGGCTTCAGAGGTGTTCGGAGCGAGCGCGGCAAAGATGCCGCCGGTGTGAAACCAGCGCACGCCTTCTTCGCCAAACAACTTTTCCCAGTTCACTTCGCCGGGCTTGATCTGCGAGGCGGCCGAATGGCCGCGATCCGAACAACCGAGCGCTGCGCGAATGCCGAAGCCTTTCTCCGTGAAGTTGAGGCCGACGCGCGTATTGCGGCCGAGCCCGTCGAATTCGCGCCAGATGATTTTCGAGGTGTCGACGCCGCCCTGCATCATGAGGTCTTCGACCAGCCAGCCGAGATCGTTGAGGGGCAGGGCGGTGATGGCGGTGGCACGCTTGCCCCAGCACTTGCGCATGGCACGCGCCACGTTGTATTCGCCGCCGCCTTCCCACACCTGGAAGCTGCGCGCGTTGCGCACGCGGCCGAAGCCCGGATCGAAACGCAGCATCACTTCGCCGAACGAAGCGCAGTCCCAGCGGGTTTCCGACGCCGGCCTAACTTTCAAAACGTTGTCCATGACTTCTTACTTGCCCCGAATGGTCTTGATGAGCTTGACGGTGTCGCGCACTCTTGCTTCGACGCCGGCGTAATCCTGCTTGGCGAGCAATTCCTTGGTGATGAGATTGCTGCCGATGCCGCAGGCGACGATGCCGGCGCCAAACCATTTGCGCAGGGATTCCTCGGTGGGCTCCACGCCGCCGGTCGGCATGATGCGTGTCCAGGGCATCGGGCCCATGACGTTCTTGACGAACTCCGGGCCACCCACCGAAGAGCCGGGGAACACCTTGACGATCTCACTACCCAGTTCCTGCGCGTATGAAATCTCGCTCGCGGAGCCACAACCCGGGCTGTAGGGAATTGCGCGGCGATTGCATACCTTGGCGACGTCGGCGTTGAGAATCGGACCGACCACGAACTTCGCGCCGTTGGCGATGAAGATGCCAGCGGTCGGGGCGTCAACGATACTGCCGACGCCCATGATCACAGTTGGATCCGCCTTGTCGAAATGGCGGGCGACCTCGTAGAAAACATGCGCGGCAAAATCACCGCGGTTGGTGAATTCGATGCATTTCGCGCCGCCGTTGGCGCAGGCCTGGATGACCTTCTTACAGACCTCGACGTCCGGGTGGTAGAAAACCGGGATCACCCCCTGGTCCATCATCGCGGTCAGCACGCTCATCCGATCCTTGTTCATCGACCTCTCCGTTTCTATTAAGGCGCGGTCATTTTCGTTGACCGGCGATGGATGCCGCAATCGATTGTGTAGCTTGGCTCATGGCGAGCGATACGCAGTTAGCCGGTTTGCCATATCCACGTGGTCTTGGCCATTGTTCTTGCGCTGAGGTTTGTAGTCGTCTATAAACGCAATAGAGGTAACCGGTGTCATTTTTGGACTGAATTGCCTCGTAAAAAATAAGCATCGAATTCGAAAGAGGGGGGACTATGGCGAACTCAAATCGCACCAAGGGAATTCTACCCGTGGTGCTGGCATCTTTAGGCGTAGTGGCCGGCGCAGCATCAGCGGCGGATCAGGACCAGTCGGCTTCCGCATCTGAGGGTCAGAATTCGAGCGCCACGGAGGGCGCCGAAGACATCGGCGAGATTCAGGTAACCGGTTACCGCGCGGCATTGCGCAGCGCCCTGGAAACCAAGCGCGAATCGGCCGTCATGGTCGACGCCATCAACGCTGACGACATCGCCGATTTCCCGGATGCGAACCTCGCCGAGTCCCTGCAACGCATTCCCGGCATCTCGATCGACCGCGACCAGGGCGAAGGCCGCACGATTACCGTGCGCGGCTTGCCCGGTGACTTCACGCGCGTTCGCATCAACGGTCTCGAGGCGTTGTCGACTGCGGGCGCAAACGATGCAGGTACCCTCCCAAATCGCAGCCGCTCGTTCGATTTCAATACTTTTGCCTCGGAGCTCTTCAGCTCGCTCAAGGTTCAGAAAACCTCGCAAGCGGCAACCGAAGAAGGTTCGCTCGGCGCCACCGTGGACCTGGTCACCGGCCGGCCCATGGACTTCAAGCCGTTCCAGCTCGGCTTCAGCGCCGAAGATTCCTATTACGAGAACGGCGAGTTCCACAACCCGAAGCTCGCGGGCCTGGTGTCCTGGCACAACGAAAAATTCGGCGCGCTGCTATCGGCGGCGTATTCCGAAAGGCAGACCGCCATCGATCAATTCCGCCGCGGACCGGCGTCTTCGGACTACGTCTATCGCCAATCGGACTTCCTCGGTAACGAAGGGCCGCAGCGTGGCGGCTTCTCCGCGCCGGTCGGTACGACCTTCGGCACCGCCATCACGAATCCGGCCGCGATCGCCGCACAGACCGGCTCCGATCCGATCGCGTACGCGAACCTCTATCCCGGCGCGCCTTACAACACGCCGGGCCGCTTCGACGATTCGATCGTGAAATTCCCCGCGCTTGGTTCCGTCGAGCAGTCGGACGTGAAGTACAACCGCCTCGGCATCACGAATTCTTACCAGTGGAAGCCGACGGACACCACGCAGGTCAATCTCGATCTGCTGTATTCCACCTACGAATACGCAAACGTCATCAACCAGGTGTCGACGGTCGGTCTCAATCGCAACAACACCAACGCCACCTACAACACCGCGACCGCCGCCACGACTGTCGCGAACCGCCGCGCGATGTATCCCGGCCTCTGCACGTTCAACGACGGCCTCGGCACGGCGCCGGCACAGGACTGCGGCCAGGCCATGGCCGGCACCAACACGCCGGCGCTGGTTCCCGGTTACGCCTTCAGCTTCGCGCCCAAGGACCTGGACCCGTACGACTACTACACCAATCCGATGTCGCCCGGCTTCGTCGCCGATCCAACCGGCCGCGGACTCGGTTTCCGCGATGCGCTCATCGGCCGCCCCGCGGTCGACGTGCTCGACTCGCACGTCACCAACGGCGTGGCGGACTACATGGTCCTGCGCAACGTCGACATGCGCTCCGCCGCCGACGCGTCGTTCTACACCACGACCTTCAAGCAGGCGTCGCTCGATGTACAGCAAGAGATCGGCGATGCCCTCCACGCGAATCTCGTCTATGGCCAGTCCGAGTCGACCAACGAGGCGAGGGGTCTGCTGGTCGAATTCAACGCCATGGATACCTCCGGTCCGTTCGTCTATGACGAACGCGCCCACGGCTCGATGCCGGTGTTCGACCTCGGGTTCGACGCGGCCAATCCCGCCAACTGGGGCATCGTCAAGGGCTTCTCGGCCATGCGCCATTACGAGTACCTCACCGAAAACAAGTACAACGGTGGCCGTCTCGATTTCACGCTCGACATCAACGACAAGGTCAACCTGGGTTTCGGTTACAACAACCGCCAGTACAAGTTCAACACGAAGAAACTCGAACGCAATACCGACGTCATCAATCCGACGGAGCGTGAAGCCGGTGTGACGACCGCCTCGCTCGGCCACGTGGTGAACTTCGGCCAGGGCCTGGAGGTGCCAGCCGGCACGCTCTCGAGCTTCTTCGCGCCGGATCTCGACGCTTTCAATGACACGTTCGGTTTCGAATGTGCCTGCGTCAACGAGTTCGGCGACTTCCGCACGATTCGCCGCAACAACGGCCGCGACGACTTCTCGGTGATCGAGAACGATCATGGCGTGTGGGCGCAGCTCAATTTCAACACCGAGATGTTCGGCCGGCGGATCTTCGGCAACTTCGGCGTGCGCGAAGCGTTCACCGCGCTCGATTCGATCGGCAACTCCAACAGCGTGGGCGGTTTGCCCATTCGCGCCAGCAACGACTACGCCGACACGCTGCCGTCGATGAACATCGCCTATGAAGTCGCGAAGGACTTCATCGTGCGCGTGGGCGCGTCGAAGGTGATGGCGCGTCCGTTGCTCGGCAATCTCGCACCGACGATCACCGCGATCTCGGTACCGAACGCTCCACCGGGCGGTTCTGGCGTCGCGACGCTGACCATCGGCAACCCGTATCTGAAACCGTTTCGCGGCATCAACTACGACATGAGCCTCGAGTGGTACTTCAACGAGGGCGGCTTGCTGTCCGGCGCGTACTTCAGGAAGGACATCGACAGCTTCCCGCAGACGATCCTGTTCGATGCGCCGCTTTCGACGTTCGCCGATGCGGCGGGAATTGCGCAGATCCGCCAGGGCTTCACCAACGTCAATCAGCTCGCCTACATCGACTCGGACGGCATCTTCCGTGCGCGCCAGTTCCGCGACGCACCGGGCGGCGAATTGTCCGGCTTCGAGGTCTCGTACCAGCAGGACTTCACCTTCCTGCCCTGGTTCCTCAAGAACCTGGGTGCGCAGATCAACTACACGCACATCGAATCGGAGCTCAACTACATCCTCGATCCGGGCAACGGCACGACCATCCCGCAGACCACTTCAAAAGGTCCGTGGCTGGGGTCGTCGCCGAACGCGGTCAACTTCACCTTGTACTATGAAGTGCCCAACTTCAGCGCACGCGTGTCCGTCGCGCAGCGTGAGGGGTACTTCACGACCTATCCGATCGCCGCGGGCTCCTGCGCGCCGGGCATCGATACGTCGACGGCTGCCGTTCCGGCCGACCCGAACGCGGCGGTGACCTACTGCAACGCGCCGTTGATCAACGACTTCACCGGTAGTGAGTCCACCACCAACGTCGACGCGTCGGTGCGTTACAACTTCACCGACAGACTCGCGGTGTCGCTCGAAGCGCTGAACCTCACCAACCAGACCACCGATCGTTTCGCGTACGTCGACAACCCGGTGGTCACGCAGTACGGCAGCACCGGACGCCAGTTCACCTTTGGCGTGCGTTACCGCTACTGAGACAGCTGCAATAATGGGGCGCCGGTGGTTCTCGCCGGCGCCTTTTTTTTTCCTTCGGGAACGCACGATGAAGAAAACTTCCCGGCGCGAGGCGCTGAAGTCTTTGGTAGTCGCGGCCGCGGCGAGCGGCGGTGCCGCCGCCGCGCGCGCCGACGCGAAGCCCGTGGGCACCTGCGCCACGCGCACGCCCGCGGACTGGTCGGATCTGCGCTGGGGCAAGGGCTTCGAAGGACAGCGCGTCGCGGATCTCGGCGACGGCACCTATCTCAACCCGGTGTTCGCGGGCGATCGGCCCGATCCCACCATCCTCAAGGACGGCGCCGACTACTGGATGACGTTCTCGTCCTTCGATTCGTATCCCGGCATCGTCGTCTGGCACTCGCGCGACCTCGTGAACTGGGATCCGGTCGGCCCCGCGCTGACCACGCCCGTGGGATCGGTATGGGCCTGCGACATCGCCAGGCACGGCGAGCGCTACTTCATCTACTTCCCGGCGCGCACCGCCACGAAGCGCTCTAACTACGTTGTGCACGCACCGTCGATGCGCGGTCCATGGAGTGAGCCCATCGATCTCGACTTGCCGAAGCACATCGATCCGGGCCACGTCGTCGGCGAAGACGGCAAGCGATACCTGTTCCTCTCGGGCGGCGATCGCGTGCGGCTCGAGGACGATGGCCTGGCGACCGACGGCGCCGTGGAGCACGTCTACGAACCGTGGCATTACCCTGAAGACTGGGTCGTCGAAAGCTTCTCGCCCGAAGGTCCCAAGGTCATGCGCCACGGCCAGTATTACTACATGGTCACCGCGGTCGGCGGCACCGCGGGTCCACCCACCGGCCACATGGTGATCGCGGCGCGCTCCCGCTCGATCCACGGCCCGTGGGAGAACTGCCCCGCCAATCCGCTGGTGCGTACCACCGACGCGCACGAGAAATGGTGGTCGCGCGGTCATGCAACGCTCGTCGAGGGGCCGAAGGGCGACTGGTGGAGCGTCCATCACGGCTACGAAAACGGTTATTGGACGCTCGGCCGGCAGACGCTGCTCGATCGCATCGAGTGGACGGACGACGGGTGGTTTCGCTTTCTCGGCAAAGACCTTTCAAGCCCCCAGCCGAAGCCCATCAAATCGAGCGGCCGGACGCACGGCATCGCGTTGTCGGACGACTTCAGCAAGGACAAGTTCGGCATCCAGTGGGCGTTTTATGCGCCCGATGCGAACGAGCGCGCGCGCGTTGCCTACGAAAATGGCGCGCTGGTGCTCGCCGGAAAGGGCGACAGCCCGTCTAACTGCTCTCCCATCACCTGCATCACGGGAGACCAGGCGTACGCTTGCGAGGTCGAGATCGAAGTGGAAGGCGCCGCGACCGGTGGCGTGCTTTTCTTCTACAACAAACGCATGTACTGCGGCCTTGGTTTCAACGAGCGCCAGCTCATCCGGCATCGCACGGCCATCGACGCCGCCCGCGCCAAGCCCAACGGCGTGGCGCGGCGCCTGTTCATCCGCTTCGAGAACAACCGGCACATCGTGACGTTCCACACCTCGACGGATGGCGTTTCATGGAACAAGTTCGACACGCAGATGGAAGTGTCCGGCTATCACCACAACACGGCCTATGACTTCCTGAGCTTGCGCCCCGGCCTGTACGCGGCGGGCAGCGGCAAAGTGCGCTTCCGCAATTTCCGATATCGGGCCATCTGAACGCCCTTTTTGGGGGAAACTGTGCGCGGTTCGGTGCCGCACCCAAGGGGTCGCCGGGCACACTTTAGAGTGGCCCAAATATGCACGTGACGCAGTTCACGTTATGACCCGCTCCAAGTCCCCGGACTCGAAAACCAGAATCCGGCAATCGCCGCTGCCCGTGATAGGCGCGGTGGTCGCCGTCATTCTCGTGATCTTCTACGGCTGGTCGCAGCGTGGCTGGCTGGTGAACGTCGCCGACATCGAGTCCCGCGACGTCGACATGCAGAGCCGCCAGCTCGAGCGCGGGTACCAGGCCGAGCTGCAGGACCTGTACGCCGCGGTCGGCGATTACTCCATCTGGAACGAGACCGCCGAATTCGTCGCCGGCAATCGCCCCGAATACTTTCATCTGTCGGTGGGCGCAGGGTCACTGCTGCGTTTCGACGTCGATACTTTCCTGGTGCTCGACCGAAACCTCGAGACGCGCGCGTCGCTGGCTGTCGATCCGACCGCGATGCAGGAATACGAGATTCCACCCGACCCCGAGCTGTTGGCCGCCATCAAGCAGGGCGTGACGTCGGGACAGTTGAATGGCCAGGCCGACAGCGTGCGTGGCATCGTGCAACGTGCGCGCGGACCGGCGCTGTTCGTGGTGCGCCCCGTGTTCGCGAGCACCACGAGCACGCAGCCTCAAGGCTGGATGGCATTCGCACGCGCCTTCTCGCCCACGGTCGTCGAGCGCATCGGCCACTTCTCGCCCTGGCCGGTGAACGGATTTCCGGTGGCGAATCTCGATCGCGCGGGCGTGCCCGAGGAAGTTCGCGACTGGGTGCGGCGCTCGCCGCTGACGGCCAATCTGCTGACGCGCGTCGCTGGTCGCAGTCACGTCAACGGCTATCTGATCCTGCGCGATCAGCTCGGCACGCCGATCTGGCTGGTGCAGCTGGAAATTCCGCGCAGCGCGTACGCGCAGGCCACGCGCACCACGCTCTACCAGACGATCCTGCTCGGCCTGCTGGTCGGTGGCTTCATGATCGTCGCGATGCTGTTGATCGCGCGCTCTCGCCGCCTCAATGCCGACCGCCTGTCACTCGAATCCCGCTATCGCGCCATCATCGAACAGGCGCAGGACGGTCTCCTGGTCGCCGACGCGCGCACCGGAGAGATCGTCGACGCCAATCCCGCCGTGCAGCAGCAGCTTGGCTTCACCCTCGAAGAGTTGCGCGGCCGCTCGGTGTTGTCGGTGCTGCGCGGGCCGAATGATTCGCAGGATCCGGTGATCGCGACGCTGGCGCGCGTCGAGCCCAGCCGTGGCATCGAGCTCGTGCAATGGCTCAAGGACGGCCGGCAGATGGATGTCGAAGTGAGCTGCGTACCGATCGAGTCGCGCGACCGCCGGCTGGTCTCCTACCTGATGCGCGATCTGTCGGAGCGCAAGAAAGCCCAGACGCAGCTGATCGCGAATCAGCAGCGGCTCGACAAACTCGCCAACCACGATCACCTGACGGGCCTGCCCAACCGGCTCTTCCTGCAGGCCCACCTGCCCGAAGCCATCGCGCGCGGCCAGGAAACCGGGCAGATGCTCGCGGTGCTGTTCCTGGATCTCGACCGCTTCAAGCACATCAACGACTCGCGTGGCCACGAAGTCGGCGACAAGCTGCTGCAGGAAATCGCCAAGCGCGTGCGCGCCGCGGTGCGGCCCTCCGATATTGTCGTGCGCATGGGTGGCGACGAATTCGTCGTCGTGCTGCACAAGGTCAATGCGCCCGATGAAGTGGGCATTGCGGCGACGCGCATCAATGAAGTGTTGAGCGCCCCGGTGATGATCGACGGCCGTGCACTGGTCGCAACCGTGAGCATCGGCGTGAGCCTGTTCCCGCGCGACGGGGCGACCATGGGCGAGCTGCTGAAGCATTCCGACACGGCGATGTACCAGGCCAAGGATCTGGGGCGCAACAACTTCCAGGTGTTTTCGCCGCAGATGGATCGCTCGCTCAAGGAGCGCGTGGCCATCGAATCCTCGCTGCGTGTCGGGCTCAAACTGAATCAGTTCGACGTGCACTATCAACCCATCATCGACATCCACACGCGGCGCGTCGCCGGCCTGGAAGCGCTGGTGCGCTGGAAGCACCCGACGCAGGGTTTCATCCCGCCGGAGCGTTTCATCGAAGTCGCCGAGGAGACCGGCCTCATCATCCCCATTGGCCAGTTCGTGCTCGATCGCATCGGCAGCGACATCACCAAGTGGCGCGAGCAGGGCGCGCACCTCGTGCCGGTGAGCATGAACGTGTCGGCGGTTCAGCTCGAGCGCACCAAGCTGCGCGAGCTCATTCAGCAGGCCATGGAAAGGAATCGCATCGGGCCGCAATTGATCCAGCTCGAGCTGACCGAGGGGTCGCTGTTCGAGAAGCGCACCGGCGAATTCCGCGAAGATGCACTGGCAACGCTGCGTGACCTTGGCGTGAAAATCGCCATCGACGATTTCGGCACCGGGTACTCGAGCTTGTCCTATCTCAAACGCTGGCGCGTGGACTCACTCAAGATAGACCGCAGCTTCGTGCGCGACATCGCCACGGATCCGTCCGATCACGCCATCGTCAGCGCGATCGTCGCCATGGCGAGAAGTCTCAACATCCAGGTCGTGGCCGAAGGCATCGAGACCTGGCAGCAACTCGAGATCCTGCGCAACATGGGTTGCAGCCTCGCGCAGGGCTTCCTGTTCGCCAAACCCTGCATGGCCAGCGAAGCGCAGCGCTACCTGCGCCTCGAGCCGATCGATCTGCTCGACAATGACTGGCAGAGCACTTCGCTCGCCGAGACAGGCTGAAATCCTGCATTTCTGAAATACTCCAGCTCTACAGTTGTCATCGACTCAGGGTTTGGAGGATTCATGTTGCGAGGCGTCGCGTCAGCAGTCGGTTGTTTCATTGCGTGCACGATCACCTGCGCCGCCAGCGCTGAAGACCTGACCGGCCGCGAGGCGCTGCACGCCACGCTGTGGATGCAGGTCTCGCCCGAATATCGCGCCATCGTCACGCAGGTGTACAAACTGGCCGAAGAGAGGATCGCGGTCGCTTCAACCGGCACCGCCGCACTGGAGCAGTCCGGTGTGCCGGCCGACGCCCTCGCGCGCCTGCCCACCGCGGTGGTGCTCGATCTCGACGAAACCGTTCTCGACAACACCGTGTACCAGGCGCGGCTGCTGCGTGATCGCACGGTCTACAGCGCCAGGAGCTGGGGCGAATGGGTAGGCGCGGGCGAGGCGGAGGCTCTGCCCGGCGCGCGCGAGTTCATCGCGCATGCGCGCCGGCTCGGGCACACCGTGTTCTACATCACCAACCGCGACTGCACGACGCCGGCGCCTACTGCGACCGATCCGTGCCCGGCGAAGACCGCCACGATGCGCAACCTGGTGGCGCTCGGCATCGACCCGGCGCCCGACCCGGAGCGGATGTTGTTGCGCGGCGAGCGCAGCGAATGGAGCAACAGCAACAAGACTCTGCGGCGCGCGTTCATCGCCGCTAACTACCGGATCGTGGCGCTGGTGGGCGATGACCTGGGCGACTTCGTCGATCCGCAGGTTTACGCCGGCGATCGCCAGCGGCTCGAGCCGCGCTTCGGCAAGAGCTGGTTCGTGTTGCCGAACCCCATCTATGGGTCGTGGACCAAGGGGTTCGACACCATCGACGAAAAATACGCCGCGTTGCACACCGCCGACGTGGCGCTCGAGCTGCCGGGCGGTGGTCGCTGGCAGGGCAACGAAACCCGCGTGCGCATCGCCAGCTGGAACGTCGAGTACCTGGTGACGCCGGAAACCCACCTGGCGCTGCGCGCCACCTGCGCGGAAAACGGCGGCATGGTGGGCGGCGATGACCGCACGCTTCCGTGCGCCATCACCAAGCACGAGCCGCGCACGCCCGACGACTATGCGTCGCTGCGCCGCTATGCCACGGAACTGCGCGCCGACATCGTGGCGCTGCAGGAAGTCGATGGTCCGGAGGCGGCCGCCCAGGTATTTCCCGGCTACGACTACTGCTTCAGCACGCGCGCGCATACGCAGAAGAATGGCTTCGCCATCCGGCGCGGCTTGCCGCACCGCTGCGAGCCTGAATACGAGCCGCTGTCGCTGGACAACGCGGTGCGCCGCGGTGTGGTCGTCACGTTCTTTCCCGGCACCACCGACGAATTCCAGCTGATGTCGGTACATCTCAAGTCGGGCTGCCCGGCCGGTCCGCTGACTGCGCCTGGGCGCAATTGCGAGCTGCTGAGCCGGCAGGTGGCGCCGCTCGAAGCCTGGATCGAAGGCGAGGCAAACGCCGGTCATCGCTTTGGATTGTTAGGCGACTTCAACCGCCGTTTCACCATCGAGAAAGGCCCGGCGCGCGACGCGCAAGGGCGGCAGCTCAATGTCTACGCCGAGATCGACGACGGCATACCCGCGGCCTCGAAGCTCACCAACATCACCGGCGCGGCGAAGTTCACGCCGTGCACCACCGACAGCGAATACCGCGAATACATCGACAACATCCTGCTCGGCCGCGATCTCGCCAAGGACGTCGTGAAGAAATCCTTCGTGCGCGTGGTCTTCAATGACGCGGATGCGAAGGCTCACTGGCTGTCGGATCACTGCCCGGTGGGCATCGAGCTCCGTCTACGGTGACGTCGATCCAGACGAGGCGGTGATCCGAGCTCGGCGGCGGTCGGTCGCCCCACACGAGTGGCGCGGCGGGGTCCGACTGCGCGGGCCAGAACACGCCGCCACCGCAGACCCGCATGCCCTTCGACGGCAGTAGATAGTCGACGCGCAGGTTGCCGGCCGTCCGGTCGTTGAAATCCGCGGTATCGAAACGCGCATCGCCTTTCTGGCTGAGATTCGCGCCGCCCTGGACGGCCCCTGCCTCGGGCGCGCCCGCGCTCTGCGGCACGAAACGCGAGTCCACGCGAGGATGGGCGAGCAGCGCGTTGATGGCGTCGTTGCGGCTGCCGCCGTCGACGGGGTCGGAGTTCTGGTCGCCCATGATCACGAACGCCTTGGCGGCGAAGCCGCCGCGCCGCCCGTTGTCATCGCGTATATAGCCCGCCTGCGAGGGTGTCAGGTAATCGCTCCAGAACCGGATCTCATCGTGATTGCGCAGGCCATTGCGATCCTCGGTGCCGTCGAAGGCGGGCGGTGTCGGGTGGCTGGCGAGCAGGTGCAGGGTATCCCCACCGATTTTCACGGGCACGTCCCAGTGACTCTTGGATGAGAGCGGCAGCGCCGCGAGCTCCGCGGGCGAATACCAGTCAAAAGGGAGCGGCGTCTCGGCCTTGTCCGGAAGCAGCGCGCCCGGCATGTCGCGCCAGAGGAATTTCCTGAAGGTGCGCGCGTGCGCGGCGTCGATCGGAAAACGCGACAGCAAAGCCATGGCGTATTGCCCGGGAAAATCCCCGAACCCGAGCGCATCGGCGCCGCCTTCCACGCGCCCGTCGTTGTCGAGATCGAAGCCGGAGGGCACGCCGGTGTTCGATTCCGTGAAGAACGAGTGGCCAAACGAGATTGCCGGCTCGCCGTTCTGCGCGTGACCAAGATAGTTGGCCTGAAATTCCCGCAGCGATTCGCCGGCGGCGTCGAAATCGAATTCCTCCAGCAGCAGGATGTCGGGGCGCACGTGCTGGATGATTTCGGCCACCGCGCGGGCCTGGCTGTTGTCGGGCGTGGCCAGGTCGCGGCGCAGCGCGCCGAGGCTGGCTCGATTCAGGCTGCAGTTGAAGGTGGCGATGCGGATGAGCCCGGGCGGGCGTTCCGCCGCGGCGGTGGGCAAACTACCCACCGCCGCGAGGATCGAGAGCGCAAGGACGCAGCGCACGTCCAGGCGAGCGTCAGAAGTCGAAGCGTATCGAGGCCACCGCGGTGCGCGGCGCACCGATGGAGTAGAAAGCCACCGAGGTGCCGCCGGTGCCGGAGCTGATGTTGCCGAAATACTCTTCGTCGAGCAGGTTGGTCA
The DNA here is from genome assembly GCA_035995425.1 of Steroidobacteraceae bacterium. Classification (GTDB taxonomy): domain Bacteria; phylum Pseudomonadota; class Gammaproteobacteria; order Steroidobacterales; family Steroidobacteraceae; genus CADEED01. Next base: position 14,293 of record DASYKM010000104.1, read on the forward strand.
CGTTGAACTGTAGTTGGACGCGATCGAATCCCGGCACCTTGAATTCATAGTTCAGGTCGAGATCCACCACCGTGTAGCCCGGCGAGACTTCGTCGTTGTTGTCCGTACCGAAGCGGTTGCCGACTTTCTTGGCCTGCGCCCCGATATGGAAATTGTCGGTGACGTCGATATCCGCGCGCGCGGCGTAGGTCCACTTCGGGGTCTCGACCAGCTGCTTGCCGTTGAGGTTCGGGTCGAGGCTTCCGAGGAGCTCGCTGTCGTTGAACGACGCGGACCCGGTGAGCGTAAGGGCGCTGCCGAAGCGGTGACCGATCTGCGCGTCGACGCCCTGGATCTTGGCATCGCCGACATTGCGATCCTCGCTGTAGCCTTTTTCGATGTTGAAGGTGGACACGATTCGATTGGTGTAGTCGATGCGATACAGCGCCACCGAGGCGATGGTGCTGCCGGCGTTGAGGCGCCAGCCGAGATCGTAAGCCTTGGTGGTTTCAGACTCCGGAGTCGGGCGCGTGAGGCTGCCGTCGGTGTTGCGAACCACCGCGTACAGATTGTCGGTGCGCGGCGCCGACAGGCCTTCCGCGTACGACAGGTAGAACATGTGGCTTTCCCACGGTTTGAAGGTGAGTCCGGCGCTCGGCAGGATGTCGTCGAACTTCACCGTCTCGCTGTAAGGCGGAATGAAATCCACCGCGGGCGTCATGGCGTTGGCCGGCGGCACGAAGGTGACGTTGCCATTGGCGAGCGTCGAAATGGGCTGGCGCGAAGTGCACAGCACGCCGCCGCGTACACCGATCGTTCCCGAGCTGCCATTGCCGCCGTTCGGCGTGTAGCAGTACTGGTTGAGCTCGCGCGTGAAGTAGGGCGCGCGCACACCGAGGGTCGCGGTGAACTTGTCCTCCATGAACTGCCCGCGATATTCGAGCGCGTACTGGCTGAGCTCGGCGACGGATTTACGATCGCGGCCGCGGATGACATCACCGTCGGCCGCGAGCACCTGGTCGCCCTCGTTTCCGGCGAACACGTTCTCGGGTACGCCGGTTGCGGACATCGGGCCCCATTCGCCGGTCTGACGATGGCGCGCGCGATCGTACGTGTACGCGAAACGCAGCAGGTTGTTGTCGTTGAAATCCCAGATCAGCGACGCGGTGGCGCCGAAGCGGTTGGTGTTGGTGGTGTTGGGTGTATAGAACCGCACGGTGTCGAGCAGGTCGCCGTCGCCGTTCAGATCTACGCCCGCCGCGGCCGAGCTGCCACGCACGCGGATGTCAGACGAGAACGCGACGGCGGTCTCGGGCATGGTGGTGGTGCCGCCGCCGTTCGCCAGCACGTACTGGAAGGACGGATCGAACGTCAGGCGAAACTTGTCACCGAGGTGCCACAGCGACTGCATGCGGATGTTGCCGGTGTCCGAGGGGTTGATGCGCACGCCGAAGTAGTTGGTGCAGCTCGACGGGTTGGCCGGATTGTCGGTGTTCAGCAGGACGTTGGGAATCGTCGCGACCGGGCTGGCGTTCTCGTTGTCGATACCGCCCGCCGTCGGCGCATCGCGCGTACACGTGGCGAGGTTTTCGTAGTCGCGGCCGAACAGCGCGAAATTCACCTTGCTGGTGGTGCGATAGAACGCATTGCGATTGACGTTGTAGTGGAACGCGAGACTGATGAAGTTCTCGTTCTCGAAGTCCTGGCGGACCACGGCATTGAACTGCTTCTTCTCGAGCTCGCCCGGGCCCTTGAACTTGTCGTAGTTCTGGTACGACGCGGCGACGAACGCCTTGGTGCCCCACGGGCCGAACTCGCCGGAGTCGACGCGCACGAACGCGCGCTTGTAATTGTCCTGGCCGCCCGAGAGCACCGCCTGGCCGCCGAACTCATCCGTCGGCTTGCGCGTGCGATAGGCGACGGTGCCGCCGGTGGCGGAGGCCGTGGGACTGTCGACATCGGTCGTGCCGAGGTTCACGTCCACGCGATCGATGAGCTCGGAGTCGAGCATCTGGTTGGTGAACAAGGCGTAGTTGCCGCTGTCGTTGAGTGGCACACCGTCGAAGGTCACCGATACGCGCGAACCATCGAAGCCGCGGATGCGCAGGTTGCCGCCCGAGGTCCCGTACGGATCGCTGTTGGTGAAGGTGACGCCCGGAACCTGGTTGAGCGCCTGGAACACGCTCTGGCCGGAGACCTGCTTCTGCAGGTATTCGCCCGACAGGGAAATGCGCGACTTCGGCGCGTTCTGCTCGCCGATGATTCCGACGTTGCGAACGCGCGTGGCGCTGACCACCACTTCCGACAGGTCTTCTTCGGCCGCTTCGGTGCCGGTCGACTGAGCATAAGCGTTCTGAACGAGGCCGCCGCCTAACAATGTGACGGCGACAAGTGCCCATTTGTGGAAGCGGAGCAACATCGCTCCGTTGACGTTACGCATTGGGTTTCTCCGGTTATTTGCGCGGCCATCTCTGTGGCCCTGCGCGCTTTATGGAGTACACGTTAATGACATGACGTGAGAGTTACAACCGGAAATCGCTCCCGTGCTGCGCGTGCGCAACAGCGTGCCCGTTCCAGGGCGGAAATTTCGCCGGTGTTCCCGAAGCGTGCAGTACAAAGACTGATCAAATGTTGCGCAGTGCGCGCACGATCTCAGGCAGGAATCTTTGCGCCGGCAAGAGCTTGCGAAAAATGTCTCCGGCACAATGGCACGTAGCGCTCGTTGCCGCCGATTTCGATCTGCGCACCCTCGCGCTCGGCCGTGCCATCGGCCTTGACACGAACCACCATGATGGCCTTACGCCCGCAGTGGCAGATGGTCTTGATCTCGATGAGGTTGTCGGCCCAGGCCAGCAACTGGGCGCTGCCCGGAAACAACTCGCCGCGAAAGTCGGTGCGCAAGCCATAGCACAGCACCGGGATGTTGAGCTCGTCGACCACCGCGCCGAGCTGCTTCACCTGGGCCGGTGTGAGGAATTGCGATTCGTCGACCAGCACACAGGCCAGCGCGGCGCGTGCATGTTCGGCAAAAATCTGCGCCCGCAGGTCGAGTTCCGGATAGAAATGCAGCGCTTCGCGTTCGATGCCGATGCGCGAATGGATGAGCCCGCCATCGCGGCTGTCGATTCTCGCCGTGTACAGCAGCGTGCGCATGCCGCGCTCTTCATAGTTGTGGCCGGCCTGCAGCAACGCGGTGGACTTTCCCGCGTTCATGGTCGAGTAATAGAAATAGAGTTTGGCCATCAGCGCCCGCCGGGCGTCAGGTGACGATGCCGACGATGGAGCCGCTCACGCACGAAGCCAGGGTCGCGGCAACCAGCGCGCGAAACGCGAGGCGCGTGAGATCGCCGCGGCGGTCCGGCGCCAGCACGCCGATGCCGCTGATCTGGATTCCCATGCTCGACAGATTGGCGAAGCCGCAGAGTGCATACAACGTGATGAGTCGGCTGTGGTCCCCGAGGACACTCGCCGGCACGTCCTTCAGCTGCAGGTAGGCGATGAATTCGTTCAGGATGGTCTTGACGCCTAACAAGCTGCCGGCAACCGGCGCTTCGCTCCACGGGATGCCCATGAGCCAGGCGATGGGCGAAAACACCCAGCCGGCGATGCGCTCCATCGACAGCGGCGCGCCGGCGATATCGGGCAGCCACGCGCCGATCATGCCGTTGGCGAGCGCCACGAGCGCGATCAGCACGATGAGGATGGCCAGCACGTTCATGTACACGTGCAGGCCGTCGCTCGTGCCGCGAGTGATGGCGTCCATGGCGCTCTCGTACATGCTCGGCGGCTTGTCGAGCTCGGCCGAGGCCTCGTTGTCTTCCGGCAGCATCACGTGCGCGAACATGATCGATGCCGGCACCGACATGAGCGACTTGGTGATGAGATGGCCGAGCACGCCATTGATTTGCGGTCCGAGCATCGATGCGTAGATCACCATGACGGAGCCGGCGATCATGGCCATGCCGGCTGTCAGCACGAGCAGCAGCTCGTACTGCGTCATGCGCGCGAGATAAGGACGCACCAGGATCGGCGCTTCCACCTGTCCGAGAAAGATATTGGAGGTCACGACCAGGCCCACCGGGCCGCGCGTGCCGAGCGTGCGCTTGAAGACGTAGGCGATTCCGGAGATGACGATCGGCAGCACGCGCCAGTACCAAAGCAGCGAGGCCAGCGCCGAGATCACGATGACCAGCGGCATCGACTGGAATGCAAAGGTGAAGAGCGCCGACGGATTGGTCACGGTGAACGGGGTCGCGCCGCCGCCGAGATAGCCGTATACGAACGAGGTGCCTTTCATCGTCGCCTCGCTGAGCGCGGCCACGGCGCGATTCGCGTATTGCAGCCCGTCGCGAATCCCCGGCGCCTTGAGCAACAAGAGGCAGATGATGAACTGCAGCGCGATGGCGAAGACCACCAGCTTCCAGTTGATGCGCCGATAGTTACTGCTGAACAACATGCCGATGCCGACGAACACCGCGATGCCGAGCACGGCCTGTAGCAGGAGCGATATCTGCATGCGCCTTCTTCTTGTTGGTTTTGTTAGATGAGCTTGATTTCGCGCAGGCGTTCCAGCAGGAAGTCTTGCGCGTTGATCGGCACGGGAAACTGATCCGGGTGCTGCGCGTCGATGTACTGCGGCAGCGTCTTGATGAGGAAGTCGGGGTTGAAGTGCAGGAAGAACGGCAGCGAATAGCGCGCGTTGCTGGCGCGCTCGCGCGGCGGATTGGTGACGCGGTGCGTGGTCGAGCGCAGGTGCCGGTTCGTCAGGCGCTGCAGCATGTCGCCCACGTTGCACACCAGCGTTCCGGGGGCCGGGTTGATGGGCAGCCACTCGCCCTTGCGCGACAGCACCTCGAGGCCGGGCTCCTCGGCGCCTAACAACAACGTGATGACGTTGATGTCCTCGTGCGCGCCGGCGCGCACCGAGGGTGTGGGCTCGGGCGGCATCGGCGGGTAGTGGATGACGCGCAGCACGCTGTTGCCGAGATTCACCTTGTCGTCGAAGAAGTTCGCCGGCAGCCCGACCGAGCGCGCGATGGGCGCCAGCAGCCGGCGACCCAGCGCATCGAAGGCTTCGTACAAGCCGAGCGTCGTTTCGCGAAAGCCCGGAATGCTGTCCACCCAGATGTTAGGCGCCATGACCTCGTTGAACGGATGTCCGGGCGGCAGCTCGCGGCCAACGTGCCAGAATTCTTTCAGGTCGTGGTGCTCGGCGCCCTTGGCGGTCTCGATGCCGAAGGCCGTGTAGCCACGTGCGCCGCCACCGCCCGGGACCTTGTAGCGAAGCTTCTCGGCGACGGGCAGGGCGAAGAACTGGTGGAAGCAGTCCAGGCATCGATCGATCAGTCGCTTGTCGATGCCGTGGTTCTGGATGATCACGAATCCGAATTCTTCGTATGCCGCGGAGATTTCCTGCGCGAATCGCGCGCCTTCGCTGTCGCGCGCATCGAGTGTTGGGACGGTGTCGGTCATGCGTTGGGTATTGTGCCTACCGTGTACCGGATGTAGAAGTCGGTAATGCAGGGAGGGAAATTCCGGGGCCGTTCGGGTTCTTCACAGTGTGCGGGTGCCATTCTGATGGTTCGCCCTAAACATTTTGGGTACAACCCGCAAACCGCCGCCACGAATCGTTTCCAAAAGCCGGGATTCCAGCAGCCCGGCGCCGAAGGGCGGGCCGCCGCCGAGGTGGCCGAGCGGGCGCTGCGCGAATTCGATGCCTTCGCCGCGGCATTGGCCGCCGAAGGCGTGGCGGTCTGCGTAGCGCCCGATTCCGATGCGCCCCCCAAGCCCGACGCCGTGTTCCCGAACAACTGGGTCAGTTTCCATGCCAACGGCACGGTGGTGTTGTACCCCATGCACGCCGAAAACCGCCGTGCGGAGCGCCGCCAGGAAATCATCGATACCGCGGTGCGCGAAACCGGTTTCGAGTTGCGCCGGATTCTCGACCTCACCGCGCACGAGAAAGAGGGGCGATTTCTCGAAGGCACGGGCAGCTTGGTGCTCGATCACCCGGCGCGCGTCGCCTATGCCTGCCTCTCGCCGCGCACCGATGAGGCCGTGGCGCGGGAGTGGGCGCGCGAAATGGGCTACACGCTCGAGCTGTTCGCGGCCGCCGACGAATCGGGCACGCCCATCTACCACACCAACGTGCTCATGCATGTGGGGACGCGCATCGCGGTCGTGGCGCTCGATGCGATAGCGGTGGCCGATCGCGGGCGCGTCGAGCAGCGCCTGCGCGCTTCGGGGCGCGACCTCGTGGCCATCGATCACGCCGAAATGCGCGCTTTCGCCGGAAACATGCTCGAAGTGGGCAGCTGGGATGAATACCTGGGCGATTTCACCATTCTGGTGATGTCGGAGACCGCACGCCACGCACTGGCCACGCCGAAGTACGTGCGGCTGTATTCCTCCGTCGACGCGGTGCTCGCCGTGCCGCTGGATGTCATTGAGCGTCACGGGGGCGGCAGCGTCCGATGTATGCTGGCGGAAGTTTTTCTGCCGTAGCTCACGATGGAATTCGCCCTCAAGATCCTGCTTGCCTATCTTCTCGGCTCCATTGTCGGAAGCCTCGTGGTCGGGCGGCTATGGGGCGGCGTCGACATCCGCAAGAGCGGCAGCGGCAATGCGGGTGCGACCAACGCCCTGCGCACCCAGGGTCCGGCATTCGCGCTCTGGGTCATCTTCATCGATGTCGCCAAGGGCTGGATTGCCGCCGCGGTGTTGCCGACCCTCGCGCTGCCGCGCGTGCCGGCCGCGCCGGCGGACCTCGCGCTGTGGCTGCCACCGGCCTGCGCCTTCGCCGCGGTCGTCGGCCATGTGTTCCCGGTGTGGCATGGCTTTCGCGGCGGCAAGGGCGTGGCAACCCTGGTGGGCGCGTTCGCCGGAATAGAGCTGCTGCTGCTCGTACCCTTGTTCGCGACCTGGCTGGCGATCGTCGCGGTCTCGGGCTTCGTCGGGCTGGCATCGATCTCCGCCGCGCTCGCCATACCGGTCTATCTACTGCTGCGCGACGGCACGGCTTTCACTCCGGCCATGGGCTTTGCACTGGCCTGCGCCGCCCTGGTGGTCTACACGCACCGCGCCAACGTGCGGCGCATGCGTGCCGGCACCGAGCCGCGGGCGCGCAGGCTCTGGTTGCTCGGTCGCGGACGCACGTGAACGGCTCTGCTTCGCCGCTGCCGCAGCGCGTATTCCAGCGACTCGACGACCGCGGCTACCAATCCGGCGAAGCGCTGGCCGCGGACCTGTCCGTGACGCGCGCGGCGGTGTGGAAGGCCGTCGAGCAGCTGCGTGAGCTCGGCGTCGCGCTCGATGCGCAGACCAACAAGGGATATCGCCTGGCACCGGGCATCAGCGCGCTTTCCGCCGAGCGCATCGAAGCCCACTTGCCGGGCGCCGTGCGCGAAAACATCGAAGTGCTGTTGGTCGAATGGACGCTCGAATCCACCAACACCCGATTGCTGGAGGCGTTGCCGCCGGCGGCGGGGCGGGCCTCGGTGGTGCTCGCCGAGCACCAGACCGGCGGGCGCGGCCGCCGCGGACGTGGCTGGATTGCGCCACCGGGCGGCGCCATCTGCCTGTCGCTGGCGTGGCAGTACGCCGACCTGCCGGCCGATCTCTCGGCGCTCTCGCTGGTGGTCGGGTTGTGCGCGGTGAACGCGCTGGCCGGGCTCGGCATCACCGGCGTGTCATTGAAGTGGCCGAATGACCTCGTGACGCGCGACGGCAAGCTCGGCGGAATCCTCATCGAGATGCGCGCCGAATCGGGCGGGCCGGTGCACGTCGTGGCCGGCATCGGCCTCAATGTAATGCTCGACGACGCGGCGCGCGCCGCGGTCAAGGCCACCGGCAACATCGCCGACGACATGCGCGCGCGCAGTTCATCCGTGCCCGACCGCAACCTTATAGTGGCCGCGCTGCTGGCGCGCCTGGTGCCGGCGCTCGAAGGATTTCCTCGCCATGGCCTCGCGCCGCATCTCGATAACTGGCACGACTGCGACGCGTTGCGCGAGAGCGAGGTGCGCGTGGAGAACGCCGGCGAAATCACGCGCGGCGTGGCGCGCGGTGTCGACGCGCACGGCGCGCTGCTGGTCGAGACCCCCGCCGGTGTACGGCGTTTCATTTCCGGAGAAGTCACGGTGCGAATAGATCAATGACAACCTTGTTAGTCGACATCGGTAACACCCGCGTGAAATGGGCCACGCTGCGCGGCACGGTACAGGGCCGCATGCAGGCCGCGGCGCATGAGAACTCGGGGCTGGCGCTGCGCGCGCTGGTGCGCGGCGCGCCGCGCGATGTGAGCCGCGTGGTGGTGGTCAGCGTGGTCGACGAGGCGCTGTCGCGCGTGCTCGACGCCGCCGTGCTCCGCCGATTCCGCGTCACGCCCGAATACATTGCCTCGGCACGGCGCGCGCACGGCGTGACCAACAGCTATCGCGACGTGTGGCGATTAGGTGCGGACCGCTGGGTGTCGGCCGTCGGCGCGCACGCCCAGGCGCGTGGCCGGACCGTCGTCATCGCGAACGTGGGCACCGCGCTCACCATCGACGCCGTCACCGCCAAAGGGCGCCATCGAGGCGGCGCCATCGCTCCGGGGCCGGAAGCCATGGTCGAGACACTGCTGTCCGGCACCCACGGCATTCGGCGTCGCGCCGCCGGCGGAGGCGCGAAGGTGCAATCGCTGTTCGCCACCGATACCGCCGGGGCACTGGCCGCCGGCTCCGTGTTCGCCGCCGCCGCGTTCATCGATCGCGCACTTACGGAAGCGGCGAAAACGCTGGGAGGCAGGCCTTTGCTCATCCTCACCGGAGGCGGCGCACCCGCTCTGAAGCGCTATATAAAGAGTCCCGCGCGCCTGGTTCCCGACCTCGTGTTGCGCGGCCTTGCCGTGTTCGCGCAGTCGTAGGGCCCCGAAGCCCGAAGCGCATTTGCTACACTCGCGCCGCCCGTGCGTGCCGCCTTACTCCTTCTCTTATTGGCCAACCTCGCGTTCTTTGCGTGGTCGCATTGGCTCGCGCCGAAAGACGCCCAGATGCCCGTTTCTCCGAAGGTGGATGCACCGCGGCTGCAACTGGCGCGCGAGACGCAGCCCGTCTCCGTCGGTGGCCGTTGCGTCACCGTGGGCCCGTTCGCCACCAATGAGCTCGCAGCGCGCGCGCGCCAGACACTGAACGACAGCGGCTATACCTCGATGCCGCGCGAAGTCGCCGTCCGCTCGTTCGATGGTTACTGGGTCTATCTCGAAAGCCCACCCACCGAATCCGGCGAGCGACGCCTGCTCGATCGCCTCCACAAAGGTGGCATCGCCGATGCGCAGGGCATGGGCGAGCTCGGCAGCGCGCGGCGAATTTCGCTCGGCATCTTTTCGGACGAGGCGCGCGCCGCGGCGCAGTCGGAAAAAGTGGCCAAGCTCGGCCTGCTGCCGCAGATCGAAGCGCGCGAGAAGGGCGGCACGGCCATCTGGCTCGACCTCACCCTGAAGTCCGATTCGCCGCCGCTCGAGGGCTCGAAATTCCCGGCCGGGGATGCGGAGCTGGAATTCCGGCCTTGCCCCGCGCCCGAGGCCCCGGCGCCGTAAACGGGTATCGCGCGTGGCGCCTCGGCGCGAGGCCGCCTAAAATCCGCGCTCTTATATATAGGCCGGCTTAGCTCAGTTGGTAGAGCACCTGATTTGTAATCAGGGGGTCGCGGGTTCGATCCCTGCAGCCGGCACCAAAAACTAGGCGCCGCTCCGGCTTACGATTTCCGACTAATCCGGTCTATTCCGGTGTCGGATCGAGCCACGCGCCGTAGGCCTAGATGCGCTTCGAGTGGTCCGTCGCCAGCATCCATCCGATGCCAACTGCGAAATAGCCGAGACACGCCACGCTGGCTTCGGGTCCTTGCGCACCACCCGTGAGCCAGAAGGGCCCCACCGGTTCCATATCAGCCAATAGCGCGGGAATTCCCACGTCGAGCCCTGTGACCGGCAGGCCAAAGCCGACGGCCAGCAGCCAATTCCAGCCTGCGTGCCACCCCATGACGCCGAGCACGCTGCGCGTGCGCAGCACCCAGGCGCAGGCAAACAACGCGAAAAGGAACGTGCCGATGGTCACGAGCCAGTGCTGACCGGGACTGAAGTGCAGCAACGAAAAGAACGCTGAACTAACTACGACAGCGACGGGCACGTTGAATTTCTTGGCGAGCACCGACAGCAACCAGCCGCGGAACAGGATTTCTTCGACACTCGCCTGCAGCGCGAACGTGAACAACAAGAGCAGGATCGGCACGAGAAACCCAGGTTGCGAAAACACGGGCGCCACCGCCACGAGCCGCACCCCACCCGTGATCCACATGACCACGACGATTCCGGAAATTCCCGCGAGTCCGAACGCATGGCCACGAAGGAAATCGCGCACCTTGTGTTCGCCGCGAATGCCAATGCTCTCGAGGGTCCGCCGCTCCACGAAGCGGACCCAGGCCAGCAATACCAGAGCCAGCAAGCTGAAAGGAACCAGCGTGAACGCCACCAGCGCGGTCGCGTCCAGCGGATTTCCCTTGGCATCCATGTTGACGAATTTCGAGATCAATCCGTCACCGAGCAGAGCCGTGGCGATCACGAATATCAGCAACAGGAATGGCGCGAGCGCGCCCCAGGGAATCCAGCCACGTGCAGGCGCTGCCGGATACAGGTCCTGCGATCGTAGAAAGGCCATCGAGCTCACATCCGGCTATTGATCGACGAAGACTAACAGCTCCGCGCCTTCTCGCACCTGTTCACCCACCTCACAAAGCACGCGATCGATCTTGCTCGCGGACGGAGCGGTAATCGTCTGCTCCATTTTCATGGCCTCGAGCACTATGAGCGGTGCGCCCTTGGCGACTTGATTGCCTGAATCCGGTTGGTGATTCGGTCGAGTGCACGCCTCGGAGACCAGGTGCTTGCGGGAGTTTTGCGGGACTTAGGTCTGCCTCGTCGTGCTCAGTCGTGACAGATGCAAACGGATGCCATGTGAGCTCGCGGTTGATGACGTCAAATCCATTCAATAAAATCAATCGTCTAAGTTCTTCGATTCGCCCGAGCCTTTCCCACCCTCCAATTTGTTATCACGGGGTCGCGGGTTCGATCCCCGCAGCCGGCACCAATTGCGATGAATGAGAATCCCGCGCGACCAGATCAACGACCGCTCCGCGCGCGCTCGGACCGCGATCTCGCGACGGCGTTCGAGTCCGCACTCGCCGCCGGCGACGGCATGGCCGGTGCGCACTGCATCCACGAAAGCTGGATGCGCGGCCACTTCGCCGCCAACATCGAAGCTGCCCTGGATCTCCTGTGGAAGCGTGCGGGCGCATCAGTGCCCGACTGGCTTCCCATGCGCTACATCAGCTGGCTGCCCACCGCCTACGACGTCGCCGCGCGCTTCACCGCCAACGGCCGCGGCCGTTCGAACGTCTATCTAATCCTGCTGGACTTCGCCGATCGACGCGGCGATGACCACGGCGTGTACGTCGGCATGAGTCGTTATTCCCCATCGCAACGCTTCGATCAGCACAAGCAGGGGATCCGCGCCGCCGGGAGTGTGCTGAAGCGCGGCATCGAAGTGCTGGCGGGTCCGACGCTTCACTTGCAGCACATCAAGCGCGGCGAAGCGGCGCGCATCGAAGCGGAGCTGGCCGGCGCGCTCGCGGATGCGGGCATCCATGTCGAGGGCGGCCACTGAAGTCCGTCCCAGGAAGAGTCGCTCCGGCTTTCAGCCTGCCCGCAGCACGAACTCGATCGCCGCACACGTCGCCGCGACCTGGGCGGCATTGCACACCTCGGGTGATGCTCGTGGACTGTCGGGATACACCTCGGTCGTCGTCGTGTAGCGCGCGCCGGTAATTCCCGCGCAGAGGCCGAGCTCTCGCATGGGATATTCGATGACGCCCGGCGCCACGACCGGTGTGGCGATGATCTCGTTGCGCTCGTCAGCGGGTGCGATGTGCGTCACTTTCGCGACCGCTGCGATGATCGCGCGCTGAAATTCGGGTTGCGGATTCTCGCGGTCGTCGACGAGATAAAACCCATCCGGAATGAGCCCGTGCTCGAACGCCTTGCCGTCGCGTGCCGCAAGCGCGGGCCGATATTCACTCTCATCCGTATCGGTTGTTTCGTGCAGGTCGACGTGCAGACGGAAGCGTCCGCGCAGCGGCGCCACCAGGCGCAGCAGCGCCGCCGACTCGGCCGTGGTACCGCCGTCGTTGAAGGAACGATTCGGATCGACGGCATCCGCGTTCCAGCGATGAATTCGCTCGTAGGCCCAGGGGCTCACGCAGGGCACCGCGAGCAGGTTTACTGGATAGTCGGCCGCGCGTTGCTCGAGGAACTGCAGCGCGCCGTGCACACCGCTCGTCTCGTAGCCGTGCACGCCGCCGGTGATGAGCACCAGCGGGCGTTCATCGCGCCAGCCACGGCTGCGCAGCGCGAGCTGACGATAGCGATCGGGTGGATAGTCGAGCTGCCCGTATTCCACGAGGTCGAAGCGCGCCGCGAGGCGCTCGATGCGCGTCTCGACCTCGTCGGTGTAGCTGCGGAGTTTGCGTTGGCCCGCGAGCCAACGCGCTTTTTCGGTGGCGCCCCAGGCGACGCCGGGCGTGCCGATCGGATAGAAGCTATTCATTGCGGCTCGCGTTCTCACGATCTCGTTCGAAATGCTTGGCGAGCGGGAATGGGGGGAGCCAGGACTCGCGCCGGATGGTCCATAACTCATAGGTAGGCTTGAATTGGTCCGGGGCGTCGAGCGATCCCAGATTCAGCACGATCTCATCGTCGCTGCGCGCGAACAGCGGCGAACCGCAGCGCGGGCAGAAATGCCGCCCTTTGAAATCGCGCGTTTCGCCTTCGATGACGACCGCGTCCAGCGGGAAGATCGCGGACGCATGAAACAACGCGCCGTGGTTCTTGCGGCAATCGAGGCAATGACAGATGCCGACGCGATACGGGCGTCCCGTCGCGACGATGCGCACATCGCCGCACAAGCATCCTCCGGTCACTCGCTCCATCGTTTGCGTTCTCGCTGTTGATCTCCGCCGGGGCGTATTTTGTGGGAATCCTGACATTCACGCCAGGCGATCCAGTTCGCGTCGAATGAGCCTGGCTTCCGCCACGGATTTCGCCAGGTTGTGCGTTTTATTGATCGGGGGTCGCGGGTTCGATCCCTGCCTCCGGCACCACCTTCCCAAACAAATAGTTAGCTGCGACCCGCTCACACAATTCTTGACAGACACGCGACGCCTCCCGTGCAACGCTTGCCCGTCGTCATGCGTGAGGGATTGGCCATGCGTCGTGCACTGAACTTAATTTTCCTGTTGGTCGGGGTGACGCTGTCAGGCTGCGGCGGTTCCGAGGGTTCCTCCCCACCCGAGCGCTCGGCCGAGCGCCCGCCCGTGAACGAGCTACGTTCCAGCAAGGCGCGCGCGATGGCCCCGGTGGTCAGCAGCGAAGATGCCGCGACATTCGCGAACGACAACCTGGCTTTCTCGCTCGACATGTATTTCGCGCTGCGCTCGAGTCAGTCGGGCAACTTCCTTTTCTCGCAGCCGAGCATTTCGACCGCGCTTGCGATGTTGTACGCGGGCTCTGCGACGAGCACCGCCGCCCAAATGGCCGACGCACTCCACTTCACCTTGCCAGCCCCGCGTCTGCACGCCGCGTTCAACGCGCTGGACCTGGCGCTGACCACGCCGCCGCCCGCGGCGAGCGCCGCCGCGTTCCGCCTCGATGTCTCCAATTCGATCTGGATCCAGAACGGTGTCTCCGTCCTGCCTGGCTACCTCGACACGCTTGCCGAGAACTACGGCGCCGGACTTTTCGTGGAGGATTTCGCGGCGGCGCCGGAGCCGGCCCGCGACGCGATCAATGGCTGGGTCGCCTATCAAACTGAGGATCAGATTCCGACGCTGTTTCCCCCGGGCACGATCAACTCGCTCACGCGGCTGGTGCTGGCCAATGCCGTCTTCTTCCACGGGGATTGGAAGGTGCAATTCCCGAAGAGCAGTTCGAACGAGACCTTCCACACGCTCGCAGGCGATGTTTCCGTCCCGACCATGCATGGCGACCACAACGCCTCGCTCTGGAGCGGGGCGGGCTGGAGGGCAGCTGCCCTCGACTACGCCGGCGACACGGTCTCGATGATCATCGTGGTTCCGGACGAGGGGACGTTTGCCGGCTTCGAGAGCGGGCTGTCCGTCGAATCGGTGAGCGCCATCCTCGCGGACGCCCGGCCGAGCGGCATCGCCAGCGTGATCATGCCGCGGTTCAAGTTCGCGACCGACGTCGGCCTGAACGACACGCTGTCGGCGCTGGGCATGCCCGAAGCGTTCGGTGACGGGGCCGACTTCTCGGGCATCAACGGTGCGCGCAACCTGCGCATCCAGTCCGTCCTCCACAAGGCGATCATCACCGTCGATGAGAAGGGGACGACGGCCGCCGCAGCCACCGGCGTGGGGGTTGGCTTGGTCTCAGCGCCGGCCACGCTGGTCATCGACCGCCCGTTCCTGTTCTTCATCCGTCACAACGCGACCGGGGCGATCCTGTTCCAGGGTCGAGTCGTCGATCCGTCGAAGTAGCTGCGCGAAGGCGCAACCGGCGGCCGCGCTTCACGCGGTAGTATTCCTATTCGCCCCAGGCACCTGGCGTCCGCCTGACCTAACCTTTTCCCGGCCCTGCCGTCTAAGTTTCGTGCTCACCCTGTTCAAGGCCCCGGTTCGGCCAGATGCCTTCCAGACCCTGCTCAATGAACGCAGCGTGCGCTGGTACAACGCCTGCCTGCGAATCACGCGCGACGCCGAGCTCGCCGCGGACGCGGTTCAAGACGCACTGCTGAAGGCCTGGGATCGTCGCGACGAATTCCGCGGCGAAGCGGCGCTAGATTCCTGGATCCATCGTATCGCGGTCAATGCGGCGATCGATCTCATCCGGCGGCGCAAGACCCGGGCCGAAGACGATCTCGATGTCGACAGCTTGTTTGCCGCTCCTTCGTCGTCGCCCGACAGTGATTACACCCAGGAAGCTCTGGGCAAAGACCTGGCGGTGGCGCTGCAACGCCTGACGACGATGGAGCGGCAGACCTTTGTGCTCAAACACATCGAAGGCTGGCGCCTCGAAGAGATCGCCGAAAGCCTGCACACCAACATCAACAACACCAAGAGCACGTTGTTTCGCGCGGTCCGCAAGCTGCGCGTCGATCTGCACGTATGGCGAGGTGAAAAAACATGATTTCCGATGACGACCTCATCCTCTACTACTACCGAGACGGGCTCGACCCGGCGGAGCGCGCGCGGATTGGCGCAGCGCTCGCCAACGAGCCGGAGCTTGCCCAGCGATTGCATCGCCTCGCCGCGCGGCTCGACGCGGCGGCGGCGATGCCTGAAGTTCCCGTGCCCGCGGATGTGCAGCAGCGCTGGCAAACCGCGCTGGCGCGGGCGGCGCAGATCGACAGCGCGCACGTGCCGCGAGCAGGCCGGACCTTCAACCCGTGGTTGTCGGTCGCAGCGGCGGTTTCGGTGGTCGCGCTCGTTCTGATCATCAAGCTGGCGATGCAGCCATCGCCGGACCGATCCGCTGAAATTGCCGTGCCCACCGGGGCGCATGCGTCCGCCTATGAACGCGGGTTGAAATGGCATCTAGCTAGTACCGAGCAGCAGCTCGCCGGCCTCGACAGCGCGAAACCCGAGGAACGCGCGCGTCTCGTCGCGACGATCATTGCG
>DASYKM010000105.1:0-7664 GCA_035995425.1 Steroidobacteraceae bacterium
AGCCGACTCAGAAGCGAGACATCAAACGCGCGCTCAAGATGGCGCGGGAGTTGAAAACATGACTGCGAAGAAGAGAAAGGCGAAAGCAGCGATGGCGGGTCAACTCGCACCGTTCGATGTGTCACGCCATCTCAACAGTGAAGCGGTAGTTGCCGAATACCTGGCAGCCGCTCTGGAAGATCCAAACCCCGACATGTTTCTGCGCGCAGTGGCGAATGTCGCCAAGGCGCGAGGCATGGCTTCAGTAGCCGAAGCGTCGGGTCTCGGACGCGAAAGCCTGTACAAAGCGCTCGCTCCAGGGGCGAAGGTTCGTTACGAGACGGTGCGAAAGTTGGTGGATTCGCTCGGGGTGAAGCTGACTGTGACCACGTAGAGATCTGTCTGTCAGATTGGCTGTAATGAAAGCAACGCGCCAGCGACTGCCTCTATGTGCCGCCGCGTATGATCGCCTCGCCTCTGCCCTTACCGCCGACCCGGATGCTGCGAGCCTCGAGGCGTTATTTGAGAAAGTCGCCGCAGAATTCGCGGCGCACGGGCACTTTTCTAGCTCTCCCGATATCTATCAAGCTCTTCGAGCATGCGCTGAAAGCGCGCGGCTCCCGCGAATTGCAGAATCGTCGTCCACATGACTACGACCACCGACAGGAGACCGACAATGGCTGCGGTCATCACCAGCTGTGTAAAGGGCAAACGCGTTACCGCAACATTCCACCAGCCGATCAGAAGCAGCGTAATGCCGGGCAACATGGGCAAGCCGAGACGCCACATACTCCGGAGCGCGTCGCGCTGACGCGCCAGTTCTGCGCGATGAAAGTCCAGCAGGGTAGTAGTTTGCAAATCGGGAATGGCAGCAGCGCGACCGAGGCGATGCCAGGCGAAAGCATAAATACCGGACCCTAACGCGGTCAGAACAGCGCCCGCGCTCCACAGCCAGGATATCCCCAAGCTGGCGTACCAGACTAACCCCGCTGCTGTAATGAACGTCGCGATGTACTCAGTACGATTGCGACGACGGATGTGCGCCTGAAGCCTTTCGGCTCGGGCGCGTATTTCCGCTGGTGAAACGCTGACTGGAATCGTGGGCAGACGCTGCCAGAGAGCGCGAAGTTCGTGGGCTTCTATCTGAGGGGTGTTCATGCGGTCTCCTTGCAGTTGAAACGCTTGGCGAGCAATGCCTTGATGCGGTGAATTCGAGTCGCGACTGCGCCTGAAGTAAGTCCCGCGATCTCTCCAATTGCGGTGGCGTCCAGATCGTCGAGGTACAGGAGCATGATCTGGCGGTCCATTGGCTGAAGTTGATGAATCAACTCCATAAGACGTCCCATAAGATCACCGCGCTCTGTGCTCTCGATTTCACTTACCGACGTTTCGGTAGTTAGCGCCTCCTCGAGATCCACCATCTCGCCGAGGCGAGCGCGCCGATCCCGGTAGATGTGTTTTGCGGCGACACAATGCGCTATGCGATAGACCCAGGTGCGCAGCGACGCTCGTCCCTCATACCTCGCAAGGCTGCGCCACAGATCGAGGTGAATCTCCTGAAGCAGGTCACGCGCTCGGTCAGCGTCGCGTTCGTACCCGCAGGCCAGACGCGCCAGCGCCGCGCCAAATTGCGCGACCGCACTGACGTAGATCTCGTCCTGGGTAAGTGTCTTTATGTCCACGTGAGCCAAATTGATGCCGGACGCTCCGGCGACAGCTAGATAGTGGCGCGAGATGCCGGTTTCTTACACGCATTGAGGGACCACCCGCCGACGAAAGCAGCGACGTGGCGGCGTGCGCTTCGTGGTATCGCGATTCCGGAAAGCCCGGAAGGCTCGTCGGCGACAGCAGAAAGCTGGCGCGTCAGTCCAATTGACGCAGACGAATCAGATTCGCTGCACTGGTATCGACCGGATTTCGCGCGAAACTCGGGCTGACTTCGCTTTGGCTAGCTGAGAAGATCACGCTGGCGATTCTGAATATTGGCGGAGAGAGAGGGATTCGAACCCTCGAAGGGCTTTTGACCCTTACACCCTTAGCAGGGGTGCGCCTTCGACCACTCGGCCATCTCTCCGGGGGGCGAATCATAATGAGCCGGAGACTGGCTGGCAAAGAACTGCTCAAAAACGCGTCAGGCGGGCAGAGTCTCCCGCGGAAGGGTATTGGGCTCATCCGAAGGCGCATTGTCGCCGGCAACGCGGCCGCTCTTGATGCGCTCGAAAATTTCCTCACGGTGAACGGCCACAGTCTTCGGCGCATTGATGCCGATGCGGACCTGATTGCCCTTCACTCCGAGGACCGTAACGGTCACGTCCTCGCCAATGACGACAGATTCACCAACTCGTCGCGTCAAAATGAGCATATTGAGGGCCCTCCGCGGAGCCTCTTCATCTTTGTCTTTTGTCTTTTGCTGCTCGGACCCCCGCAGGTGCGGACGAACAACGAGCGGAACCTTACCACTTGCGGACCACCATGGTCACTGGGGCCACGTCTCATAACGCGGAGGACAGTAGCCCTTATGAAAGTCGCACGCAGCCCTTACGAAAGTCGCAAATCGTTGTGCAGACATTTGACACAACTTTCGAGAGCGTCTTCAGGAACCAACACTGCGATCTTGATTTCGGAGGTGGAAATGAGGAGCGCTTTCACGCCCTGGCGCGCAAGGGATTCAAAGAGTTGCGTGGCCACTCCGGCATGCGATCGCATGCCCACTCCGACCACCGCGAGTTTCGCAACCTTGTCGTCGCCCGTCATGCGGGCACCCTGAAATTCCATAGTTATGTTCCGCATTAAGCGCTGCGCTTCGAGAAAATCGTCGCGGTGCACCGTAAACGAAAGGTCCTTAAGGCCCTCTCTGCCGGTGGCCAGAACGATCATGTCGACCTCGATGTTTGCCGTGGAGATGGGCTTGAGCACTCGCGCCACTGCGTCGGCCGTATCGGGGAGACCGGAGATCGTCAACTGCGCTTCATCGCGATTGAAAGCGATGCCGGAGATGAGCGGAGCTTCCACGTGGGATTCCTCTTTGCATATGAGTGTCCCTGATCCCGGACGGAACGAGGACAACACTCGAAGCGGCACGTTGTACTTGGCGGCGAATTCCACCGCGCGCAGATGCAGGACGCGCGAGCCCTGTCCGGCGAGCTCCAGCATCTCCTCGAAGGAGATGCGTGACAACAGTTTTGCGTCGGGAACCATGCGGGGATCGGTGGTGTAGACGCCGTCGACGTCGGTGAGGATCTGGCACTCGTCGGCCCCGAGCGCCACGGCCAGTGCCACGGCGCTGGTATCCGAGCCGCCGCGTCCTATCGTGGTGATGTCGCCGTCGTCATCGATGCCCTGAAATCCCGCGACGACCGGGACAATCCCGGCATCAATGGTTTCCCTGAGCCGCGCGGTCTCGACCGCGGTGATGCGCGCTCGTCGATGGATGTTAGTGGTGCGCACGCGGATCTGGCTGCCGGTGAATGAACGCGCCGGAATGCCGCGTTCGCAGAGCGCCATGGCGAGCAGCGCGATCGAGACCTGTTCGCCCGTGGAAAGCAGTACGTCCATCTCGCGCGCATTCGGCTCTCGAGCGATGCCGGCGGCGAGATCGACCAGGCGATCGGTGGAGTCGCCCATGGCCGAGACCACCACGGCGATGCGGTCACCGCGTTCACGCACGGCGGCCACTTTTTCGGCGACGCGCTGGATGAGCTCGACCGAGCCCACGGACGTTCCGCCGTATTTCTGGACTATTGTGCGGGCGTTCACGCCCCGAGCTTGGCGCGGACGAATGCCTCGACGCTCGCAAGCGCGGCACCCAACGCCGCGGGGTTGTTGCCGCCGGCCTGGGCGAAGTCCGGGCGGCCGCCACCTTTGCCGCCGACCTGTCCTGCCACATTGCCGACGAGCTCACCGGCCTTGACCTTGGCGGTCTGGTCGGCGGTGACGCCGGCGACCAGCGTGATCTTGTTAGTGGCGTCCACGGATGCGAGCACGATGATCGCGGACTTGAGCTTGTCCTTGAGCTGGTCCACCGCGTTGCGCAGCGCGCCCGCGTCGGCGCCGTCCACCTGCGCGGCGACGAGCTTCACGCCGGCAATGTCGGTTGCTCCAGCGGAAAGGTCGGTGCCCTGCCCACTCGCAAGCTTGTTCTTGAGCTCGCGATTTTCCTTTTCGAGCTGGCGGACGCGATCGAGCGCGTCGGAAACCTTGGCCGCGATGTCGTCGCGCGATCCGCGCACGAGCCCGGCCACTTCCTTGATGAGCTGATCGGTGAGCTCCAGGTAGTCCAGCGCGCCTTCGGCCGTGATGGCTTCGATGCGCCGCACGCCGGCGGCCACGCCGCTTTCGCTCAGGATCTTGAAGATGCCGATATCGCCCGCGCGCGCCACGTGCGTGCCGCCGCAGAGCTCCATGGAGAAATCGCCCATGCGCAGCACCCGCACGTCTTTCTCATATTTTTCGCCGAACAAGGCGATGGCACCTTCGGCCACGGCGGTGTCGTAGGGCATCTCGCGCGTTTCGGCGGGCGCATTCTTGCGAATTTCCGCATTCACCAGCCGCTCGATCTGCTTGAGCTCGTCGGCGGTGATGGGCTGGAAATGCGAGAAGTCGAAGCGTAGCCGGTCGGGCGCCACGAGCGAACCCTTTTGCTGGACGTGCGTGCCCAGCACCTTGCGCAGGGCGGCATGTAATAGATGAGTGGCCGAGTGGTTGGCCATGATGGCCTTGCGGCGCGTGACGTCCACGTTCGCGGCGAGGCTGTCGCCGAGCTTGATGGTTCCCGCGGTCAACTTGCCGATGTGCGAGAACGCCGCGCCCCGCTTCTGCGTGTCCGCCACCGTGAACTTTGCGCTGACGTTGCCGAGTTCGCCGGCATCGCCCACCTGGCCGCCGGACTCCGCATAGAAAGGAGTGCGATCGAGGACTACCTCGCCTTCATCGCCGGCATTGAGCGCCTGGACGGGCGCGCCGCCCTTGAGCAGCGCCACCACCTTGCCGACATCCGTAGTCGCTGCGTATCCCAGGAAGTCGGTCTTGTCTTCGAGGCGCACGCCGCTGGAAAGGTCGACGCCGAACTTGCTGGCGGCCTGCGACTGCTTGCGCTGCACTTCCATCGCCGCGTCGTAGCCCGACTGGTCGATGGACAAGCCCCGCTCGCGCGCGATGTCGGCGGTGAGGTCGATGGGAAAGCCATAGGTGTCATAGAGCTTGAACACCGTGTCGCCGTCGAGCGTCTTGCCGCCCTTGAGCGCCGCGAATGCGCTGTCCAGCAGCTGCATGCCATTCGCCAACGTCTCGGCGAAACGCTCTTCTTCCTGTTTCAATACGCGCGCGGCCAGGTCCTTGCCGGTAGTTAGCTCGGGAAATGCGCCGCCCATTTCCGCGGCGAGCGTGGCGACGAGCTTGTAGAAAAACGCGTCCTTGATGCCGAGCTTGTATCCATGGCGGATGGCGCGGCGGATGATGCGCCGGAGCACGTAGCCGCGGCCTTCGTTCGACGGCGTGACGCCGTCGATGACGAGGAAGGTACAGGCGCGGATGTGATCGGCGATGACGCGCAGGCTGCTGTTGGTGAGGTCGCTGGTGTTCGCGAGCGCGGCCGCCGCCTTCACCAGGTTCTTGAAGAGGTCGATGTCGTAGTTGTTGGTGACGCCCTGCATCACCGCCGACACGCGCTCGAGACCCGCGCCGGTGTCCACCGAAGGCTTCGGCAGCGGCGTGAGCTTGCCGTCGGCCGAACGGTCGAACTGCATGAACACGAGGTTCCAGATTTCGACCCAGCGATCGCCATCGGCGTCCGGCGAGCCCGGCGGGCCGCCCGGAATGTGCGCACCGTGGTCGTAGAAGATCTCCGTGCATGGGCCGCAGGGACCGGTTTCGCCCATCTGCCAGAAGTTGTCGGATCCGCCGCCGGGTTTGTCGCCGATGCGCACGATCTTGTCTTTCGGAACGCCGGCTTCCTTGTGCCAGAGGTCGAAGGCCTCGTCGTCGGTGGCGTAGACCGTGACCATGAGTCGCGCGGGGTCAATCTTCAGCGTGCCGGTGACGAAATCCCAGGCGAAACGGATGGCGTCCTTCTTGAAGTAATCGCCGAACGAGAAGTTGCCCAGCATTTCGAAGAAGGTGTGGTGACGCGCGGTATAGCCCACGTTCTCGAGATCGTTGTGTTTGCCACCGGCGCGCACGCAGCGCTGGCTCGATGTGGCGCGCACATAGTCGCGCTTGTCGCGGCCGAGGAAGCAGTCCTTGAACTGCACCATGCCGGCGTTGGTGAAGAGCAGCGTGGGGTCATTGCCCGGCACGAGGCTGGCGGAAGCAACCACGGTGTGGCCGCGCTCGCGGAAAAATTCGAGGAAGGCGCGACGGACGTCCGCCGCGCTCATAAAGGGCAGTTTCTGGGGCATGGGACTCGGGGCTTAGGGCTTAATTCGGACCGGGTTCGCCGTTTGGGTCGGTATCCGAATCATCGTCCGGGACCCCCTCCAAAACAGCGCGGATATGATCCGTTGAAAAGCCCCGGTATTGCAAAAATCTGGCCTGTCGCGAGCGTTCTTTCCAGTCTTTGGGCAGATCCGGCCCGAATTTCCGCGCTCTTGCTGCCCTGGCAAGGCTCACGAAGTCGGGCCCGTCGTCTTTGGCCTTGTCCATGGTGTTCTGGATGGCTTCGGAACCCAGCCCGGAGCGCTTGAGTTCCTGGCGGATGCGCGCTGGCCCCTGACCGCGACGGGAGCGGTACGCCACGACGTTTTCGCCATATCGGTCATCGTTGATGACGTTGCTGGCCTCGAGCTCCACGAGCACTGGCTCGATGGCGGATTCGACGAAACCACGTTCTTTGAGTTTGCGTCGCAGGTCGGCGGCGGAAAAATCCCGCCGCGCCAGATAGGCAATGGCGAAGGCGTGCGCGCTCTTGGGGTCGCTTACCTTCTCTGGGTCGAGGGTTTTCTTACCGCCCGGACGACGCATGTGCCCTCTCGCAAATAAAGAGGGGACAGATCAGGAAATCTGTCCCCCCGGATTTCACCCGTTGAACTCTCTCAGTCTGAACCGACGCTCTTCAGCTCCGGACGCGCGGGCTTCACCGGCACGAGCTTGGCGCGAATCTGGTCTTCGATTTCCTTGGCAATCTCCGGACGAGCCTTGAGGAAATCGCGCGCGTTGTCTTTGCCCTGGCCGATACGCTCGCCGTTGTAGCTGTACCAGGAACCGGACTTTTCAATGATGCCGTGCGTGGAACCGAGATCGATGATTTCGCCTTGGCGCGAAATGCCCTGGCCGTACATGATTTCGAACTCGGCTTCGCGGAATGGCGGCGCCACTTTGTTCTTCACCACTTTCACGCGCGTCTGGTTGCCCACTACTTCTTCGCCATTCTTGATGGCGCCGATGCGGCGGATGTCGAGGCGGACCGAGGCGTAGAACTTGAGCGCGTTGCCGCCGGTGGTGGTTTCCGGATTGCCGAACATGACGCCGATCTTCATGCGGATCTGGTTGATGAAGATGACCATGGTGTTCGAGCGCGAGATGTTGCCGGTGAGCTTGCGCAGCGCCTGCGACATGAGGCGGGCATGCAGGCCCATTTGCGGCTCGCCCATTTCGCCTTCGATTTCAGCCTTGGGCGTGAGCGCGGCGACGGAGTCGATGACCACGAGATCGACCGCGTTGGAGCGCACCAGCATGTCGGTGATTTCGAG
>DASYKM010000106.1:0-2302 GCA_035995425.1 Steroidobacteraceae bacterium
GCATGACGCCGATCATGCGCGACGGCAAGAGCATTGCGAATGTCGACATCGGCGCCGCGTTCGGCAAGGAATTCGTCGATCGCGCCAAGCAGCGCTTCGGCATCGACTTGGCGGTCCACTGGTTCGACGGCAAGGCCGTCAGGCGACTGTCGTCGACCTTCGGCGACGGCGTCGTCGCCACCCAGGACGAACTCAAGAGCGTGTTCGATGGCGCGACGCTGCAGCGGGACGCCACCATCGGCGGACACGCCGCCGCGCTCTATGTCGGGCAGATCAGGAACTATGCCGGCCAGCCGATAGCGGTCATTGAAGTCATCAAGGACACCACCGAATACGAGGCCGCCGCGACCCGCGCCCAGTTGTATCTTCTGCTCGCCACCCTTGCGATTCTCGCCGGCGCCGTTCTGCTGGCATTCCTGCTCGGCCGCGGCCTGTCGCGCCCGTTGGCGGCCATCACCGCGGTCATGAACCGTCTTTCCAGCGGCGACATCGAGGTCACGATTCCCGGCGGCGAACGCAAGGACGAACTCGGCACCATGGCGGTGGCAGTCGATGTGTTCCGTCGCAGCATGATCGAGGCGCGCGGCATGCGCGAGACGCAGGAAGCCTCCAAACAGCAGGCCGAGCGTGAGAAGATGGCGTTGCAACGCGAGATGGCCGACCGCTTTGAGGCCGACGTCAAGGGCGTCGTCACCGCCGTCGCCAACGCGACGATGGATATGCAGCGCGTCGCCGGCGAGATCACCGCCAGCGTCAACGGCACCTCGCAACGGGCCGCGGCCGCCGCCGCCGCTTCCGAGGAAGCTTCCGCCAGCGTCAGCACCGTGGCCGCCGCCACCGAGGAGCTTGCCTCTTCCGTGGCCGAGATCGGCCGTCAGGTCACCCATTCCAGCGGCGTCGCCGATGGCGCGGTGGTCAAGGCCGGGCAAACCACCGAAATGGTCGAGAGCCTCGCCGCTGCCGGCGAAAAGATCGGCGATGTGCTCCGCCTGATCGGCGCCATCGCCAGCCAGACCAACCTGCTGGCGCTCAACGCGACCATCGAGGCGGCGCGGGCCGGCGATGCCGGCCGCGGCTTTGCCGTAGTCGCCTCCGAGGTCAAGGAGCTCGCCAGCCAGACCGCGAAGGCGACCGAGGAGATCGCGGGCCAGGTCACCGCCATCCAGTCCGCCACCGGCGATTGCGTCATCGCGATCGGCGGCATCAGCGACACCATCCGCGAGATCAGCGGCATCGCCACCACCATCGCCGCCGCCGTCGAGGAGCAGGATTCGGCGACGCGCGAGATCGCGCGCAGCGTGCAGCAGGCCGCCATGGGCACCAGCGAAGTCTCGCTCAACGTCACCGGCGCAAGCCAGGCCGCCGAGCAGTCGCGGGTCCTCGCCAACAATGTCATGGTCGCGTCCGGCGAACTCAACCAGCACGCCACCGCGCTGTTTCAGAGCGTCGACAGCTTCCTCGCCGGCCTGCGCGAGGCGGCTTAGGATAGCGTTTCCGAAGTTCGAATCGTATCGGCATTCTGCCTGGACCTCATCCTGAGGAGCATCGCACCAGCGATGCGTCTCGAAGGATGGCCGCAGGCGACGGTACGAGCTGCCATCCTTCGAGACGCCCGGCATCGCTACGCTTCGCCGGACTCCTCAGGATGAGGTCCGGAGAATTTTGAACCGATTGGTTTCATGGAGTCGCTCTCCTGGGTGCTTCCGCCTTTCAGGCCCGCGCTCCAGGCTGCTCACGCGATCGTCTCGGAAAAATGCTGACAGCGCGATGAAGAACCCGAAGCCGCGCTTTGCCACTGCGTGCCGCCGGCGCTGACGTATCATTCGAGAAAACGGAAGACTTGAAACCGTCATTGCGAGCGCAGCGAAGCAATCCATTGCCGCAGCGGAAGGAAGAGTGGATTGCTTCGCTTCGCTCGCAATGACGTTGTTGGGACGTCACGCGCACTCGCGTGGCGTCCTCGACGCTACACTCGTATGAGCGATTGGCTCGATGTCCCGGCAGCGGCAGTGCGCGCCCTCTCCCCTTGTGGGAGAGGGTGGCACGGACGCGCGAAGCGCGTTCGTGACGGGTGAAGGGTCTGTCTCAGCGGATAAAAACCCCTCATCCGGCGCGGACTTCGTCCGCGCCAAGAGCGAGCTTCGCTCGTCTCGCTCCCACGAGGGGAGAAGGGAAGAAAGTCCAGCACTTCCTCACGCCACCAGCGCGGTCGCGTCCGGCTCCACGGGCGCGGCGAATTCGGTGCCGCGCTGGGCCTGCAGCAAGCCGACGATCTCGGCGTTGGGACGGGCGCGGCTGAACA
>DASYKM010000107.1:0-12461 GCA_035995425.1 Steroidobacteraceae bacterium
CGTGCCGATGATCGACATGATGGTGATCCTCGTGTTCTTCCTGCTGTTCACGGCGGTGTTCTCCAACACGAACATTCTCGAGCTGAATCTTCCGGCGCCCAACTCCTCGGTGCCGGAATTGCCAAAGGGGCTTCAGCTCGAGGTGATCGTGCGCAAGAACGCCATCGAAATCGCGGACCGCAACTCGGGCGTGCTGCGTTCGCTGCCGCGCAAGGAAGGCGAATACGACTACGCGGGCCTCTCTGAATTCCTGCAGTTCGTGAAGAGCAAGTATCCGACCGTGCTGGCGGCGAACGTCCTGATGGAAGAGGACATCCCGTACGACGTGCTGGTGCAGACCATGGACAACGTGCGCCTGTTCGAGAAGGACGACGCCCCGGCATTCACCAAGGTCGAGCTCTTCCCGGACATCTCGGTCGGTGACGCGCCGATCGTGGGTGCCGCGGCCGCGGGTCCCGCGCCCGCCGCGGGAGCAAGGAAATGACCCCGTACCGCATCAAGAAGCATCGCAAGCGCGGTCATCACGCCAGTCACATGGCGCTGGTGCCGTTCATCGACATGCTCACGATGCTGGTCGTGTTCCTGTTGCTGCACAGCTCGGATGTGGAAATCCTGCCGAACACCAAGAACATCACCATTCCGCAGTCGGTCGCCGATCTCAAGCCGCGCGAGACCGTGGTCATCATGGTCACGACGGAAGACATCCTGGTGAATGGCCGCATCGTCGCCAAGATCGCCGACCTCAAGCCCAACGACCCGCAGCTCGTCATCGCCGCGTTGCGCGACGAGCTCAAACAACAGAACGACAGCAGCACGCGCGCCGCCGCGCAGGAAGATCTCGCCGAACGCGAAATCACCATCATGGGCGACCGGGGCACGCCGTTCTCGGTGCTCAAGCGCGTCATGGCGACGGCCACCGCCGCCGACTATGGCAAGGTTTCGCTCGCCGTGATCCAGCGTGAGCGCGAAGTCGGAGCCGGCGCATGAGCGTCGGACTCGCTCCATTTTTCCGCCGCTTCGAGCTGCCGTGGGCGCTCGAAGAAGAGAGCGAGCGCAAGTTCAAGAAACTGCTGCGCATCCTGCTGATCATCGCGACGTTGCTGGCGATCCTGATCTTCCTGTTGCCGAAGCGCGTGACCGAACGCATGAAGCCCGAGGAAGTGCGCGAGCGCGTGGCCCAGCTCATCGTCGAAAAACCGAAGCCGCCGCCGCCACCACCGCCGCCGCCGGAAGAAAAGAAGCCCGAGCCCGACAAGCCGAAGCCGGTCGAAAAGCCGGTCGAGAAGCCCAAGCCCAACGTCCGCAACCAGGGCATGCTCGCGCTGCAGGACGAGCTCGAGGCGTTGCGCGACCAGAATCTCGATCTCGCCGATCCGCAATTGAAGACGCCGGTTGAAGATGCGCGCTCGGAGCGCAACCTCATCACGTCCCAGGCTGGCCGCGCGAGCGGTGGCATCAATACCGCCAACATGGCGCGTGGTTTCGGCGGTGGCGCCGGCGCCATCGGCACGCACACCACGACGCAGGTCCAGCACGGCTCGGGACTCGATCCGAATGCCGGCGGCCACGTACAGCGCACCGGCAACAGTGGCAAGGCGTCGCGCGCGCGTGAGGAAGTCGAGATCGTGTTCGATCGCAACAAGGGCGCGTTGTACGCGCTCTATGGCCGCGCATTGCGCGATCAGCCGGAGCTCGCGGGCAAGCTGGTGCTGGAATTCACCATCGCTCCGTCCGGTGAAATCACCATGTGCCGCGTGGTCTCGAGCGAGCTCAAGGATCCCGAGCTCGAGAAAAAGATCGTGGCGCGCGTACGGTTGATCCGCTTCAAGCCCGCCGACGTCGAGCCGCTGACAGTCAGCAAACCCATCGATTTCTTCCCGGCGGCCTGAGGCGCGGCGCAGTCGCATGAACCTGCAATCCGAAATCGCCTACTACTGCGAGCTCCGGATTGCGGACAAGGCCCGGCTGATGGCGAGCTTTCTGACCGAGCTCACATCGGAGGCGCGGGCTACCTATGGGCCGGCGGTCGACACGGTGCACGACGCCGCGCGGCTGCGCTTCACGAATGAGATGTGCAACCGCATCACCAAACTCATCGAGCAGTATCTCGGCGACGACAAGGCCCGTCCGGCTGACGAAGTGGTGTTGCGCATGCTGCTCTCGCCGCGCGCGGACAAGGTCGCCGAACGCATGATTCACGCCGCCTACCGGCGCGCGCTGCAGAATTTCGAGCGGTACGACACCACGGTCTTCATGAATTCCTAGCGGTGCCGGAAAAGGGGACATTCCTATTTTTTTCGCCGCGAAAAAAATAGGAATGTCCCCTTTTCCGGCATCACTCGGAGCCACAGGAATCCGAGCACGCCCGCGACCAGCGAGGCGATCAGCACCGCAAGTTTCGAAGAATTGATGAGCGCCGGCGCATTCGCGAACGCGAGGTTCGTGATGAATATCGACATCGTGAAGCCAATGCCGCCGAGCAGTCCCGCCCCGACGATGTGAGTCCAGCGGTTGCCGACCGGCAGCGCGCTCACTCCGCTGGCCACGGCCAGGACGCACATCAGCAAGACTCCGAGCGGCTTGCCGAGCAGCAGGCCGAGCGCGATGCCCAGGCTGTTGGTGCCTTGCAGCTGCGCGATGGCGTCCGCATCGATCGGCACGCCGGTATTCGCCAGCGCAAACAGCGGCAGGATCAGGAACGCCACCGGTTTGTGCAGCCAGTGTTCCAGCCGGTGTGAAGGCGACTCCGCTCCCGGCGCACGCGCCGTGAACGGAATGGCGAACGCCAGCATGACGCCGGCGATCGACGCGTGAACTCCGGCGTTCAACAGGCAGACCCACATGAACGCACCGCCCGCGAGATAAGGCACGAGAGTCGTGATGCGCAGCCGGTTGAGCACGATGAGCGCCGCCCACACGCCCAAGGCCAACGCGACCCACACCACCGCGACGTGCGCCGTGTACACCACGGCGATCAGCACGATGGCGCCGAGATCGTCGATGACGGCAAACGCGACGATGAAGACCTTGAGCGCGGGCGGCACCCGCTTGCCGAGCAATGCCAGCACGCCGAGCGCGAATGCGATGTCGGTGGCCATCGGTATGCCGAAGCCCGGCTGGGTGGCGCTACCGCCATTCAACGCGAAGTGAAAGAGCGCCGGCGCAATCATGCCGCCGACGGCGGCGAACGCGGGCAGCAGCGCGTTTCTCACGGAAGAAAGCTCGCCCACGTAGAGTTCGCGCTCCAGCTCCAGGCCGATCAACAGGAAGAAGATCGCCATGAGCGCGTCGTTGATCCAGTGTTCGAGGCTGAGCGGGCCCAGGCGGGTTTGCCATACGCCGAGCCAGGGATCCCCGGCGGGGGAATTGGCAAGCGCCAGCGATACGATGGTGCAGGCCAGGAGCAATACGCCCCCGAACTGCTCGGATTTCGCGAAGCGCGCGAAAGTGTCGGTGAGATTCATCTCGCAGGGACAATAGTGTGGGCGGTGCTCAACGACAACCACCGTGCTAACTTCTCCCACGAATGACCGACTCCCCACTGCCACTCATCCTCGTCCTGTTAGCCGCGTCGGTGTTCGTCGTGACGTTGGCGCGCCGCCTCGGCCTGCCGTCCATCCTCGGTTACGTCACCGTCGGGCTCATCCTCGGGCCGCACGCCATCGGGCTGTTCCCCGAATCCGATACCACGCACCTGCTGGCCGAGCTCGGCGTGGTGTTCCTGCTGTTCACGCTGGGGCTGGAGTTCTCGTGGCCACGCATGGTGGCGCTGCGCCGTGAAGTGTTCGGGCTCGGCTCGCTGCAGGTGTTGGGTACCGCTGCCGTCGTGGCACTCATCGCGCGCCTGTTTGCCCTCGGCTGGCCGCAGTGCATCGTGCTCGGCGGCGTGGTGGCGATGAGCTCCACGGTGCTCATCGTGCAGCAGCTCACCGAACGCGCCGAGCTCAACCGCACGCATGGGCGGCTGGCTTTCAGCGTGGTGTTGTTCCAGGACATCGCGGTGGTGCCATTCCTCGCGCTGGCGGCCGCGCTGGCGCCGGGCGCCGAAGGGTTCGACATGAGCGGCGCGCTCAAGCTGGTGGGAGCGGGCACGCTTGCAGTTCTCGTGGTGCTGGCCGCGGGTCGCTGGCTGCTGCGGCCGCTGCTGTACGTCATCGCCAACAGCCGGCTGCGCGAGCTGTTCACGCTCGCGGTGTTGCTGGTGGCGCTCGCGTCCGCGTGGGCCTCGCAGCTCGCCGGCCTGTCGATGGCGCTCGGCGCATTCCTCGCCGGGATGATGCTGGCCGAAACCGAATACAGCCACCAGGTGGAAAGCGTCATCCGGCCGTTCCGCGACATCCTGCTCGGCCTGTTCTTCATCTCGGTCGGCATGCTGCTCGACTTCGATGCGCTGTGGCGCGAGCTGTGGGTGATCCTCGCGCTACTCGTGGCGATGGTCCTCATCAAGGCGACCATCGCCACTTTCGCCACGCGCCTGTTCGTCGATTCGAACTTCAAGGCCATTCGTACCGGCGTCACACTCGCGGTCGGCGGCGAATTCGGCATCGCGCTGTTGACGCTCCTGCTGCAGAACGAGGCCATCGACCCCGGCATCGCACAGCCATTGCTGGTCGCCGTGGTGCTCGGCATGGTGCTGGCGCCGTTGATCCTCGCCAACAACAAGCGCGTGGCGCGGCTGTTGTTAGGCGAGCGCGGACCGCCGAAAACCGCCATCGAACGCGAAGACGCCGCCACGCAGGCCGTGGCCAAGCGCGAGCACGTGATCCTCTGCGGCTTCGGCCGTGTTGGCCAGAACGTGGCGCGCGTGCTCGAGGCGCAAGGCTTTGAATACATCGCCATCGACCTGGACGCGGTCCGCGTGCGCACCGCGCGGCAGATCGGGCAGCCCGTGGTGTATGGCGATTCCGCCGACGAGCAGGTGCTCGAGGAAGTGGGCCTCGCAAACGCCAATGCCGTGGTCATCTCGTTCTCCGACACCCGCACCTCGCTCGCCATCCTGCGCAGCCTGCGGCGTCTGCGCACCGACGTGCCGGTGCTGGTCCGCACCCCCGATGACTCGCGCCTGCTCGAGCTGCGGACCGCCGGCGCCACCGAGGTCGTGCCCGAAGCGTTCGAGGCGAGCCTCATGCTGGCGTCGCACGTGCTCATGTCGTTGAAAGTACCCGCCAGCACAGTCATGCGTACCGTGGCCGAGTTGCGCGGCAATCGCTACGAGATGCTGCGCAATGTCATCGCGCGCGGTGACGGCATGTCGAACGACGCCGAATTCGCCGAGGCGGTGCGCTCGGTGGTGTTGCCTCCGGGCTCGTGGTGCATCGGCAAGCGCGTGGATGAGGTGCGGCAGGCGGGAGCCGAGGTCGCATTCACCGGCATCCGTCGGCAGGGCATCATCGGCCGCGAGCCAAGCGGCGATACGGAATTCCAGGACGGCGACATCGTGGTGATCTACGGCACGCCGGCAGCACTCGAGCATGCCGAGGCCGTGTTGCTGGCGGGATGATGCACGGCAGCCGCTCCATGCGTGCATCGCGGCGCACCCTGTTGCGAACCGCACTTGGATTCGGCGCGGTGGCGACGCTGTCACGCGATCGCGACTTGGTGCCGCGAACGATCTTTGATGGCTGGCGTCCGGGGCGTGGATAGCGTCAGCGCTTGGGCTTCTCGACCAGATCGTCGATGTCCGGAACGCCTTCGTCGCTGCGCCCATCATCGGGACCTTGCCGTGCTTTCTCGGCGAGCTTCACATACACCGCGCGAATCCGTTCGAGCTCCATTTCCTCCAGCTCCTCGAGATTCATGAGCAGGTTGTGCGCTCCTGGCGTGACGCGTAGCAGCTCATCGAGCTTGATCTGCACGGCCTGCGAGTCGAGGTTCTGCGTGCTCTGGATCAGGAACACCATGAGGAAGGTGACGATGGTGGTGCCGGTATTGATCACCAGCTGCCAGGTGTCGCTCCAGTGAAAGAGCGGCCCGCTTATCGCCCATGTCACGACCACCGTGAGCGCGATCGCGAACGTGGCGGGCCGGCCGGTGGCGTAGGCGGTGCCCTTGGCGAAACGCGAGAACCAGGATTTCGACTTTGCGGGGGTCATGTTCAACACCTCGTGAGGATCCATCTGAATGTTAGGCCGGCACGTGCTTCGCGGCGCGCGGCACGCATCGGACAACGCCGGTAACGCGTGTCGGAGCTCAGGGCTTCAGCATGATCACCACTCAGTTCGGCGACACGGTGCGAATGCGTGTCCACGCGCCATCGCGCGCGTCGATCATGAGGATTCCATCCGCATCGCGCTCGCGTACCCAGCCGAAAACTCCTTCGATCTGCTGCGTCTTGCGCTTGCCGCGACTGCGCCAGTCCTTCGCCTGTTCGGCGTTCAATTCGATGGCGAGGGGCGCGAGCGTCGCCAACGCCGCGATGCCTGAGTCGAACGCCTGTCGCGCGAGCCTGCCGTGGTTGGCCGCCCAGCGTTCGACGTTTTTCTTGCGATCCTTCAGATCGGCATTCGCAAGCACGACCCTGCTGCGGATGGTCTGTCGATAGGGGATGTACTCTGGATTGACCCGGGAGGCACGCAGCGTGCCCTTTGAAATCTTTCGCACCAGCAGGCTGATCTGCAGATCGACGACGATCGCGCTGAAATCCGGGCTCGTGTAGTAGTTCGTGTAGAGCAACAACATCTGCCGGGTATTCGACTGGTCGAGCTTGTCCAGTACGAAATCGGTGGTGCCGTGCTCGGAGAACTCGACGTCCTGCGCTCGAAGCCAGGCCGAGCTCGTGACGGCCGGGCGCAGCGCCGCCTGCAGCGGCGCATTGAATTCGTAGTCGTAGGTTGCCTCGATGATGGGCACGCAATCCTGCAACGCGGCCATCGTCAACTGGTATTGCTGCTCGAGCGCCTGCTTGTCGATGACGGTCTTCCTCACCCCGCGGTAGGTTGCGACGTACACGTTGGACATACCTGGCGGGTAGATCGTCGGCTGAATCGCGCCCTGGATCACGGTGATCAGGACCTTGCGTCCACCAACGATGTCGCGAGTTTTCGCGTTCGCGAAATTGTTGTTCGGTACCGCCTGGCAAACCGCGCTGGCGCACAGGACGAGCAGGCAGGCGAGCAGCGTTCGCAAAGACACGTCCATCATTGTTTTTCTCCCTCCGGCGCAGACTACGCGGGCCCAACTCAGGCCGCTAGGGCTCGTCAGCGACCACGCGCTTGGGCCAGCTGAGTACCAGCACGCTGCAGACGATCATCGCGCTGCCGAGAATCTGCCAGACGTTTAACCGCTCGCCGAGGAAGAGCGCTGCCAACAAGATCGTGGTCGGCGGACCGATGGTGCTGCCGATGGCGGCGCGCTGCGCACCGACGCGCCGCATACCCTCGGCCTGCAAAAGGCCTGGGATGAACATGCACGCCACGCCGAGAATGACCAGCAGCAGCCAGTCGTAGGCCTGCAGCGCGCGCAGCTCGGCGAACGAGCGGAACACGGCAAAGTGCAGCGCCAGCATCGCGGCGGCCGAGCTCATGCCGATGGCGGCGAAGCGCGTGCTGCCGAGCTCGACCGTGTAGCGCTCGCCGATGAGGAAGTAGATAGCCGTGGTGAGGGCGGCGATCAGCACCAGGCCGGCGCCGAACAGATTCTGCCGCAGCTCGTGCAGATCGACGCCGCCCATGGCGAAGAAGATTCCCACGTAGGTGACGAGCATGGCGACCACCAGGCGTTTCTCCGGCGCGCGGCGCCACATGAAGCAGTGGATCAGCATCACCATCGCCGGATAGCTGAACAGCAGCACGCGTTCGACCGAGGCATCGATGAGCGTCAACGCCCAGAAATCGACCAGCGCGCCGACGTAGTAGCAGACGATGCCGGCGATCGCCGCCGCGAGCACCGCCCGCACCGACATCTCGCGGCGCTCGCCGCCTTGGGCGGGCGAGTTGGCGCGGACCGCGAACCAGGCGAACAACGGCACGGCGAGCACGGCGCGCACCGCCACGAGCAGCTCGAAACCGACGCCGCGCTGGTACAGCGCCTTGCCGAACAGCCCCTTGCTGGCGAACAAAATCGCCGATGCCGCTACGAACCACATGCCGAGCTGGCGCGAACGGGGCGTACCTTGGAGGTCTTGCATGGCTGCTAGCGTACACTCGAGGCGACCCCGGATTTCAGTGAGGTCTCGTGATGAGCAGCAGTACAGCCGCAGGTTCGATAGTCGCGCTGATGCTGTGCATCGCGAGCCCGGCATGGAGCGCTGAGGAGCGGCGCATCACCAATATATATGACGCCTTTGGCGTGCCGGACAAGGCGCTCGTCAAGGATTGGGGCTACGCGGCACTCATCGAGTACGGCGGCCGCCGCATACTGTTCGACACCGGCAATCATGCTGACATCTTCGAGCACAACGTCAAGGCCCTGGGCGTCGATCTCACCCGTCTCGACGCGGTGATCATTTCGCATCGGCACGGCGATCACACGAGCGGACTCACCTATCTTCTCAAGATGAATCCCCAGGTGCCTATCTACGTTCCGCGGGAAGGGGCGTATTTCAAGGGAGCCATTCCGGCGGAGTTCCTCGAGCGTGAGCCTGGCCTGCCGCTGAGCCTGCAATATTTCGAAGGCAAGGGCTTCACGCGTTCGACGACCGGATCGCCGTGGGAGGAAGCCAACTTCAAGACGGTCACGGCGAACGAGGAAATCTTCCCCGGCTTTCACCTGCTCATCGTCCAGTCGCAAAAGCCCGGAACGGTGGAGATGAACGAGCTGTCGCTCGGCATCCGCACGCCGCAGGGCCTGGCGGTGGTG
The DNA here is from genome assembly GCA_035995425.1 of Steroidobacteraceae bacterium. Classification (GTDB taxonomy): domain Bacteria; phylum Pseudomonadota; class Gammaproteobacteria; order Steroidobacterales; family Steroidobacteraceae; genus CADEED01. Next base: position 8,797 of record DASYKM010000107.1, read on the forward strand.
GTCGGCTGCTCGCATCCTGGCGTGGAGAAAATCCTCGAAGAAGCCGCGAAGATCGATCCGCGGCTGTATACCGTCACGGGCGGTTTTCACCTGGTCCGTACGCCCGAACCCGAGGTGACGCGGGTTGCCATGCTGTTGCGCGATCGGCTATCCGTCCGCCGGGTGGCGCCGGCCCATTGCACCAGCGAGCGCGGCTTCGCAATTTTTCGCCGCGTCTTCGGCGACCGGTTCGACGAGGCGGGGCTTGGGGCGTCGATCGCTTTGCCCTGAGTGTTGTGGACGCGTCGCGGCGCGATCCTGTGTAGAATCCCGCGCTTCGTGAGGCGCGACGACATCCAGTTTCCGGCAAAACACACAGCGCTGCGCGACGACGTGCACGTGCTCGGTGCGCTGGTCGGTGACGTCCTGAAAGAGCAGGGCGGCGACGCGCTGTTCGACCTGGTCGAGAAGGACCGCCGCCTATCTATCCGCCGCCGTGCCGGCGATAAGGAAGCCGCGGCCGAGCTCAGCGTCCAGCTGCGCGGACGCGCCCCGCAGGTGGCGCGCGACCTGGCGCGGGCTTTCTCCATGTGGTTCCGCGCGGTGAATCTTGCCGAGAAGGTGCATCGCATCCGCCGGCGCCGCGGCTATTTTCTGGAAGCCAGCGAACGCGCGCAGCCGGGCGGCGTCGAGGCCGCGCTGCTCGAGCTGAAAAAACGCGGCTACACGCTCGACAAAGTGCTCGAGTTGCTCAAGAAGATCCGCATCGAGCCGGTGTTCACCGCGCATCCGACCGAAAGCGCACGCCGCACCATGCTGCGCAAGAACCAGCGAATCGCCGAGCTGCTGCTCGACCGGCTCGACCCGACACTGACCCCGCAGGAGCTGCGCCAGAACTGGAGCCGCGTACGCACCGAGGTGACCACGGCCTGGCAGACCGAAGACCATCCGCGCGAACGCCTCACCGTCGCAGACGAGCGCGAACACGTCGTGTTCTACCTGGCCGAGATCCTCTATCGCATCCTGCCGGCGTTCTACGACGAGCTGGCCGAGGCGTTGGCCAAGCTGTATGGCGTGCAGGCCGATTCACTCGAATTGCCGAACATGGTGCGTTTCGGCACCTGGGTCGGCGGCGACATGGACGGCAATCCCGACGTCCACGCCAAGACCATCCGCGAAACCCTGGCGCGCCAGCAGCAGGTCATCATCAATGCCTACTTCCGCGAGTGCGGCAATCTCGCCCAGCTGCTGTCGCAGAGCGCGAGCCGCGCCGCGGTGTTGCCGGAGCTCAGCCAGCGCATCGAGTTGTACGCCACGTTGATTCCGGGCGCGCTCGGCACCACGCCGATGCGTCACGACCGCATGCCGTACCGCGTGTTCCTCGGGCAGATCGCCGAGCGGCTGCGCATCACGTACGAGGGACGCCCCAACGGCTATGAGAATCCCCAGGCCTTCCTGCGCGACGTCAAGCTCATCGCGGCCAGCCTGAAGGCGAACAAGGGCTTTCACGCCGGCTGGGGCAACGTGCAGCGGTTGATCCGGCGCGTGGAGACCTTCGGCTTTCACCTGGCGACGCTCGACCTGCGCCAGCACGCGGAAATCCACCACCGCGTGATCGGGCAGGGCCTCGACGATCCCAACTGGATGGTGCGCACCGCGGCCGAACGGCACGACCTGCTGGTCGCCGCGATCGAGCGCGACAGCGGCGTCAAGATGGAACTGGATGCGCTCGGCCGCCGCACGCTCGGCGTATTCGAGGCGATCCTGCAGGCGCGGCACCGCTACGGGCAGGACGCGATCGGCTACTACGTCGTGAGCGGCACGACCGGCGCCGACGACGTGCTCGCGCCGCTGCTGCTGGCGCGCTGGGCCGAGGCCTACGACAAACGCAGCGGCGAAGTGGCGGTGGACATAGCGCCGCTGTTCGAATCCGTCGACGCGCTCGAACATTGCGGCGACATCATGCGCACGTTGTTAGGCGACCCGCTGTACCGCCGGCATCTCGAGGCGCGCGGACGCACGCAGTGCGCGCTGGTCGGCTACTCCGACACCAACAAGGAAAGCGGCATCTGCGCCTCGCGCTACGCTGCGTACCGCGCGCAGGCGGATCTGTCCGCCGCGCTGGCGGCGGCCAACGAACGCCACGTCATTTTCCACGCGCGCGGCGGCAGCGTCGCGCGCGGCGGCTCGCGCATCGATACGCTGGTGCGCACCGCGCCCGCGGGCACCGTCAACGGCGTGTTGCGGCTCACCGAGCAGGGCGAGGTCATCAGCCAGAGCTACGGCTTGCGGCCCATCGCGATGCGCACGCTCGAGCGCGCCTTCAACGCGGTGGTGCTGTCGATCGGCGGGGCCGCCAAAGGCATGGCTGCAACCCCGGAACAGGTGCAGTTCGCGGCGCGCGTCGCGTCCGTGAGCCGCCAGCATTACCGCCGCTTCGTGCATGCCGACGCCGAGTTCTACGCCTGGTTCCAGGCGGTGACGCCGATCGACGTGATCACCCGGATGCAGATCGGTTCGCGCCCCGCCGTGCGCCCGGGCAAAGAGGGATTCGACGCGCTGCGTGCCGTTCCCTGGGTATTCGCCTGGACGCAGTCGCGCCACATGTTGCCCGCCTGGTATGGCGCCGGTCTCGGATTGCGCACCGCGATCGAGGAGCTGGGCCTGCCGACGGCGCGCGCCGCGTATGCCGAATGGAACTACTTCGGCCTGCTCATCGACGACCTCGAAACCACGCTCGCACGCGCCGATCTCGAGATCGCCGCGGCTTACGAGGAGCTGGCGGATGCGCGCCACCGGCATTTCGCGGTCAGGATGCGCGAGGAGTTCCAGGTGGTCGTCGAGCAGGTGCTGTCGATCAAGCAGAGCAAGGGGCTGCTCGACCGCGACCAGACGATGCAGCGCTCCATCGAGCTGCGCAATCCCTACGTGGATCCCATCAATCTGCTGCAGGTCGATCTACTAAGGCGATGGAGGGAATCGGGCCGCCAGGACCGCGATTTGTTCGAATCGCTGCTCGCCTGCATCGCGGGCATTGCCGAGGGACTGCAGAGTACCGGATGATCCGGTCCATGGACTTTCAGGTACATCCCAAGGATTCGGGATTCCGCAGTTTCGCGGAGTTCTATCCCTACTACATCAACGAGCACCGCCACCCGGTCTCGCGCCTGCTGCATTACATCGGCACCTGGGGCGTCATCTTCTGCCTCGCGGCGCTGATCGGACTCGGCGAGCCGCTCTGGCTGCTCGGCGCGCTGGTGTGTGGGTACTCGTTCGCATGGATCGGCCATTTCCGCTTCGAGCACAACAAGCCCGCGACGTTTCGTTTTCCCTTCTACAGCCTCGCCGGCGATTTCCGCATGTGGTGGGACCTGAACTTGGGCAAACTCAAGTTCCGTGACCACCACTGAACGCCCCAAGGGAAAATCCCTAAAACCCCTGCGGGCGCTGCTGCCGTTTCTCGCGCCCTACAGCGGCCGGATGTTCGTCGCCTTGCTCGCGCTGCTGGTGGCCGCGGCCGCGATGCTGGCGCTGCCGCAGGCGCTGAAGAACGTCATCGACGAGGGTTTCTCCGCCGCCAATGCGGCGGCGGTCGATCGCTACTTCGTCTTGCTGCTGCTGGCCGCGGCCGTGTTCGCCGCGTTCGCCTCGTTGCGCATGTATCTCGTCAACTGGATCGGCGAGCG
>DASYKM010000108.1:0-7803 GCA_035995425.1 Steroidobacteraceae bacterium
GATCGCGGCTGGACCGTCGAGGTGAACAGCTCGACGCTGCCGCGCGTGCGCCTGAACCAGAGTTACGCCGACATGCTCGGGCGCGGCGCGGGCCATTCGTCCATGCGTGCGCAGCTTCAGGAAGCGCGTTGGCTGCTCAAGAGCCTGGAAATCCGCAACGAGACCCTCATGAAAGTATCGAGGAGCATCGTCGAGCGGCAGACCGCATTTCTCGAGCATGGCGAGGAACGCATGCGCCCGATGATCCTCAAGGACATCGCACAGGCCATCGACATGCACGAATCCACCATCTCCCGCGTCACGTCGAGCAAGTACATGCACACGCCGCGCGGCGTGTTCGAGCTCAAGTATTTCTTCTCGAGCCAGGTCGAAGCCGCCGACGGCGGCGGCGCCTCCTCGACGGCGGTGCGCGCCAAGATCCGCAAACTCATCAAGGAAGAAGACTCCGGCAATCCGCTGTCCGACAGCCGGATCGCCGAGCTGCTCTCCGGTGAAGGCATCGCCGTCGCGCGCCGCACCGTCGCCAAATATCGGGAGGCGCTCGGACTGGCGCCTTCCAACGAACGCAAGGCAAAAGCCGCACAAGTAAACAGGTAGATAGGCCAAAAAAGGAGACGAATCATGCAATTGTCGCTTTCCGGTCATCATGTCGAGGTAACACCGTCGATGCGCGCCTACGTCGAGAAGAAGCTCGAGCGCATTTCCCGCCATTTCGACCACGTAATAGACGTGCACTGCGTCCTGACGGTTGAGAAAATGGGACAGAAGGCCGAAGCCACTTTGCACGTGCGCGGCAATGCCATTCATGCCGACGCCACCGAGGAAAACATGTACACCGCCATCGACCTGCTGGCCGACAAACTCGACCGGCGCGTGCTCAAGCACAAGGAAATGAAGGCCGACAAACACGCCGCGGAAGCGCGTCGGGCCACGAGGATCTGACACGCCAATGCGGCTCATCCTCGTCAGCGGGCTGTCGGGATCCGGCAAGAGCGTGGCACTGCACATGCTCGAAGACGCCGGGTTCTACTGCGTGGACAACATTCCGGCCGCGCTGCTGAAGCCGTTCATTTCCCACACGCTGCGCAACAACGAAGCGCAGTATTCGCGCGCAGCGGTGGGAGTCGACGCGCGCAATGCCGCGGCGGAAATCGAAACGGTGCCGCCGCTCATCGAAGAGCTCAAGAAGAGCGGCATCCAGTGCGAAATCATTTTTCTGCTGGCCAACGACGAGGAGCTGCTGCGCCGTTTCGCCGAAACGCGCCGCAAGCATCCCATCAGCACCGATCACGTCTCGCTGAAGGAAGCCATCGCCATCGAGCGCCGTCTGCTCGAGCCCATTCTCAACGCGGCGGATCTCGTCATCGACACCTCGCGCATGGGCGTGCACGACCTGCGCGAGCTCATCAGCCAGCGCGTCGAGAAACGCAGCGCCGGGCGGCTCTCGCTGCTGGTCGAGTCCTTCGGCTTCAAGAACGGCATTCCGGGGGACGCGGACTTCGTGTTCGACGCGCGCTCCCTGCCCAATCCCTACTGGGACCCGTCCTTGCGCGCGCTCACTGGCCGCGATCCCGACGTCATCCGCTTCCTCGAAGCGCAACGCAGCGTGCCGAGGCTCATGGAAGACATCCTGCAGTTCGTGGCCGCACGAATTCCCGAGCACCAGGCCTCGAACCGGCGCTATCTCACGGTCGCCATCGGTTGCACCGGCGGGCGGCACCGGTCGGTATATCTGGCCGAGCGCATCGCCGAACGGCTTTCGCACAACTATCCAGTCGTGGCCATCCGCCACAATTCTCTCGGCGAAACGCGCTCCATCACGCGAGCCCCGACGCTCGCCGGCGCCTCGTCTTCAGTGGCGTGATGTAAAAGGGGACATTCCTCTTTAGCGAAAAGTCCGGCGATAGCGAGCTCGCTCCTCTCGTCGGATGCCCGTTGCGGCAGGCTCTTCAGCGACCCGCGTCCCCATTTTCCGGCAATCCGCTCTACACTCCCGCGCGAAATGCCCGAGAGCACCGTCACCCCACGAAAAGAGCGCCGACTAGCGGCGCTGCGCGGCGCATTGCGCGAGGGATCGTGGCGTGGCGCGGCACGCATGATCGGTGCGATGCACCCGGCGGAAATCGCTCTGCTCATCGAATCGCTGCCGCCCGCGCAACGCGAGGTGGTCTGGAATTTCGTCGAACCGGAAATCGAAGGCGACGTCCTGGTCGAGCTCAGTGACGAGGTGCGCCAGGCCTTCATCGAAGGCATGGACGCCGACGAGCTGCTGGCCGCCGCCGAGAACATGGAGCTCGACGACCTCGCCGACCTGGTCGGCGATCTGCCCGAGGCCGTCTCGCTGCAGCTCGTGAAATCGATGGACCACCAGGACCGCGAGCGGCTCAAGACCGTGCTGTCGTTCGAACACGATACCGCCGGCGGCCTCATGAACACCGACACGGTGAGCGTGCGCGCCGACGTCACCGTCGAAGTGGTATTGCGTTACCTGCGCATGCGCGGCGAGCTGCCCGACAAGACCGACCGGCTGTTCGTGGTCGATCGCAACGACCAGTACCTCGGCACCGTGGCGCTCACGCGGCTGCTGACCGAGGATCCGGAAAAGTCGGTGGGCGACATCCTCGATCCGGAGGCCTCGCGCATCGCACCGGAAACCAACGCGCACGAGGTCGCTCGCCTGTTCCAGGATCGCGACCTCGTCTCGGCAGCCGTGGTCGATGAGCAGGGAAAGCTGCTCGGCCGCATCACCGTCGACGACGTGGTGGACGTGATCCGCGAAGAGGCCGCGCACGAAGTCATGTCCGCGGCCGGCCTGCGTGACGAAGAAGACGTGTTCGCGGGCGTGATTCCCTCCACGCGCCGCCGGTTGGTGTGGCTCGGCATCAACCTGGTCACCGCGTTCATGGCCGCCGCGGTGGTCAGCCGTTTCGAAGGCACGATCACCAAGGTCGCGGCGCTGGCCGCGCTCATGCCGATCGTTGCCAGCATGGGCGGCATCGCCGGCACCCAGACGGTCACGCTCATCATCCGCGGCATCGCGCTCGGCCAGGTCGAATGGGTCAACGCGCGCTGGCTGTTGTGGAAGGAAATCGCCGTGGGTGGGCTGAACGGCCTCATCTGGTCGGCGGTCGTCGGCGCGGTCACGATCGCCTGGTACGGCACCTGGCGAATCGCCGCCATCATCGCCGCGGCCACGCTCATCAATCTGCTCGCGGCCGCCGCGGTTGGCGTCATCGTGCCGCTGATCCTGCGCCGCATGCGCATCGATCCGGCGTTGTCGGCGGGCGTCATCCTCACCACGTTCACCGACTGCATCGGTTTCGCGACGTTGTTAGGCCTCGGCGCGCTGTTCCTGACCTGATTCCGGCGCGACGCGCCGCGGGCGCCCGAGTTCCTCGCGCTCACCGGTGGGCGCCCAGCGAAACGTGCGCACATCCATGGCAGGCCGCGCCGCCTTAACGGCGACCGCGAGCACGTGCCCGCCTCCGGGTTGCGCTTGCCAGAATTGCCAGCCCGATGCTTCTTCATGCGCCATCGATGCGCCGGTCGCGAGCGAATCCGGACCGAACGTGAAGGCCACATTGCCGAGGCCCGCCCGGAGTCCCTCGCCCGTCGCTTTCAACCAGGATTCTTTGAGTGTCCACAAGGCGTAGAAACGCCGCGCCTGTTCCACTGCCGGAAGTTGCGCCAATGCCTGCGCCTCGCCCGGCGTGAAGTAGCGCGGCGCCAGCTGCAGCGGCACGGCGCGCGCGTCCAGGCACTCCACGTCGATGCCGAGCGTCGGTTCACGAGCTACGGCCAGCGCAACGAGCCGCGAGGTGTGAGCGATGTTGAAATGCAGTGCCTGCTCCGCAAATTGCGGTGCGAGCGCGGGTTTGCCGCGAGGATGCGTAATGAAGCGCCAGTCGGCCGGCTCGACTCCCGGCACATATCGCGACAACACCGAGCGTTGCAGCGCGCGGGTCACCAGGTACTGACGCGGCAGGTGCTCGAAGCGCAGCTTTTCCGCGCGCGTTCGTTCTTCCGGCGTCAGCATCTCGGCAAATCCGCGCAGCGACAGTTCGTCGGCAAACTCGCCGTCGAAGGCGAGCCACACATGGATTTCATCGTCCGGAAGGTTCAAGGCTCGCCAGGCTTTACTCGAGAAAGGCCACGAGCTCATCGCGCTTGCCGAGCGTGTCGCGATATCCCATCTCGATGAGCTCGCGCGTGTAGCCGGACTCAAACATCAGGTAGCTCGCGAGCAGGCTGCCCCCCGAACCGCGCGCACCGATGATGCGCATGAGCGCGCGCAGGCTCACGGGCAGGGAATCCACGTGGCGCTCGGCGAGCGCCGAAGGATCGACGGACGGCGCAATCATCATCGTCTGGATCTGGCGGGTCCCGATGGAGCCGCCCGCGAGCGCCGAGAGCCGGTTGATGCGATTCAGGTTCTCTAGATCGGCCGAGATCTGGTCGCTGAAGAGCGTATCCAGCATGTAACCGAACAGTTGGCCGGGAGTCGGCGGTGAGTCCGAAGCAACGAAGCGCGGGATCAGGTCCAGGTGCGTGGGACGTACACCCAATACCAGCAGGCGATCGGCGCCGAGGTGAATCGCCGGCGAGAGCGGCGCCGTCTGGCGCATGGCGCCGTCGCCGAAATATTCACCGTGCAGGCAGCTCGGCGGAAACAGGAAGGGAATGCCGAGGCTGCCCATCAGGTAGTCGAGCGACAAGGGCACGCGTTCGCCGTGACGCTGCGCGCGCGACCACTCGCTGATGGTGGTCTCGGCTTCGAAAAACGACACCGAGCGCGCGGTGAAATAGCTGGTGGCGCACAGCGCCAGCGCGCGAAGGTGGCCGTTGGCCACGTTGGCGCGTATCGAGTCGAAGTCCGTCACCTTCGACAGCAGTTCGCGCAGCGGCGAGTTGTCGAGCAAGGACTTCGGCGGACCGATCATGCCGCCGGTGAACAACGAGCCCATCCAGCGGGCACCGGCCTTGAGCATGGCCCATGCGTCGGTGCGGAATACATGGGAGACGCTGAAATTCGCCCAGACACTCTCGATTTCGGCCACCGACTGGTGCCAGCGGGTCACGTTGCCGGCGAGGATGCTGGCGGATACGGCGCCGGCCGATGTTCCGACGATGATGGGAAACGGAAATTCCGGGCCTGGAATTATCTCGGCAAGCCCCTTGAGGACGCCCACCTGGTAGGCCGCGCGCGCGCCGCCGCCGGTCAGGATCAGGCCTGCCCGAGTCACGCTCTTGCCGCTAGAATCCGTTTCCCCCACGATCCTTCCATATTCACGGAGAACAACATGCTCGCACTTCGACGGACTTTGGTCACCGCCTTGATCGCGGTGACTGCAAGTGTATGCGCACAGACTCCCGCCGCCACACCAGCCGAAGGAACGCAGGCGCCGGCCCTCAAACTACAGGATCAGGCCGGCAAGTGGCACACGCTGGATCAGTACAAGGGCAAGTGGGTGGTGCTGTACTTCTACCCGAAGGATTTCACCAGCGGCTGCACCACGCAGGCGTGTGAGTTGCGCGACAACATCTTCGCGTTCCGCAAGGCGGATGCAGTGATCCTCGGCGTGAGTGTCGACGACGTCGCCTCGCACGAGAAGTTTGCCAAGGAGCACAGCCTGCCCTTCGACATCCTCGCGGATCCGACGCGGGAAGTGTCGGCCAAGTACGGCGTGCTGTTCAGCGCCGGCACGACGCAGCTCGCGAGCCGCCAGACGTTCCTCATCGGGCCCGACGGCAAGATCGTCAAGCACTGGGACAAGGTGGATCCGAAAGGCCACTCCGAGATGGTGCTGGCCGAGATCAAGGCCCATTCGGTGGACAAGGCGCCCGCCAAGGCCGGCTGACAATCGAACGCCCGGCGCGGAACCCGCGCCGGGCGTTGATCTTTCTGCGGAGGCCCGCGTTACTTGTCGCCACCGGTTTTCAGATCTTTTCCGGTGTTGTCCTTGAGCTTTCCTTTCATGCCGTCGAACGTCGCCTTGTCGGTGACGGTGAGCTTCGGGTGCCCTGCGAAGGCGCCCATCGAAATGGCCCCCACCACGTAATACGTCTGCCCCGGCTTCACGTCGACCGTGAGCTGGTCCGACGCCTCGGTGTGCACGTCGTATTTGTGCGGGCCTGCCGAAGCCTGCACCGTGCAGAACGTTCCGCTGCCGAGCTTGCACAGTTCCACTTCGTTTTCGCGCACCTTGTAGCGGATCGCCGCGCCGACTATCTTTTTCTCCCGGAAAAAGATGACCGTTCCGGTGTCGCCCGCCGCGACCGTCGGTGCCGCCGCGTCCTGCGCGCCAGCGACGCAGGGCGCGAGCAATGCCGCGCTCAACCACAGGCTGATCGTTCTCTTGTTCATTCGAATCCTCCCAGATGTGTCTAACTAACACCGGGGGAAGTATATGCGCCGCGGCGCTTCAGCTCACGCATCGCGCGATCGAGACCTTCCAGCGTCAGCGGGAACATGCGCCCGCCCACGAGTCCGCGCGTGATCTCGACCGACGGTGTCCACTTCCACCGGTCTTCGGCCTCGGGGTTGAGCCAGACGAGACGCGGGAAATGCGCCGCAATCCGCGTCATCCACACGCGCCCCGATTCCTCGTTCCAATGCTCGATGCTTCCGCCCGGTTGTTCGATCTCGTACGGACTCATCGTGGCATCGCCCACGAACACCACCCGGTAGTCGGAATTGAAAGTGCGCAGTAGCGACCAGGTGTCGGTGATGACGCTGTAACGCCTGCGGTTGTCTTTCCACAGCCGCTCATACGGGAAGTTGTGGAAGTAGAAGTACTCGAGATGCTTGAATTCCGCGCGAGCCGCGGAAAAGAGTTCTTCGCAGACCTTGATGTACGGGTCCATCGAGCCGCCGACGTCGAGCAGCAACAGCAGTTTCGCCGCGTTACGCCGCTCGGGCACCAGCTTCAGGTCGAGCAGCCCGGCATTGCGTGCGGTCGCATCGATGGTGCCGTCGAGATCCAGCTCTTCCGCCGCGCCCTCGCGCGCGAAACGGCGCAGTCGCCGCAAGCCCATCTTGAGATTGCGCGTTCCCAGCGTGACGCCATCGTCGAGGTTGCGGTAGTCGCGCGCGTCCCACACCTTGACCGCGCGCCGGTGACGCGAGCCGGCTTGTCCGATGCGCACCCCTTCGGGATTGAAGCCCTGGTTGCCGAACGGCGACGTACCCGCGGTGCCGATCCACTTGCTGCCGCCCTCGTGCCTCGCCTTTTGTTCTCGAAGACGCTCACGCAGCGTTTCGAGCAGCTTTTCCCAACCGCCCAGCGATTCGACACGCTGCTTTTCCTCCTCGCTCAGCAGCCGTTCGGTGAGTTGCTTCAGCCACTCGGGCGGAAGCTCCGCCATGATTTTTTCGAACAGCTGCTGCGCGCCTTCGAAGTGCTGCGCGAACACGCGATCGAATCGATCGAAGTGCCGCTCATCCTTCACCAGCGCCATGCGTGCGAGGTAATAGAACTCCTCGGGCGAGAGCGCGGCGAGCCGTGCTTCGAGCGCCTCGAGCAACGACAGGAACTCGGGCAGCGTGACGGGAACGCCACCCGTGCGCAGATCGGTGAAGAAGCGGATCAGCATCGCGGGCGACGCGTCGTCAGCGACCCGTGCGGCGATTGAGGAACACCAGCTGCTCGAACAGGTGTACGTCCTGCTCGTTCTTCAGCAGCGCGCCGTGAAGCGCGGGAATCGTCTTCTTCGCGTCGTCACCGCGCAATGCCTCGGGCGGAATATCTTCGGCGAGCAGTAGTTTGATCCAGTCGAGCAGCTCCGAGGTCGAAGGCTTCTTGC
>DASYKM010000109.1:0-9138 GCA_035995425.1 Steroidobacteraceae bacterium
ATATCGACGCGTTGCTGGCGAATGCCGGTCATGGACTCGGCAAGGGTTTTCTCGACCAGGAGTTCGCCGAAGTCCAGCACGTGATCAACACCAACATCACCGGCACGCTCGATCTCGTGCAGAGAGTCGCGCGGCAGATGCGCCGGCGCATGCACGGCAAGATTCTGATCACGGGATCGATCGCCGGATTCATGCCCGGCACCTTTCAGGCCGTGTACAACGGCACCAAGGCCTTCGTCGATTCGTTTTCGTATGCGCTGCGCAATGAGCTCAAGGACACCGGCGTCTCCGTGACCTGCCTCATGCCCGGCGCCACGGACACGGATTTCTTCGCGCGCGCCGATCTGCTCGATACCAAGATCGGCACCGATGAGCACAAGGCGGACCCCGCGGACGTGGCGAAGACGGGCTTCGAGGCCATGGAGAAAGGCGAGCCGGGCGTCGTGGCGGGAGCATCCAACAAGCTGCGCGCCGCCCTCGCGAACGTGATGCCCAATGTGTTGCTGGCCGAACAGCACCGCAAGATGGCCGAACCCGGGTCAGGAAAGAACTAGCCCGGCGATGCGATGAAGTGAAAAACAACCGGCGCGGAGAATTCCGCGCCGGCTTTCACTTGGCTCAATTGCGCTTGGTTTTCGACGGCTCGCCCTCCTCGCTGGCACCGCTTGCGCGGCCCGAGGTTGATTTGCCGCTCGTCTCACTACCTTGCTGACCCGCTTTCTGTACGCGCAGATTGTTTTGCACGTCCTGCGGGCCCAGCTGCTCGGCGATGTCTTCGATCGCGTTCTTGGCCTGGCGGCTGTCGACGGTACCCTCGAGCGTGACCCTTCCGCCCTGGACGGTAACTGTCACCTCGCTGGCATCGATGTTCGGATCGTCATGCAAGCGCTCGCTCAGCATTTCCCGAATGCGTTCGTCGCTACGCTGGTAATTTTTCGGACCTTTGCCCCGATGCCCGCCCAGCCCTGCGCCGCCATAGCCATACTGCTGCCCCTCACCGGACGGTTCTCTCCAACCCTGGCTTGCGTCTCGCTCCGCACGGCCAGACCCAAAGTTGCTGCGGCCGTAGTTGCTGGTGCCCGAGCTGCCTGCTTCCTGGCCATAGCTCGGCTGGCCATAGCTGTAGTTAGGTTGGCCGTAGTTTCCCTGGCCGTAACCGCCCTGGCCGTAGCCGGTCTGGCCGTAACGGTCCTGCCCGGTATTGGGGCCGCGCCCGGGGTGACTGTAGTCGCCCTGCCCGAAGTTTCCGTAGCCCGGATATCGCCGGGAGGAACCGCCCTGCTCGCCGGTGTCTGGCCGCCCGTAGCGCCCGCGGCCCTGGTCGAAGTTCGCGCTGCGCACCGAGTTATCCCGTTCGCCGGGACTGCCGGACTGGCCATAGTCACGGTCATAGTCGCGCGAGTAACGGTTGTCATCGTCTTCTGCCGAGCGATGGTCGCCGCCGCGCTGCATTCCCGATTGATTGTCCTGTTGTCGATTCGCCATGAGATTCTCCAGTGAAGGTGGAAGGACTGGACTCAATCGATGGAGCAAGGGCCGTGCCAGAAGAATTTGCCTGCGCGTCGCGGCGGCTGCGCCTCGGGCGGATGAATCATCGACCGAAGCGTAAGGCTTACATCCAGGGGAGAATTTTTTTCGCGAGTGGGGCTGAGCGGGATGTCGCGTCCGTCGCAACGATGACGTCCCGATCTTCGATCCGCACGACCGCCGACCATGGCAACTTGTCGTGACGCTGGCGGCGAAACCCGAGTCGCTCCCATAAGCCACGGCGGCCATATACCAGGTGCGTGACCTGAGCCTGGCCCGCGCGCCACTCGCAGCGAAGATCGAATACTTTCCCGAGCTCCCGTCCCTCCTCGGTCAGGACCCGTTCGAGCTGCAATGCGCACGCCGTTTTCATTTCCTTTCCCATCGCGCGAGCCAGCGTCCCACCCTTCGATCCGCCGCGCCCAGTCGCAAGGCCGACGCACTCGATTTCAACCGTACGACTTCGGAAATTTCCGCAACCTCGCCGAAGTCGACGCGGCGGCGCCGTGCGCCGGCGACCGCGCGCACGGCGATGCGCACAATTGCGGGCAGTCTTGGCTCCCAGGCGCCAGGCCCGACCCACAGCGCGACGACCTCGAGGCCGCGCTCCCGCGGCGACAATTCCACGTCGTCGACCATGCCGCAGGACATGCCGTTGCAATCGACCAGCTCGTGGTCGAGCACATCGCGCATGAGATCGAATTCTTTGGGATGTTTCATCCGCGCCCTCCATGCGTGAGCACGAACAATGGCAGCGCCGCGATGGCCGCGACGGTGATGAGCACCAGATAACCCCAGCCGAGCGCATCGGCGATGATGCCGTTGACATGCGCGCCCATGATTCTCTTGTCTCGCGCGATCATCAGCACCGGAAAATACGTGAGGGGCAGGATGACCACCGAGAACACGATGGAGTACTCGACGATGGTGACGGGATTCACGCCTGACAGAGCCACCAGCGACGCCAGCGCGAAAATCGCGATCCAGCTCAGCGTGAATCGCCCGGTCTCGCGTTTGGGGCGGTGCTTCCCCCACGGCCATCCCGCGAATTGCGCAAGGTTGTAAGCGCTGGCCAGCGCGGTCTCGATGGCGGCACCGCCAAAAGCGAAGAACATTCCGAGCAGGGCAATGACGACGCCCCACATCCCAAACACGTGGCCGGCACCGAGCGCCGCGGCTCCGGGCAGCTGTGGCTCGATCTGACGCGACGCGAAAAACGCGCTGCCGACGCCGACCAGCGAAGCGGCCAGCAAACCGCCGAGCGCAAAACCAATGAGCACGACAACCCGGTTGAGCGTCACGTCCTTGGGCTGCCACTCGTCCTCGATGCCGCCGGAGGCATAGAAGTAAGTCTCATAGGGCAACATGATCGAGCTCAGCAGCGCCACCGCATAGAAAAAATAGAGCAGCGTGTCGCGCTGGCTCGCGCCGGCAGGCAGACGGGGAACGAGACCACTTGCCACTTCGCCCCAATCGGGACCCAGCGCCACGAACGCCACGATGAAGACCACGAGCAGCAGGCCGCCCAGTCCATAGATTCGCTCGATCCACTTGAACGACACGAGCCACACCACCAGCAGGAGAATTGCGAGCGCCAGCAATATCACCAGCCGGTACGGTGAACCCGTGGCGATCTTGAGCAGCAACGCGACTCCGCCTATCTCACCCGCACAGGTGAGCAGATTCACCGCGAGTGACGCCACCAGCGTGATCAGGGCCGGCGTGAAGCCGGTGCGTTCGCGCACCAGGCTGAATACAGCGCGCTTGCGCACGGCGGCGATGCGACCCGCCATCTCGCAATAGACCATGATGCCGAGCGTGCCGAGCGGGACCATCCACAGCAGTGTGTAGCCAAAATGCTGGCCGGCATTGAGCGTGAAGGTCAGCTCACCGATCTCGACGAAACCGCCCATGGCGGTAAGGATGCCGAGAAATATTTCGCCGAGATTACCCACGCGTCAGCGACGCAGCGCGCGTTCGCGATTCTGCAGTCCCTCGCGAATGCGCTGCAGCTCCGACGGCGGCGCCAGCCTTTGTCCGGCGGCGAGCGCGCCGATCTGCGTCACGAGCTCGCGACCCGCCGCGACGGCATCGCGTTTTTCGATCTCGAGATCCTGCTCGACACGCAATCGCGCCAGCTCCCGGAACGAACTCAGGTTGATCTTCGCCAGTTGTTTGCCGTGTTCGCGCACGAACGGCTGCTCGAGCCTTCCGGCCGCCGCTTCCTGCCCGACGATTTCCAGCTCGGCGGCCTGCGAACGCAACTCGCCCACCAGGATGCGCAGCTCGGCGGCATCGGCCGGTGCGCGCCTGGCCCAGATGGCCGCCGCGAGCACGGCACTCACGATGAGGCCCAGTGCCGTCACCTGATTGCGCGCCTGGCGCCGTTCCTGCTCGCGTTTTCCGATGTTCATGGGTGGCTAACTATCATCGCGGGCGGCATGTACCACCGGAGCGCGCTTCGCGGCCTGGGGTACGGGAGTGGACAGGTGATCGTCGCGCCCGGGCCGTGCGGCCATGGCGCCGTGGCCGCTCATGGAGCGCACGTACGCGGAGATCTCCCAGATCTGCTGCGGCGTGATCATTCCGGCGAAGGCCGGCATCCCGTTTGGACGGCCTTGGGCGATCGACAGATACACCTGGTCGATCTCGCCGCCATAAATCCACTTGTCATCCATGAGGGCCGGTCCGACATCGCCGCCGCCATGCGCATGGCATCCGACGCAGTTGAACGCGCTGTATAGCGCCTGCCCCTGCGCGAGCTGGTAGGCGTTGTTCTGATAGCTGCTTTCCTGCCGCGCGCGCAAAGCGAGATCCGTGTGCCCGGCGACCAGATTGTTCATGGCTGTTTCTGCCGGCGGTGAGTCGGCCGGCCGTACACCGAAGTCCCGCGTTTCACGCTGGCAGCCGGCGGCCAAAGTCGCCAGCACTGCGACGCACAAGACGCGACTCACCTGGCTAGTTGGGCAGCGCAAAAACATAGAGCATTCCCGCGCTCGAGCCCTGTTGTTTGAGCTCGGCTTCCATGTTGCCGAAGCCCTTGGCCGCCGTCGGATCGCGAGGGTCGAGATCGCCCGACACCATGCCACCGGCCCATCCGCCGATCCCGGACAGGATGGCGACGTATTGCCTGCCATCGGGTGCCCTGAAAGTCGTGGGCTGACCGACGATTCCCGAGGCCGTCTTGAACTGCCAGAGCAACGCACCGGTCCTGGCGTCCACCGCCTTGAACCAGCCTTCGAGATTTCCATAGAAGACCACGCCGCCCGCGGTAGCTAGCGCGCCGCTCCAGACCGGCCAGCGTTCGGCAATGGTCCACACTTTCTTGCGCGCGACCGGATCCCAGGCCATGAACTCGCCGGCGTTGCCTCCAGGACCCGGAAAGAAACGCGGATTGGCGCCGATGTAAGCGGTGCCACGGATATATGAGACCGGCACCGGCTCCCAGTCCATGCACAGGTTGTTGTGCGGCACGTAGATGAACCCTGTTTGCTTGCTGAACGCCGAAGGCGTCCAGTCCTTGGCGCCCGGAGAATTCGGACACACGTTGCGGGTCACCTGACCCTCGTGCGGAATCATCTCCGGCCGGGTCATGAGCCGTCCGCTCTTGAGATCGACGCCGGTCGTGGAGGTGATGTGCACGTAAGGATCCGCGGCCAGGACTTCACCGCTCACGCGATCGATCACGTACATGTAGCCGTTGCGTTCCGGGTGCACGACCACCTTGCGCGGCCGACCGTTCCAGGTGACATCGAGCAGGATGTTTTCGTTGACCGCCGAATGGTCCCAGAGACCGTGCGGGGAAAACTGATAGAACCAGCGCGCCTTGCCGTCCGCGGGGCGCCGCGCGAACAGGCCTTCAGTCCAGAAATTTTCTCCCGGGCGCTTCTCGTGATTCCACGGACTCGGATTTGAAGTTCCGTAGTAAATGAGATCGAGCTCGGGGTCGTACGACAGCCAGCCCCACACGGTTCCGCCGCCTATCTTCCAGTGATCCGGCGGCCACTCGCGCACGCCCAGGTCCTTGCCGCGGTAATGCGCATAGAACGGATTGAACACCTGCGGATCGATGAGGACTTCGCTGTCCGGGCCCGTGCTGAATGCGCGCCAGGCTTCCGACCCGTCGCGCGTGTTGAGCGCCACCAGCCAGCCACGCGCGCCGAACTCCGAGCCGGAATTGCCGACGAGGACTTTGTCCTTCACCACGAGCGGCGCCATCGTCGTGGTTTCACCGCGCGTGAAATCGCCGGCCTTGACCTTCCACCTGAGGGCGCCGGTCTTTGCATCGATGGCCATGGTGTGTGCGTCGATGGCGTTGTAGTAGATGACTCCGTCGGCGTACACCGGCCCGCGGTTCACGGGCTGACAGCAGGCGACGCCCTGCGCGGCCGCGTCGGGCTTGGCGTCGAACTTCCACTTGAGCTCACCGCCGGGTTTCGTTACGTCGATCGCGATCAGGTAGTTTGGGAACGAGGTGACGAAGTACAGCGTTCCGTCGACCGCGAGCACGGCAGATTCCTGGCCCTTGAGCGTACCGGTCGAGAACGTGAACGCGACCGTGAGATTCCTGACGTTGCCGGCATCGATGCCGGTGAGTCCGCTGAACCGCGTGCTGGCATAGTCCCTGGCGGGCATGCGCCAGTTGCCGTCTTCCTCGGGCGAGGCGGAGGCCGGTGCCACCGGCAGTGCGGCCGGCGTGGCCCATGAAGACGTCAACATCACGGCTATCCAGACGGCACTGCGCCATGAATTTGTGCTGACGTTCATCATGCTGCCGCGAATATCTCCGGCTGCCGTCGATGGCGCTGTAGGAGAAACCGCCAGTCAACCCGTAGAGCTTCGCTTATAGCGGGACACTCCGCACGGCGTAGCCTCGTTGACAGAACAGCAATGAACCCACTGGTCGTTCGGAATGAGCCACGCAGCACTTCAACCGGCCGGGCCCTTCGCGGCACACATCGCGCAGGTGTTCTGGGAGTTCGTCGCGGTGGCCGTGGTCGTTTACGTCGTCGTCGCCGGTTTTCTGGTGTATGCGCTGCGCCGGCGCCGCGCGCTGGCGTCGGCTGACGTATCCAATCCTCCCAGCACCCACGCGGCGCTGCGCGCCATCAGCATCGCGGTCGCACTGACCACGGCGATTCTCATCGGACTCGCGCTGAGCGACTTTCTCGCCGGGCGCGCGCTCGCCGCCGTGCCCGCGAATGCGCTGCAAGTGCGGGTGACGGCGCACCAATGGTGGTGGGACATAGAATATCTGGACTCGAATCCTTCACGGCGCCTGCGCACGGCCAATGAGCTCGTCATCCCAGTAGATAGGCCGGTGACCCTGCAGCTGCAATCGGCCGACGTCATCCACAGCTTCTGGGTGCCCAGCCTGCAGGGAAAGAAGGATCTGCTGCCGGGATACACGACCACGCTCAACCTGCGCGCTTCGCGTCCCGGTTTGTACACCGGCGAGTGCGCCGAGTTCTGCGGCTTTCAGCACGCGCACATGAGCGTCGACGTGGAGGCGCGCCCGCGCGAGAATTTCGCGCAGTGGCTGGAGGCGCAGCTTGCGCCGGGTGCGCAGCCGCGCACCGAGACCCAGGCACGCGGGCGCGAAGTGTTTCTCAAATCGACCTGCGTGATGTGCCACGCGATTGCCGGCACCGACGCTGCTGCCGCGCTCGGGCCCGATCTCACGCATGTTGGCAGCCGCCGGCGTATCGCGGCCGGCACGCTGCCGAACACACCCTCGAACCTGGCGGCGTGGATCGCCGACCCGCAGTCCATCAAACCGGGAACGCGCATGCCGCCCACCGTCCTGACGCCGGTTGACGCGACGGCGCTGGTCGCCTACCTCGCGAATCTTCAATGAGCGCCCTTCTGGAAACCTGGAGCGACGCGCCCGGCATTCGCGGCTGGCTCGCAACCGTCGATCACAAGCGCGTGGCGGTTCGCTACGTGGTCACGGCGTTGGTGTTCTTCGCCCTGGCCGGAATGCTCGCGGCCGTCATGCGCCTGCAGCTCGCACGCGCCGACAATCATCTCGTCGGGCCGGATCTCTACAGCCAGCTCTTTTCCATGCACGGCACCGCGATGATGTTCCTGTTCGCGGTTCCGGTCATGGAGGCCGCCGGCCTCTATCTGGTTCCGCTGATGGTGGGCACCCGCAACGTGGCGTTTCCACGGCTGAATGCGTACGGATACTGGCTGTTCCTGTTCGGCGGCATCATGTCCTTCACCGTGTTCGCGCTGAACATCGGCCCCGAGGCCGGCTGGTTCAGCTATGTCCCGCTCGCCGGCCCGCAGTACAGCCCCGGCAAGCGCACGGATTTCTGGGCGCAGCTCGTGACCTTCACCGAAGTGTCGGCGCTCATTGGCGCAATCCAGATCATCACCACCGCATTCAAGCTGCGCGCTCCCGGCATGACGCTGAATCGCGTTCCCTTGTTCGTGTGGGCGATGATCGTCACCGCCTTCATGATTCTCTTTGCGATGCCGTCGGTGATGCTGGCCAGCACGTTTCTCATCACCGACCGGCTGGTCGGCACGCAGTTCTTCAACCCGGCCGAAGGCGGCGACGTGCTGTTGTGGCAGCACATGTTCTGGTTCTTCGGCCATCCGGAGGTGTACATCATCTTCGTGCCGGCGCTCGGCATGATCTCCGAAATACTGCCGACCTTCGCGCGTCGCCGCGTGGTCGGCTATCTCGCACTCGTGATCGCGCTCATGACCATCGCCTTCCTGTCGTTCGGACTGTGGGTGCACCACATGTTCGTGACCGGTTTGCCGCCGCTCGGCATGAGCTTCTTCACCGCCGCCAGCATCATGATCGCGCTGCCGACCGGCCTGCAGATCTTCTGCTGGATCGCCACCCTCGCGACCGGGGCGAAGGTGCGCTTCGCTTCGCCAATCCTGTTCGTGATCGGATTCTTCTTCATCTTCATCATCGGCGGACTCACCGGCGTGATGCTCGGCGCGGCGACGCTCGACTCGCAGCTCCACGACAGCTACTTCGTGGTGGCCCACCTGCACTACGTGCTGATTGGCGGGGCGGTATTTCCACTGTTCGGCGGCTTTTACTACTGGTTTCCCAAGCTCACCGGCCGGTTGCTGTCCGAGCGGTTGGGAAGCTGGAACTTCTGGCTGTTCTTCATCGGTTTCAATGTCGCGTTCTTCCCGATGCACATCCTCGGCCTCGAAGGCATGCCGCGTCGGGTCTATACCTACTCGGCCGCGAACGGCTGGGAAGGACTCAACCTCCTATCTACTATCGGCGCCTTCACGGTCGCGGCCAGCATGCTGGTCTTCGCCTGGAATGTTCTCGCGAGTCTGCGGCGTGGCGAACGTGCGGCGAGCAATCCGTGGAGAGCCGCCGGCCTCGAGTGGGCCGCGGCCTCGCCGCCCGCGCCCTACAATTTCGCCGATATCCCCGTGATCGCCTCGCGCACCCCACTGTGGGAGACAGATTTTCCCGTAACGGTCGTCAGCGGACTGCCGGAGTCCGTGCGGACGGTCCTGGTGACCCGCCTGCACGATGCCGAGCCGGATCACATCGGAGTGATGCCGGCGCCCAGCGTCTGGCCACTGCTCGCGGCGGTGGCGACCACAGTGCTGTTCATCGGCACG
>DASYKM010000110.1:0-1903 GCA_035995425.1 Steroidobacteraceae bacterium
CGCGATCAGCGGCGTGTTGAGCATGATTTCCATGGCGGCAACGCGGCCGGCGCCGGTGTCGCGGGGAATCAGGCGCTGCGAAATCAATGCGCGCGTGTTCAGCGACAGGTCCATCAGCAGCTGTTCGCGCCGTTCCTCGGGAAAGAAGTTGATGATGCGGTCGAGTGCCTGGTTGGCGCTGTTCGCATGCAGCGTGGCGAGCACCAAGTGGCCGGTTTCGGCGAACTGGATGCCGTATTCCATCGTCTCGCGGTCGCGGATTTCGCCGATCAGGATCACGTCGGGCGCCTGGCGCAGCGTGTTCTTGAGCGCCATGTGCCAGGACTCGGTGTCCACGCCCACTTCGCGGTGCGTGATCACGCAGCCCTTGTGGTTGTGCACGTACTCGACCGGATCCTCGATGGTGATGATGTGTCCGCGGGTCTTCTCGTTGCGGTAGTTCAGCATCGCGGCGAGCGAGGTGGACTTGCCGGAGCCGGTGCCGCCGACCACGATGCACAAGCCGCGCTTGGTCATCACGATGTCTTTCAGGATGGGCGGCAGCTGCATCTCTTCGAGCGTCGGGATCTTCGCGTTGATGGTTCGCACCACGCAGCCGATCAGTCCCTGCTGCACGAAGGCGCTGACGCGGAAGCGGCCGATGCCCACCGGGGCGATGGCGAAGTTGCATTCCTTGGTCGAGTCGAATTCCTTGGTCTGCTTGTCGTTCATGATCGAGCGCACCAGCACGGCGCTCTGCTCGGGAGTCAGGACGCGCTCGGACTGCGCGCGGATCTCGCCGTCGACCTTGATGGCGGGCGGGAATCCCGAAGTGATGAACAGGTCCGAGCCCTTGCGCTCAACGAGGCGCTTGAGCAGGTCCTGCATCAGCTTGATGGCTTGTTCGCGTTCCACGTCAGTGCTCCGGGATCTCTATGCCCACCTAAGTGCCTGTGCCAACCGATTCACCCAACATCCTCGCCTAGAACGAATCCTTGTTCTGTGCCCGGAAGCGCGCTTCTTCCTTCGTCACCTGGCCCTTGGAGAGCAGCTCGGTGAGGCACTGGTCCAGCGTCTGCATGCCGGCGGACTGGCCGGTCTGGATCGCCGAATACATCTGCGCGATCTTGCCTTCGCGGATCAGGTTACGGATCGCGGGCGTGCCGATCATGATCTCGTGGGCCGCCACGCGGCCGCCGCCGATGCGCTTGAGCAGGGTCTGCGAAATGACGGCGCGCAGCGATTCGGACAACATCGTGCGCATCATTTCCTTTTCCGCGGCCGGGAACACGTCGACGATACGGTCGATGGTCTTGGCGGCCGAAGTCGTATGCAGCGTGCCGAACACCAGGTGGCCGGTTTCAGCGGCGGTGAGCGCGAGGCGGATCGTTTCCAGGTCGCGCATTTCGCCCACGAGGATGATGTCGGGATCTTCGCGCAGCGCCGAACGCAGCGCTTCGGAGAAGCCGAGCGTGTCGCGATGCACTTCGCGCTGGTTCACCAGCGAGCGCTTGCTCTCGTGCACGAACTCGATCGGGTCCTCGATCGTGATGATGTGATCGGGCTTGTTGTCGTTGACGTAATTGACCATCGCCGCGAGCGTGGTGGACTTGCCCGAGCCCGTGGGGCCCGTGACCAGCACCAGTCCGCGCGGATGCATCGAGATGTCCTTGAAGATCTTCGGTGCGTTCAGGTCGTCCAGCGACATGATCACCGAGGGAATGGTACGGAACACCGCACCCGCGCCGCGATTCTGGTTGAAGGCGTTGACGCGGAAGCGCGCCAGCTTGGGAATCTCGAAGGAGAAATCGGTTTCGTAGAATTCTTCGTACGCCTTGCGCTGCTTGTCATTCATGATGTCGTACACCATGCTGTGCACTTCCTTGTGGGTCAGTGACGGCATGTTGATGCGCTTCATGTCGCC
>DASYKM010000111.1:0-11537 GCA_035995425.1 Steroidobacteraceae bacterium
GCGCTCGACGCCTACGGCCCGATCACCGACAACGCCGGCGGCATCGCCGAGATGTCGGGACTGCCGAAGAAGATCCGCGACATCACCGATCCGCTCGACGCGGTGGGCAACACCACCAAGGCCGTGACCAAGGGTTACGCCATCGGCTCGGCGGGCCTCGCCGCGCTGGTGCTGTTCGCCGACTACACGCACAACCTCGAGACGCACCTGCTGGCCACGGGCCGCGAGATGGTGGCGTTCTCGCTGTCGGATCCGGCGGTGATCATCGGCCTCTTCATCGGCGGTCTCGTGCCCTATCTATTCGGCGCCATGGCCATGGAAGCCGTGGGTCGCGCCGCCGGTGCGGTGGTCGAAGAAGTGCGCCGTCAGTTCCGCGAGATCAAGGGCATCATGGAAGGCACGGCGAAGCCGGAATACGGTCGCGCTGTCGACCTGCTCACCAGGGCCGCGATCAAGGAAATGATCATTCCTTCGCTGCTGCCCATCCTGATCCCGGTGATCATCGCTTTCGGCATGAACTGGCTCATGGGTCCGGGTGCGGGTATCAAAGCGCTCGGTGGCCTGCTCATCGGCACCATCGTCACCGGACTTTTCGTTGCCATTTCCATGTGTACCGGTGGCGGCGCCTGGGACAACGCCAAGAAGTACATCGAGGAAGGCAACTTCGGCGGCAAGGGTTCCGAGGCGCACAAGGCCTCGGTGACGGGCGACACGGTCGGCGATCCATACAAGGACACCGCGGGTCCCGCAATCAATCCGCTCATCAAGATCATCAACATCGTGGCGCTGCTGCTGGTGCCGCTGCTCTAGCAAATGGGGTCGGGCCCTGCTTCGGGGCCGTTCCACTTTTCCCGGCAAAAGGGGACGCGGCTCAAACGGGTGCGTCCCCTTTTTTCATCTGGCGTCCGGAAATATCGTCCTCACATATCGGGTCCTGTGGATAGACGCGAAGGAGTATCCAGAATGTCCAACGAAACCTTTCCAGTCGACAAATCAGAGAAGGAATGGCGCGAGGTCCTGTCGGCAGACCAGTTTCGCGTGCTGCGCGAACACGGGACGGAGCGGGCCGGCGCGAGCCCGCTGAATTTCGAGAAGCGCACCGGCGTGTTTCACTGCGCCGCTTGCGGCCAGCCGCTGTTCGAGTCCGACACCAAATATGAAAGTGGTTCGGGCTGGCCCAGTTTCTGGAGGCCGCTGCCAAACGCGGTCGCGACAACCACGGACAGCTCACACGGCATGACGCGCGTCGAGGTGCACTGCAAGAATTGCGGCGGCCATCTCGGCCACCTGTTCAACGACGGCCCGCAGCCGACCGGCGAGCGCTATTGCATGAACGGCGTGTCGCTGAAGTTCGAACCGAAGTAATCCGGATCGAGTGGTGCCGAGAACCCCTTCCCGGCACCATACGTCTATCTACGGCGCATCCGCGGCCGCACCGGCTGCTGCGCGTTCGATTCCGCGCCATTGCTTCGCGTCACGTCTGCGGGGCCGGCGTTCACGAGCACTGCGCTCACGAGCTTGTTGAGACGATTGCAGTAGGCCGCGACTTCGGGTGTGCCCTGCCCCTCGAAGTCTTCGAGCGCGTGCGCGATGTCGTGCAGGCGCCGCTCGATACGCGCATCCATCTTGAGAGAGTGAGTCACACAGGCGCTGACGCACGCCGTGATTTCGGCGTCCAGCGCGCTGGCCGCCGTGCCCGCGATATTCATGCCATGCATTGCCGGCGGACAACCCGCCTGGAGATGCTCGCGCCACATTTGCGACAGTTGCATCGCTCTCATCTCCCAACCTCGATTGCGGGCGAAAGTAACCCAATTTGCTGCAAGCGTCCCGGGCAATTTTTACCCCGCCCGGCTCATCGCCAGCGCCGGAACGCACGCCGTTCGTGGCACCGGCCCCACAAGCTGCCGCGGCGGCGCTGGCCACACGCCTTAAGTGTTTGATTCAGTACGCGCCGGGTCAAGATTACCGGCGTTGCGGCGAGACCATCCAGGCCTTTGGGACCTGCCAATAGAATGGTTCTGTTGCGGACGATTGCTGCGAAATAATCGGCCGATCCTGCCGGTCTGAATCACTAACAAACACCGGGGAGATTCGATGAAAGGCCTGAACTTACTACGCCCGCATGCGGCCCTCGCGCGCGGACTCGATCACCTTCGCCCGCTTCTGTTGCTCGGCACTCGCTGGTGGGTCAGCTGGCAGTTCCTGAAGGCTGGCTGGATCAAGCTAACCACGTGGGACAGCACCCTCGAACTGTTTCGCAGTGAGTATCACGTGCCGCTACTGCCGCCAACCCTGGCGGCGATCTGCGGAACCTTCGGCGAGCTCTTCTTCCCGGTTCTGCTGGCGCTCGGTCTGTTCACGCGCTTCAGCGCGCTCGGGTTGTTTGCGGTGAATGCGATGGCGGTCGTTTCCTACTGGCATGTGCTCGGCAGTGAAGGCTACGAGGCGGCGCTCGCGCAACATGTGCTGTGGGGTTACATGATCGCGGTGATCGCAGTGTTCGGGGGCGGGAAGATTTCGGTCGACGGAAAGTTAGGGAGCGGGTAAAACGCCTGCGCCCCGACTTGGCCGCGTCGGGCATCTCGCTGCTTCGGGTCAGTGCAAGAAGGTGCTTAGCCAGGAAACGGCTGCTCACCTATACTCGCCGCACTCTCCCCATAGTGTCGGACGAATGGCCGCGGCAAGCACTGGCGAAGCACTTGAACTGTTGGCGACGAGCCTGGCTCGCGCCCGCGGCGACAACTTTTTTCCGGAGCTGGCCGCGCATCTGGCCGACGCGCTCGGCGCCACCGAGGCATTGATCTGTGAGGCCTCTCCCAACAGGCGGGCTCGCACTCTCGGCGCCTGGCGTTCAGGGGCACCCGTCGCTAACTACGAATACGACCTCGATCGGACACCTTGCGCGGCGGTGCAGGCTGGAGAAATCCTGACCCTCGAGCTCGCCGCCGGCACCTATCCGGGTGCGTTCCGCAAATCCGGCGGCTATTTCGGCATGCC
Source organism: Steroidobacteraceae bacterium (assembly GCA_035995425.1). GTDB lineage: Bacteria > Pseudomonadota > Gammaproteobacteria > Steroidobacterales > Steroidobacteraceae > CADEED01. Next base: position 3,001 of record DASYKM010000111.1, read on the forward strand.
TCTCGCCGCCAACGACGGTGCAGTGCTCGGGCATCTCTGTGTCTACACCGAAGGCGCGGTGGTCTTTGCTGCGAACTCGCGCGCGGTCTGCGACATCATCGCGAACCGCGCTTCCGCGGAGCTGCGCCTGGTGCACGTCAAACGCGAACGGGCCCTGTTGCGCGGACAGCGACGCCAGCTGCGCGCGGAGATCGCCGCCAGCCACGACGTGGAGGGCATGGTCGGTGTGAGCGCCGCCCACCTGCGCGTCATCGAGGAAATCCGCCACGCGGCGCAGGCAACCGCCGCCGGTGTACTTGTTAGAGGAGAACCGGGGACCGGCAAGGAGCTCGTGGCGCGCGCCATTCATGCGACCAGCAGCAGGGCCGCGAAGCCGTTCGTGAAGGTGGACTGTGCGGCGTTGTACGTCGATGTGCAGCTGAATGCGCTTCCACAGACGCTGGCCCTCGCCAACGGCGGCACGCTGTTCCTCGACGAAGTGGGCGCCCTGGCTTCCGAAATGCAGGAGCGATTGCTCGCGAACCTCCCGGTGCTGCACGGCGACACGCGGCCCGGCGTCGACGCCAATGTGCGCATCATCGCCTCGACCGGCCGCGACTTGCGCAAGAAGATTCGTGATGGCGAATTTCGCGACGATCTGTATCAGCGGCTCGCCATTTTCGCCATCGACCTTCCGCCGCTGCGAACGCGCATCGAAGACATTCCGCTGCTCGTGCAGAGTTTCCTGCAGAAATACGCGCGGCGCCTCGGCCGGAGCGTGGAGAACGTCGATCCGGCATCACTCGCCGAGCTCGCCAACTACGCCTGGCCGGGAAACATCCGCGAGCTCGCCAATCTCGTGGAACGCGCCTTGGTGATGCAGGACACGTCGACGTTGAAAATCACCAAGGACCTGCTGGCGACGACCGCGCCGCTCGAACGCGCCGCGTTGGTCGCGGCAGCGGCCGGCGATTCGACCTCAGCGTCGCGCGCCGCGCTCGCCGGACCGGTGGACTTCGACGACACGCTGAGTACCGGCCTGCACGTGATCCAGCGGGAACACATACTCCGCGTGCTCGATTCCACCCACTGGGTCATCGAAGGAAGTCATGGCGCCGCGCTCAAGCTGGGTCTCAAGCCCGCGACCTTGCGTCACCGCATGAAGAAGCTGGGAATTTCGCGCGCTGCGAACGCTGTTCCGCAGACTGCCGGCAGCGCACTGGAAAGTGAAGTCAGCTAGTTCCGGCCAGGACGATGCGCGATCAAGGTAGATTGACAGACTGGAACGACAAGAAAGGATTCGGGTTCGTCACACCGGACAACGGCGGGCTGCGCGCATTCGTTCACATCCGGTCGTTCTCTTACCGGCATCGGCGCCCGCGAAATGGTGACGTCATCACGTATCAACTCGCCTGGAGCAAGGAAGGCCGGCCGCGCGCGGAGAACGTGCTGTTTCGCGAGAAACCCGCGACGGTAACCCACAGATCGACCGGTGTGGTTGCCGCATCATTGCTCGCGACAACGTTTGTTGCCGCGGTGATCGTGCTCGTGCTCAACGACAGGATTCCCTGGCTGGCGATTCCGATCTACATCGCCATGAGCCTGTTGACGTTCTGCTTTTATGCTTTCGACAAGTCCGCGGCCATGAATCGGCGCTGGCGAACCAGCGAGCAGACATTACAGATGTTCAGTCTCATTGGCGGATGGCCCGGAGCGCTCGTTGCGCAGCGGTTGTTCCATCACAAATCGAAAAAAGCGTCGTTCCAGGCGACATTCTGGTTCATCGTCGTGGCGCATTGGGCCGCATTGGTAGTATTCGCCACGGGATATTTCCACATGGACGTCTTCACCTCGACATGAACACGGTCACCGATCACTACTCGCAGCTCCTTGCCCCCGTCTATTCCTGGATGGCTGGCGGCTCCGAGAGCGCGTTCGACGCCGGAAAATCGGAGGTCGACGATTTGCAGCTGCAACTGCCCGCGGGCGCCCTGGTTGCGGACCTGGGCGCCGGATTCGGCATGCACGCCATTCCGCTGGCGCGCGCCGGCATGCGAGTGCTGGCCATCGACAGCTCCACGGAATTGCTGACCGAGCTCGACCGGCTCGCGAAAGGCCTGCCCGTCGAAACTGTCGCGGACGACCTGCTGTCGTTTCGCTCGCATCTGAAAGAGAAGGCAGCCGCCGTGATCTGCCTGGGCGATACCCTCACCCATCTACCCGAACACACGCACGTGGACTTCCTGGTGCAGGAGGCACACGAGGCGTTGGGTCCCGGGGGGCAATTCGCACTTTCGTTTCGCGACTACAGCGAACCTCTCAGGGACGAAGCACGCTTCATCCCCGTGCGCAGCGACGAGCGTCGAATCCTCACCTGCTTTCTCGAATACGAAGAAGATACGGTGCTGGTGCACGACATCCTGCACGAGCGCGCCGGCGACGCCTGGGAAACCAGGGTCGGCAGCTATCGCAAGCTTCGCCTGGCACCGGAGCGCGTGGTCGCGAGCCTGCAGACCATCGGCTTCGAAACGCGCGTCGAACAGGGTGCGCGCGGGATGGTGCGCGTGATCGGCAAGATTGTTTGAGTCGTAGCGCGACCCCTTCAGGCATCGACCGTGATCACCAGCGCCTGGATCTTGCCGTCGACAGCTTGTTCGCCGAACCGCGCCGCAATCGCCGCGGTTGCGACATCGGTCGCTTCTCCGAGGCGATCGGCAGCGCGCGCCTCGATCTCATTGCGCAAGGGCGTTCCCTGACAATATGCCATCGCGGGAATCCGCGGTGACGCGGCGCGGCTGCGCGCCGTGACAGTCTGGATTTCCGGCTTGTTGGCGAAACCGCCTTGCGCGAGGTCGCGCCCGATGATCAGGCGATCGTGATAGCCGTGGGGCACGCGGGCCATGAAACGCGGCGCGTTGTCGGGAAACGTCCCGGCGAGCGCGTCGGTCACCGTCGCGGCAAATTCATTTTCTTCGATGCGGTCCCAGACATTGAAGAGAAAGACGCCACCGGGCCGCAGCACGCGTCGGGCCTCGGCGAATGCCGCTGCCTTGTCCGGGAAGAACATCACGCCGAACTGACACACCACCGCGTCGAACGTGGCATCGTCGAACGGCAGTTGCAACGCGTCGGCTTGCCGCCATTCGACCGGCCTCACCGTTCCCACGGCAGAGGCGCGCGCGAGCATGGGCTGGTTGAGATCGGTGGCGACGATGGACACGCTGGCGGAGAGTTTTGCCGCCAGGTGCCGCGTCACCACACCCGTGCCTGCCGCGAGCTCCAGGAGATCGGCGATGGGCCGCGATGCGAGCCGCGCGGCAAGATCGGCCGCATACGGCTCGAAGATCAGCGGTACGAGATATGTGTCGTATATCTCGGGGATCGAACCCGCGAACAGCTTGTCGCTTTCGGCCGGCGCACTCAAAGATGTCTGGTCTCCGCCGGCGGTTCCCACCACTTGTTCTCGCGTCCGTTGGCAAAGCACACCGGGGCTGCGATCAATTCGCCCGGATCGACATCGTCGAGGCTGGCGAGCTTGATCGACACGTAGTCACCGCCGACTTCCTTGACGTGGCCGCGTTCGAACGTGCGCACGCCGCAGCTCTTGCAGAACAGGTGCGAGCCCTGCCTGGTTCCGAAGCGATAGTCGGTCAACGAATCCTCACCGGATATCTGGCGGAAGGCGTCGGGCTTGATGATGACGTTCCAGTTGCGCGTCTTGGTGCAGATGCTGCAATTGCACTTGTTGGTGCCCTGCGCGAGATCGATGTCGGCCTCGAACTTCACCGCGCCGCAATGGCAGCTGCCTCGATAGGTTTTCAGCATTTTTTTTCACTCTCATTGATTGAGCAGGCAGGCGTACAGAACGCTGTCGATGAGTTGCCCGTCCTTGGTGACACTCCGGCGCAGCAGAGCTTCGCGAACAAATCCGAGTTTCTCGAGAACCCGCATCGAGGCCGGATTCCACTCGAACACCGGAGCTTCGAGGCGCACGAAGCGCGCATCTTCCGCCAGCTGCGCGAGCATCGCACGCCCGGCGGCCGTCACGATCCCGCGGCCCCAGTGCGCTTCGCCGAGCCAGTAACCGAAATGCGCGGTGCGCGCGAATATTCCCTCGCCCGCGCGTGCGCCGATGCCACCGACCGCGAGCCCGTCGAGCGCGATCGCAAAGGTCAAGTTGCGGCCCGGCGTGGCGGCGATGCGCAGCCATGCATCCGCATCCGCCTCGGTGTAAGGATGCGGGAAGACGTCGGCGAGATTGCGCCAGACATTGCGATTGTTCGCATTCGCGATGAGGCTGGGCTTGTCGGTCGACGCCCAGGGCCGAAGCACGCATCCTCGAATTTCAGTCGCCAGTTGCATCCCGCCCCCGCCATGTCCGGAGTGGGATTATTCGCCGGGAGAAGGCGCGCCGGCTAGGAGCTTCTGCGCGGCGGCGAATTCCTCGCCGCGGGGCGCCGCGAGCGCGAGTCGCGCAGGCGCGGTCGGCTGCTGGCACGCAGGCCGCGCTGCGTTCCGGCGCACCAGTGGCCGGTCCGCGTGCGCCCCTCGGCGCTCACGAGCGTGATTCGCGATGCGGGGCGCACCACCGTCGGGTGGTGTTCCCGGAAGCGGCAGGATGCGCTGCCGTGACTTTGTGCGACTGACATCTGAAATCTCTCCGAATCTGAAGTCTTGTTAGCTGTCGTCCGTTCAGGCGGCGAGCGCAAGCCGGGCCGGCCGCGCAATCACGAATCCCTGCACGAAATCCACGCCCATCTTGCGGGCTACATCGAGTGCGGCGCTGTCTTCCACCTGCTCCGCGATGATCTTGAAATTGAGGGTGCGCGCGAGCTTGATCATCGCGGTCACCATGGTCTGACTGACCGAATCCTTCGCCAGGTTGCGCATGAACGAGCCGTCCAGCTTCAGATAGTCGAGTGGCAGGTTCTTGAGACTGGAGAACGAGGCCACGCCCGACCCGAAATCGTCGATGGTGAACTTGCAGCCCATGCCATGCAGCACACCGACGAAGCGGCGCGCGGCGTCCATGTTGCCGATGACCGCGCTTTCGGTGATCTCGAAGCACAACTGGGCCGGTCCGACGCCGGTGGTGTCCAGGCACTCGACCACGAACTCGAGGAACAGCGGGTCGCCGAGCGTCTGTCCGGAGATGTTGATGGCCACGCTGCGCTCCGGCGCCAGCTGGAACGCATTGCGCGACAGCGCGGACAGCGTGGTCTGCACCACCCAGCGATCGACGGACGCCATCAGTCGGTAACGCTCCGCGGCCGCCACGAATTCGAGCGGCGCGATCTCGGCGCCGGTCTCATCGACCATGCGCAGCAGCACTTCCATCGACGGGCCGTCGGTTTCGCCGCCGTACGCCGCCACGATGGGCTGGTAGTACAGCGTGAAGCGCTCTTCCTTGAGTGCCGACTGCAATTTCTGCAGCCACTCGATCTCGCCGCTGCTGCGTGCCAGCGCTTCGTCGCGTGCCGAATACACCGAGACGCGACCGGCACCTTCTTTCTTGGCGACGTAACAGGCCGAATCCGCAGCCGCGAGCAGCTGTTCCACCGAGCCGGCTTCGCGGCCGATCTCGATGAGCCCGATGGATACGCCGATGTTGAACACACGGTCGTGCCATACGAAGCGATATGCGGCGATCGAGCGGCACACGTCGTCGGCGATCTGCCGCGCCTTGTCGAGCGGGCAACCCACTAACAACATGCCGAACTCATCGCCGCCCAGGCGCGCGACCGTGTCCGAATCGCGCACCGCCTCGCGCAGCAGTTTGGCCACTTCGCGCAGCATGCTGTCGCCGGCCAGGTGGCCGCTGGTGTCGTTGACGATCTTGAAGCGGTCGAGATCCAGGTAACACAGCATGTGCGGCGCTTCGCCGCGGCGCGCCGCTTCCGCGGCCTCGTCGAGCCGGCGCTCGAATTCGCGGCGGTTCACCAGGCCGGTGAGCGCGTCGTGCGTCGCCTGGTACGACATCTGCCGATGCAGGCCGCGCAATTCGGTGACGTCGTGCAACAGGACGACCGCGCCAACGAGCTCGCCCGCCTCATCACGCAACGGCGATGCGGCGAGCTCGATGGCGCGCTCCTCCCCCGAAGCCTTGCCGAGCAGTACCGCCCGGCGACTCAGATTGTGCGGCGTGCCGTTGCCGCCACCGACGGCTTCCCTGATCGGGTCCGCCAGGAGCTTGCGGTCGTTCTGGTCCATGAGCCCGACCACTTCCTCGAGCAGCCGGCCCACGGCCTGCGCGCTGCCTACGCCCAGCAGTTTTTCGGCAGCCGGGTTCAGGTACACCAGGCGCCCGTCGATGTCGGTGGTCACGATGGCCTCACCAAGGGACTGCACGGCGAACACCTGCGGTGGCGGCGCCGGCGGCGGCGGTGGCGGCAACGGCGGCGCGACCAGCGCGGCGCGTGCCGCGGCTTCCTTCTCGTCGATCTTGCCGCTCGCCAGCGCCCGCAGCTTCTTCGTCGGGATCACCTCGACGCCGGTCACCAGCAGGGCCGGCGCCCCTTCGAAATCGATCTGCGCGGTAGTTAGCTCGAGCAGGCTGACCTGGCCCTGCAGGCCGACCATTTCGACTTCGAAACGCTCGGCGCCATGCGCTCCGGCGAGGCGGCGGCGCAGGTTTTCACCCACCAGCTCCGCGTATTCCGGGGCGACGAGGTCCGACAACCGGCGGTCGATCAGCTCGACGCGATCGACACCGACGAAGCTCGCGAACTGGCTGTTGGCGTACAGGATCACCTCGCGATGCACGAGCACCGCTTCGTGAATGCGTTCGCCAAGCTCGGTGAATAGTTTGGGGCCGGCTCTTTCGCGGCCGCTGGTGCGCGAGGCGCGCAGCAATAGTTGGTTCACGGAGACGCCGAGCGCCTGCACGTCGAGCTGGCCCTCGTGTTCTTCGTCGATTTCGATGCGCTGCGGCAGACGCTCGCCGCTGATCGCCCGCTGAACCGTGAGCGACAATTCGGCGATCGCCCGCAAATCGCGCCGCTGAAACATGAACAGCACGAGGAGCAGCGTCGCCACGAGTGCGAGCAGCACACAGATCAAACCTAGAATCGACATCCCGAACCGTTATCCCGTATTTTCTTGGTGCTGTTATTAGTGCAGCTTTGTGCGGAGCGTCCTTGCCCCGTGGGCAGAATAGCCCCATCCCGTCGACCTCTCATTCGACATTAACCATAAAAATAAGCGATGTGACGACTGGTTCCGCGACGAAACGAAGCACTCGACAACGCTCAATTCGGGCAGAATAAGTAGCATCCCGATTGCAGGAGTTGCTCATGCAGACTGAGTTCGCGCGCGCCCAGATGATCACGCAGCAAGTGCGCGCGTGGGACGTGCTCGACGAACGCGTGCTCGACGCCATGCGGCGCACGCCGCGCGAGTTTTTCGTGCCCGAGCGGTACGTCGAGGTCGCCTTTGCCGACACCGACATCCCGTTGCGCGCCGGGCAGCACATGCTCGCGCCAAAAGTTGTGGGACGACTCCTGCAGGCACTGGATGCGATGGCGGGAATGCGCGCGCTGGTGGTGGGCTCGGGCACGGGGTACGTCGCCGCGTGTCTGTCGGCCATGGGCGCGAGCGTGCGCGCAATCGAAATCGACACCGAGCTTGCGGCCGCCAGTCGCGCCAACCTCAAGCGCGCCGGATTCGGGCAGGTGGAGGTGGTCGCGGGTGACACTTTCAACTTGGATACGGGAAAGGACTATGCGCTCATTGCGGCATGTGGCGCCCTTCCCATGTACGACGATCGCTTTGCTCGCGCGTTAGGCGTGGGGGGCAAGCTCTTTGTCGTGGTCGGCGACGGTCTGCCGCAGGAAGCCCTGCTGGTCACACGTACCGCCGAAGCCGCGTGGAACAGCGCCGGCCTGTTCGAGACGGCGGTCGACGCGCTCGAGAATGCCCGGCGTCCCGAGCCTTTTCAGTTCTAGTTTCATTTTCGGATCATCATGATTCGCGAGATCTCGGTGGAAGAGCTCAAGGCAAGACGCGACCTGGGAGAGAATCCGCTCGTCCTCGATGTGCGGGAAGAGTGGGAGCTGCAACTTGCGAGCATTCCAGGCGTCGTACATGTGCCCATGAACCAGGTTCCGGCCCGCCTTTCCGAGCTCTCGCCGAAGAGCGAGACTATCGTCATGTGCCACGCCGGCGGCCGGTCCATGCGCGTGGCACATTTTCTGGCGGACCAAGGATTTACGAACGTTGCAAACCTCTCCGGCGGCATTTCCGCGTGGAGTCAGCTGGTAGATGCAACCGTTCCACAGTACTGAAACGTCTAAGTTCGTTCGGAGGCACGTTGCCTCCGCCCTGGTGGCAGGTGATATAGTGAACTACAACACTAAAGAGGATTCTTATTAATGCGCCGTTTACTCGCCTTGGGGCTGGGTTGCCTGGTCTCCTTCACTGCTTCGAGCGAAGACCTCCTCACGATTTTCGACCAGGCCGTGGTCAACGATCCCACGGTCCGTGAAGCCGAGTTCACGCGCAAGGCCACGCGTGAAGCGCGGCCGCAGGCCTGGGCCGCGTATCTGCCGCAGATCAACGGC
>DASYKM010000112.1:0-16307 GCA_035995425.1 Steroidobacteraceae bacterium
TGCGGCGAGCGCAAGCAACGGTATTGCGAACAACGTCACGAGAGCACGGGTGGACATGGTTATGATCCCCTTGAGCGACCGCTTTATTGTAAACGCTGAAGCCGTGGGGAGATGCACATGAGCGAAGAACCCAAACGCAGACTGTCCGATCGACTGGGCATGTCGCCGACGGTCATCTCCGAGAGCACGACCATCGTTGGCGACATCGAGACGCGCGGGCCGCTCATGGTCTCGGGCCACATCCAGGGCAACGGCAAGGTTGGCGGGACGCTGAGCGTGGGCAAGAGCGCTCACTGGCAAGGTGACATCTCCGCGCGCCAGGCAGTGATCGCCGGCAATGTCACCGGCAAGATCGTGGTCGAAGACAAACTCGAGATCAGCGCGAGCGCGGTGATCGAAGGCGAGATCGTCGCGAAGATCCTGGCGATCGCCCACGGGGCGCGTATCGAAGGCGAAGTGACGGTGACGAGCGGGAAGCCGATTTTGAAGTTCGAAGAGAAGCGCGCCGCGGGGTGAAAAAATAGCGGCCGCGGCCGCTCCTCAATTGCAGCTCGTGAGCCCGTTCACCCAATCGGTGAGCAACTGAACTCCGGCCGTATCGATCTTGTGCCGTGCGAGCGGAGGCATCGCATCCGTCCCAATGCGATTCACGCGCGCCACCGCCACCGAACGCGGCGCCGAACCGGGCGCAATGATCCGTGGGTTGGTGATGCCGAGATCGCCGAGCGTAGGCGTGATGTTGCAGGCGTTGGTGGCGTTGAGCGCCGTCGTATAGCGGAAATCGAGGTCCGAGGGTGCCGGACCGCTCGGCCGGTGGCAGTGCGCACAATTGGTATGTAGATAGGCGCGGGCGCGAAGGTCGAGCGCCGCGCTGCCGAACGGGTCGGGGATCAGCGGGAGCTGCGCCGGTGGCAGCGTCAGCGCCGGCGTCAGCACGTCGATGCCATTCAGAGTGGTCAGCTGGTTGGCGGTCCGTCCCGTCGGATATCCAAGATCACCGTTCAGCTGGCCAATCTCGAGTCCGAGCGTACGTCCCGCAGCGACCGAGTGACACTGCAGACATTGCGCTTCACTCGGGAATTCCCACGCTTGGCCGGCAATCTGCACGGTCTTGCCACCGATCACGCGCGTTGCATCGGTGCCGCCCGCATTCCACTCATACGTGTAGCCGGCCCAGTTGCCGTTGCTGTGGCGCATGAACAGCCGCGTCTCGACGAGCCGGGCGCCGATGCTGAAATTCTTCATCAGCACGCTGCCGTTCGGAAAATCGAAGTCATTGCTTGCGTTGACGACGATGCGTTGTCCGTCCGGCAACGCCAGCCAGCGATTCTTCGTCGCGCCATCGGAGAAGAATGGTGCATTGGGCGCGTACGGAATGAGCCCGGCCGCGGGTTGGGTGGCCGCGGCGCTGTTCACGCAGCCGGTTTGCGAGAGCTGCGCTGGAATCTGCCGGCCGCCGCCCGCCCCTTGCACCAGGCGGTTCAGCGTTCCAGCCAAGTCGACGACATACACCTCACCGCCGGTGTCCTGCGCGAACGATGCAATCTGCAATCCCGTCGGAAGCGCGTCGCCCGCAACGAGGGTCAGGGTCGGCGTCGTGTCGAGGGGGATGCTCCAGAGATTGCCGCTGCCGAAATCGCCGAATACGTAGCGCCCCCGCAATGCGGGAATAGCGCTGCCCCGGTACACCACGCCGCCGGTGGTGGAAAAACCGAGGGCGCGGCCGTATTGCGCCACGGGAGCGATGGAGGCGGTTTTGTTGGGACCGCAGGCAAAGCCGGTATTCGTGGTGCCCTCGAAGCAACGCCAGCCATAATTGCCGCCGATCGTCACCAGATCCACTTCTTCGAGCGCATTTTGGCCCACATCGTTGAGCCAGAGCTGCCCGCTGTCGCGATCGAAACTCCAGCGCCAGGGGTTGCGAAAACCGTAGGCAAAGATCTCGGGACAGCTTGCGCCGCCGGTGCCACCCGTGCACTTCGCGTTGGCCGCATAGGGATTCGACGGTGGAATTGCATAGGGTTGCGCCAGCGTTGCTGCGGCAACGTCGATGCGCAGCATCTTGCCTAACAAGGTAGTCAACAACTGGCTGTTGCCGATGGCGCCATGTTGATCGTCGCCGCCGCCACCATCACCGATCCCGATATAGAGAAACCCATCGGGACCGAAAGCGATGTTGCCGCCGTTGTGATTGCTCTCCGGATCGTCGACGTTGAGCAATTCGATTTCAGTCGCCGGGTCGAGCGTGGTGCCGCCGGCCGCCAGACGGAACTGCGATACGCGGTCCACCAGTCCCAGCGCCGGGTCCGTGCCGGTATAGAACAGATACACGCGCGGGTCGGTCGGGTAGTTCGGATGGAACGCCATGCCGAGCAGGCCGCGTTCGTCGTTGGCGCTGTTCGGGTCGGAATTCAGGCGCGAAGAAATATTGAAGAACTCGCGCGTTGGCGCGGCGACATTGGGAGTGTTGTCGAACACGCGCACCGATCCGGTCTTCTGCACCACGTACCACCGCGCGGAGCTCCCCGGTTCCTGCAGCATGGCGATCGGCTGCGTGAAGGTCAGGTTGCTGAATGCGCGCTGCACGGCGAGCGACACGGTCGAGTCCGGTGCATCACCGGCGAGGCAGGTGCTGTTCGCCGGACGGGCGTCGAGACCACCGAGTGGCGGGGTGGCACCCGTGGTGGCGCTGGCGGCGGTGGACGCCGCGGACAGGTTCGGCGGACTCGCCGCATCCACGGCCAGCACGGTGTAGCTGTAGGCGGTCGCGGCGCCGAGGCCATTGTCGGTGTAGTTAGTGGTCTGCACCGTGGCGACCGGCGTGGCGCCACCGTTGCGAAAGATGCGGTATTCGGCGATGCCGCTCGCATCCGTTGATGCGGCCCAGCTCACGAGTATCTGGTTCGATGACTGCGCCACCGCGGTGACGCTGCCGGGTACGGTCGGCGGCGTGGTATCGGCGAGCGGCGGCGGTGGCGGCGCGTCGTTGCCACCCGGGCCATTGCTGCAACCAGGGAGAAATGCGCAAGCCAGCGCCGCGACCGCCAATCCAGCTGCAAACCGCGGCGCATCGAGCCTCATGCGACAGACCTCCCTCAAGTTGTTAGCAGCTCAGCACACTCGCCTGGGTCTGCCTAGCTGTCCGGGTTGAGCGACAGCAATTTGACCGTCTGGGCGTCGATCCAGTTGCTGTCGCCCAGGGTTTCGAGGAACCCGCAGTGTCCGCCGTGCGCCGTGGTGACGATGTCCAGGTGCGGCGTGCGTGCCAATCGTGCGAGATCCGTGGCGGCGATGATGGGATCGTCCAGCGAGGTGAACACAGTGGCAGGCGCCGCAAGAGTTGTCAGACGATCGCCCGTGATGGCGTAGCCAGCGAGGTATTCATCCATGCCCGGATATTCGGTGTGCGCCAGTACGAGCTGGCGGGTCATCTCGCGAAGGCTCCGGACGCGCAGCAGCTCGCGGAAATCGTAGAGATCGGGCCAGGCCAGCTGCTTCTTCTCGAGCGAGCGGCTCCATTTGCGCACGAAATAGTAGTGGTAGAGCGGCGAGCCTCGTTCGAGCGTGGTCAGCGTCACGGCCGGATCGAGCACCGGCGACACGGCGATCACCCGCTCGATGGGCAAATCGCGCGCTTCGCGGTGCGCCGCCACGCGAAGCATGAAATTGCCGCCCAGCGAGAACCCCGCGAGCACCAGCGGCAAGCCGGAAAACTGCTTCGCCAGCGCGCGCACTGCCCCCACGACCTCGGGGAGACGGCACGAATGGAACAACTCGCGATTCAGGTGATGCGTGGTGCCGTGATCGCGCAGATTGAGTCGCACGACTTCGAAGCCCTGGGCAAACAAGGTTCGCGCCATCGACAGCACGTAGGTTGATTCGGCACTGCCTTCCCAACCGTGCAGCAGTACCGCCAGGCGTTTGCCCGGCTCCCGGCCGCGCCTGGAGGGACTCGCGTGAAACGCCTGGAGCTTTACGCCGTCGCCGCAATCGAGCAACAGTTCTTCGCTCGACGCGCGCAACGCAATGGCGCTGCGCTCCACGCTCGGTCGGCGCGGCGGCAGGCTGGAAAGTATGGTTTGGAAATGCGGGCCGCGCAGCCAGCGCCGGGGTCGAAACGATCGGTCGAGCGGAAACCCGGTCACTGCGCCTGGTTAGGCAGGGTCTGGTTCGCGGGTGGCGCGGCCGAAACGCCGCTTGCCGCCGGAGCCGGATTGGTTGCCGGCGGCGCCACGGCATGCGGCGGTGCTGGCTTGGGAGCGCCCGCGGGCGCGGTGGCCGCACCGGTGGGCACCAGCTCGACGCCCTGGATCGCGGCGGACCCGGCATCCGGCGCATCGAGCGCATCGGGCGCGGGTACGACCGCATTGGGATCGATTACCGCGGGATCGAGTGGGGCCGGTTCCGCCAGCACCGGCGGTGGACTAACTACTTTGGGGAGAGCGCGCAGGGTTTCGAGCTCGGCGTAGGCCGCCTTGAGGTCGGTGCGCAGCGCGGCGACTTCGCCGCCCTGGTTCCACCAGAGCCAGGACATGACCGCAACGCCGGCGATTGCCATGAGCGCCAGCGACCAGCCGACCATGACGCCCCAGGCGCGGCGCTCGGGCATGACCGTGGGCAAGTCGAGGTCCGGCGCGCTGCGCGCCGGCAACAGCACGGACAAATCGCCCTGCAAGCGCTCGGAATGGGAATCGAACCTGCTGCCGATGAAACTGCGCAGCGCGGCAATCTCTTTCTGCAGGGTGGCGTCGAGCGCGGCGCGAATCTCGAGCGACATCTTCGGCAGCAGCAGAGCGAACTGCTGGTCCGCCGCGGCGGACGCTTCCGCATCGCTGCTGTTTGCGGCCGCGGTCGGTTCGACCACGATCGCGGATTCGTTGGCGGGCGCGAGATCCGGCGCCTGATCGGGCGACGTGAAGGCGTTTTGTTCGCGCGTGCGGCGATCGGACACCAGTTGCAGCTGGTAGAGCATCTTGGTGACGTCGGACTGCTTGATCTGCTTGGGCAGCACGCCTTCGGCGCCGAGCGCGCGTGCCTGGCCGAGATACAAATCCCCTTCCTGCGAGGTGTACATGAGGATGGGAATGGCTGCGGTGCGCGGATTGTTCTTGATGGTCTGCACGGCCTGGAAGCCGTCCATGCCCGGCATCATGTGATCCATGAAGATCACGTCGGGGCGCGTGCGAGTGAGGTAATCGATGGCGGCTTCGGCGGAATCGGCCGCATCCACCGTGATTTCGTGACGTTCGAGGATGCGCGACAGGAACGCGCGCGCGGACTTCGAATCGTCCACGACCAGAGCTCGCTTCGACGACATCAGCTCTCCCCTCACACACAACGGATTTATGGAAAGTCTAGCGTCAACGGATGCGCGTTGCGCACGTTCTTGCCGGCGAGACGCACTTTTTTTCCGGCGGACTCGTGACTCTTGCCAAATGCGTAAAGTTTTTCGGCATTACCGCGGGGAGCTGATAGGCGCCGGCGCACGAATGCGCCACGTATCGCGCAACCGCAAACAAGGATCATCGAACGTCAGCGCACCGAAAACGGGCACACGCGTTCGGAGCATGGATCGGCACCAACGGTACGATCGCGACGCGCTCAACCGCGATTCCGAATCCTAAGGGGTGAGACACTCACGCGGGATTTGACAGTAACCCGCGACGAGGAAGCAGGCACCGTCGCGCGCGGACGAACTACTCGAAGTTCGATGGCTGCGAGCGCTCAAAGTCGGATGTGATCCAGCGCACAAAAGATGGATTCTCCCGCGGCACCTCGCGGACGCAGGCGAACGACGAGACACATACTCGTAGCGTCGATGTTTCCTGCGACAACGATGTTGGTAAGTGCGTCAAGCAGGGTGAAGTCGGCGAGCAGCCGTAGATAGCTGCAGTGGGGCCTTGGCGCAAGCCACCCCGAACCCCAACGGCGCGGTGTGATTCACCGCGCCGATTTCCAGGAGCTGATCTTCAGGAGCTGCGCTCCACTCCAAACGCCGTCCCGAGCGACGGCGTCCGAGCAGCCAAAGAGAACCCTGCTCCCACTCTCTCGTAGAACGACACCAGCCGCCGCGCCATCGCCAGAGATGCCCAGGATTCGGCATGCGCGCGCAGCTGCGCTCGCCGCGGCGCGTCGGGCCCAAGCTTCAGGGCCTGCATGACGGCGGCCGAAAACGCCTCTTCTTCTTCGGGAACCACGAACGCACCGCACTCGGCGGTGAGTATGGAGCGAGTGCCCAGCTCGGCGGTCGACACCACCGGCGTGCCCTGCGCCATGGCTTCGAGCAGTACGAGCCCCTGCGTCTCCGTGCGCGATGCGAACACGAATGCATCGCCAGCCGCGTAGCAGTTCGGCAGGTCGGTTCGGCGATCGAGATAGCCGATGAATCGCACCGCGGCCTGAATTCCGAGCTCGCGCGCAAGGCGCGTCAGGTGCGGCAGCGCGGGCCCTTCGCCGGCGATCACGAATAACGCGTCGGGACGGCCTGTCAGCACCTTCACGAACATGCGCAACAGGAAATCGATGTTCTTTTCGAATGCCACTCGGCCGACGTACAGCAGCAGTGGCCGGTCGGGCGGCAGATCGAATTGTCGACGGAAGCGCGCGCCGTCGCCGCGAATGAAACTCTCGGCGGCGAGGCCGGTAGGCAGCACTTCGATGGGTGTGGTGACGCCATAGGCCTGCAGGGCCTCGCGCATCGGTGCGCTCGGTGAGATCAGCTCGGCGACGTCGGCGCATTGCGAGAGTGTGAAACGTCGCGCGATCCAGCGACCGATGCCGCGCGGCAGGATGGGCACATAGTGATGCAGGTAGTCTTCGAAAAACGTGTGATAGGTGGCAACGACCGGCAACCCGTGCTCGCGCGCGAAGCGCACGCCTGCGTAGTGGGCGATGAACGGCGTGTGGATGTGCACCAGGTCGACCTTGGCCGCGAGCTCGCGATCGAGCACGCGCTTCAACGGTCCGCCGAGAAAACGCCGGTCTTCGGGATCGCGCGGCACGCCGCCCGATGGCACCCGCAGGATCGACGGGTCTGCGTCCTCGCCGGCACCCGGATAGGCGGGCGTCACCAGCAGCGTCTCCACGCCCAGTTGCGCCAGATCGGAGCGGAAGGTGCGGATCGAAGTGGAGACGCCGTTGACGCGCGGGAAATAGACGTCGGAAACGAACAGGACGCGCATGCGACTCCGGATCAGTTGAACGGCATCAGATGAACGCCGTGCCGATTGCGCCCGAAGCGGCGCCCAGCAAGGCGCCGACGAGAACGTCGGTGGGATAGTGCAGGCCGAGCACCACGCGCGAAGTGGCAATCGCCAGCGCCAGCGGCACCAGCGCAACGGCCAGCTCGGGGAACGCCGCGCAGGCTTGCCAGGTGAAGGCGACCGCGTGCAGCGTGTGCCCCGACGGAAAGCTGTATCGGTCGAGCGGCGCGCCGGCGAGCGAGATGCCCGCGTAGCGAATGAACGGACGTTCGCGCACGAAGGTCCGCTTGAGGAACTTGTAGACGGCGAGCCCCGCGGCACCGCTCGCGAGCATGATGAGCGCGACGTTCAGGCCGCGCTGCCCGTAGATCAGCGGCAGCACCAGCATGAGCGCATACCAGATGATGCCGTCGCCGAGCCGGCTCGCGATCTTGAAGAACACGCGAATGCCGGTGTGCTCGACGCCACGGTTGAGTCGCCGGCAAAGCCGGTACTCGGCATGGTCGAACCGAGCCAGTAGTGAGCCTCGTAGTGAAACTGGGCTTGCCATGGGAACGCAGTCTGGCGGGCGCACAAGGCAGCCGGATGACGCTGACATTGCGGATTTGTTGCGGTGGTCGCGAAATCCGCCAGCCGACTGGTTAGTTAGGCCGCAGGTTCTGTCGCATGCGACCTGCGTCACGATTCTGTCGCCGAAGCCGCTCGCGGGCGCAGCGGGTCAACGGCCGGAAATCGCCGGTCGGAGGACTCCCACCGGGCCGATTCCGCCTGGGCGCTACAATCCGTGCCCATGAGGCGACACTTATATAAGCGCCATCCGGGCTTGCCGGGCGTGGCGTTGATCCTTCTGGGTCTCGCGCCGTCGTCGTACGCGCTCGACGCCATCGTGCTCGAAGTGCGCGAGATGACCGTGGCCGGCATCCCGGTGCAAGGCGCGAGCGCGCGGTTGGATGTGCTTTCGGACCGGCAGACGCGGCTGACGCTCAATGCGCGCGGCGTCACGCTGCCCGACCCGGCTGGCAAACTGAGCGAAATCGCGCTGGTGTGCGACGCGCCGGTGATCGCTGAACCTCATTTCGGCTGCGGTGCCGGACGATTGACCGGCAGCGGTGGCCCGACAGGTTCGATCGACATGCGTATCGCCGCCGAAATGCGCACCGACACGGGCGTCACGACTTTCAACGGCAACGGGTTGAAAGTTGCGGGCACTACCGCCAGGTTCGACGGCCGCCTCGACGACAAGGGTTGGCGCGTGACCGGCAGCACCGGCGATACGACGGTCGCAGCGCTGCGCAAATTCGCCGCCCCCTGGTTCCAGCTTCCGGCGGACATGACCGGCGACGGCAAGGCGGCGGTTGAAGGCGGCGCAAGCGATTCAGGCAAGGGCACCATGGTAGACGCCACGCTCAAGCTCGACGCGGTCGACCTTACCAACGAGGCGAGCACCATCGTCGCCGACAAACTCAGCGCCACGGCACACGTGCGTGCCCGGCTGAATGAGTCCGACACTGGCCTCAGCGTCGACATCGCGGGCAAGCGAGGCCAGTTGCTGGTGGGGCCGGTATTGCTCGATTTCGGCAAGAACCCACTCGCGCTCGCCGTGCAGGGAACCATGCGCGGCGACACGCTCGGCGTGGCGTCGTTGCGACTCACGCAGAAAGATCTGATCGATCTCACCGGCGGTGGGAGCGTGAATCTCGCCGGAGCGACTCCGGTCATCGATGGCGACTTCAAGCTCGTCAGCTTCGAATTTCCAGCGGCCTACAGCAGCTACATGCAGATCACGCTCGCCACCACCAGCGTCCTCAGCGATCTGCGCAGCAGCGGTAGTTTGACCGGCGAATTGTCGGTGCGCGCCAACGGCATCACCGCGCTGCACGTGTCGCCCAAAGAGCTCGAGCTGCACGACAACAAGGGACGCCTGTTTCTTTCGCACGTGACCGGCGACGTCAACTGGACTCCCGAAGGCGGCGCAAATCCGCGCGCCTCGAAGCTCGCCTGGTCGTCGGGCGGTGCCTATGGGTTGTCAGGCGGCGCGGCAACTCTCGACTTCCTCCTGCAGGGCACCAACTTCGCGCTCACCCGTCCCACCAAACTACCAGTGTTCGATGGCGGACTGGCCATCGACACTTTTGCGATCAGCAATCCAGGCGCAAGCAACATGGAGGTGGCGTTCAAGGGCAACGTGGAACCCATCAGCATGCAACTGCTGGCCAAGGCGTTTGGCTGGCCGGAATTCTCGGGGACCCTGGCCGCGAGCATTCCCGGCGTCACACTCAAGGACAACTTGCTGGTCTTCCAGGGCAACGTCGACTCACAGGTGTTCGGCGGGCACATCGTCGGCAGCAATATTCGCCTGCAGGATCCACTGGGCCGTTTTCCGCAGTTCTTCGCCGACGTGCGTGCGCGCGATCTCGACCTGGGTCTGCTCACGCGGACCTTCGAAGTGGGCAGCATCACCGGCAAACTGGAGGTCGATGTGCTCGGCCTGGAATTGTTCGGCTGGTCGCCGACCGCGTTCAATGCGCGGCTGGCGACCCCGAAAGGTGACAAGTCGCGGCATCGCATCAGCGCCAAGGCGGTGAGCAGTCTTTCCAACGTCGGTGGTGGTGGTGGCGGCGTGGTGCAGGCGCTTCAATCGGGCGTGCTGCGCTTCTTCGACGAATACAGCTACGACAAGCTCGGTATCACCTGCAAATTGAGCGGCGACGTGTGCGAGATGTCGGGCATCGAACCGGCCGGCGTGGGCTACTACATCGTCAAGGGAGCGGGCTTGCCACGCATCGATATCATTGGAAGCGCCGGACGCGTGAACTGGAATCAGCTCATGTCGTCGATTCCCAAGGACTTCAGCGGCGCGACTGTGCAGTGAGTCGATGGACTCGGCGCCTTTTCAGGCCAATAATCGCGCGCACATTTGACGTATGACACGTTCAGGGCGCATTCATCGGTCGGGCCCGATCATGTCCGCGTCCAGGCCTGCGCTTGGAATAAGGAGTTATCAATGCGACGCGTATTGCCGCTGAAGATTGCACTGGCGAGTCTGCTGATCGCCGCGTGCGTCACCATCAACGTCTACTTTCCGGCCGCAGCCGTCGACAAGGCTGCGGACCAGATGATCAAGGACATCACCAGCGGGGGCAGCACGACGCCACCGACAGGATACTTCGCGCCGGCGCCCTCCGCCGACGAGCCTAACTTCCTGGTCATGGCCCTCGGCAATGCGCTGACTGCGCTGGTACCGGCTGCCAATGCGCAGGACGCCGATGCCGCGCTCAACGTGAGCTCGCCCGCCGTCACGCGCATCAAGCAATCGATGGGCGCGCGTTTCGGTGAACTCGAGAAGTTCTTCGCGAGCGGCGCCATCGGCCTCACCAAGGACGGCCTGGTCGACGTGCGCGATCTGAACGCGGTAGCGCTGCCCGATCGCGCCACGGTCAAACGCCTGGTATCGGAAGACAATGCGGACCGCACTCAGCTGTATTCCGAGATCGCCAAGGCCAGCAATCACCCCGAGTGGGAAGCCGACATCAAGAAGAGCTTCGCCAAGCGCTGGGTCGCGACCGGCGCCAAACCCGGCTGGTATTACCAGGGCGACGACGGTTCCTGGAAACAGAAGTAATCTAGTTAGATGAGCGATGCAGGGCCCGTTCCGCCGCGCGGAACGGGCCCATTGTTTTCTGGACCAGGACTTTGGCGGCGGCGTCTCTTCAAAGGGTGCATTGCGCTGGCGGGAGTCGCGCTGCTGGCGGTGGGAGCGCTGCTCGCCCTGCAGTTCTTCGGCACGTTCCCGGGTCCGCCCGAGGCGGCGCAACGCCCGCGGGCGCTGCGCGAAGCCAACGCCGAGGCGCTGTGGCTCGAGGTCGACGGCGCGCGCATCGAAGCCTGGCTGCTGCCGACAAAAGCCCACTCGCCGACACCCATCGCGATCTACGCACACGGCAATGGCGAGCTCATAGATCACGAGACGGCACGCATGGATGGATTGCGTGGCGCGGGCGTGGCCGTGCTGCTGGTCGAATATCCCGGGTACGGCCGCTCCGGCGGAATTCCCTCGGAGCGGAGCATTCTTGCAACCCTCGAAGCGGCGTACGATCGTGTCGCGCACGATCCGCGCTTCGATGCGCGGCGAATAGTCGGTTTCGGTCGTTCGTTGGGAGGCGGCGCGGTTGCGCAGCTTGCGGTGCACCGCTCCCTGGCGGCGCTGGTGCTCGAGTCCACGTTTACGAGCGTTGCCGACATCGTGCGCGGATACGGCGTGCCCGACTGGCTGGTGCTCAATCGATTCGATACGCGCGCGGTGCTGCGCGCCTATCGAGGTCCGGTGCTGATCCTCCACGGCACCGAGGACGTGAACATTCCGCCCTCGCATGCCGAGCTCAACCTCGGGGCGGCGCGCAATGGCACGTTGTACATGTCGCGCTGCGGACATAACGACTGTCCGCCGCACTGGGAAGTGGTACTCAGTTTTCTTCTGCGCAACGGCGTATTTAACGAACCAGGATCCGGAGTCACACCATGAATATTTCAATTGCATCCAGCCTGCGCCTGGCCTTCTTGGCCACGGCGTCCATGTTGCTGCTCGGCTGTGGGCTCGCCGAGACCACCGCCGTCGCGGCCGGCGAAGCCGCCACCGCGGCCGAACAGGCCAAGCAAGGCAAGGAACTTGAAGACAAGGTGCGGCGCGACGTCGCGGCGGCTCAACAGACGGCCGTAGATGAACGCGCGAAGGCCGAGGCCGCGGCGGAAAACCCCTAGCTACTCGCGCATGCCGGTGCCGCGGTTCATGAAGAACAGCGCCACGGAGAACAGCGCCACCGCGGATATCAGCATGATGCTGAAGGCGACGTAGACATTGACGTCGCTGGTCCCCAGAAAGCCGTACCGGAACGCATTCACCATGTGCAGGATGGGGTTCGCGTACGACAAATGCCGCGCCCATTCGGGCAGCAGCGAGATTGAATAGAACACGCCACCGAAATACGTGAGTGGAGTCAGCACGAAGGTGGGGATCCAGTTCACCTGGTCGAAGTTCTTGGCGAATTGCGCGTTGATGAAGCCGCCCAACGAGAACACCACCGAGGTGAGCACCACGGCACCCAGAACCACGCCGATGTGATGCACCGTGAGCTGCGTGAAAATCAGCGAGACGACGGTGACCGCGGCGCCGACCAGGAAGCCGCGCACCAGTCCGCCGCCCACGTACCCGATGATGATGATCCAGTTGGGCAGTGGCGCGACCAGCATCTCCTCGACGTGTTTGCCGAACTTCGCACCGAAGAACGACGACACCACGTTGCCGTAGGAGTTGGTGATCACCGCCATCATGATGAGGCCGGGCGCGATGTACTGCATGTAGGGCACGCCGTCCATGAGGCCCACGCGCCGCCCGATCAAACTACCGAAGATCACGAAGTACAGCGCCGAGGTGACCGCCGAAGGCACGATGGTCTGGGCCCAGATGCGGATGATTCGTCCGTATTCGCGGATGACGATGGTCTTGAGGCCGGTCCAGCGCGCCTGCCGGAGCGATCGCGCCGAGTCCGCGGAATTCGTTGGCACCGAAACGTCGTTCATGAGGCGCTCGCACCCGGCACGGGCTTGCGCTCGACCAGTTTCATGAAGAGCTCTTCGAGCCGATTGACCTTGTTGCGCATCGACAGCACGCCGATCCCCTGCTCGGTCAGTTTGGAGAACACTTCGTTGAGGCTTTGCTCCTTGGAAACTTCGACTTCGAGCGTGTGTTCATCGACGAGCTCGAACTCATATCCCGGCAGCTGCGGCACCGAGCCGACCGCCTCGCGCAGATTGAGCACAAATGTCTCGGCCTGCAGCTTGCGCAGCAGCGTCGACATGCGGTCGCGCTCGGCGATGAGACCACCGTTGATGATGGCGATATTGCGACACAGGGTCTCCGCTTCCTCGAGATAGTGGGTAGTCAGGATGATGGTGGTGCCACGAGCGTTGATTTCCCGTAGAAACTCCCACATCGATCGGCGAATTTCGATGTCGACGCCCGCGGTCGGCTCATCGAGTATCAACAGGCGCGGCTCGTGAACCAGCGCGCGCGCGATCATCAGGCGGCGCTTCATGCCGCCGGAGAGTCCCCGGGCAATCTTGTTGCGCTTGTCCGAGAGCTGCAGCAGCGATAGATACTTCTCGGCGCGTTCGCGCGCCAGCGTCCGCTCGATGCCATAGAACCCGGCCTGGTTCACGAGGATGGTTTGCGGGGTCTCGAACTGATTGAAATTGAGTTCCTGCGGGACGATGCCGATGCACGCCTTGGCCGCTTCGAGCTCGCGATCGATATCGTGCCCGAAGACGCTCACGGTGCCGGCAGATTTGTTGACCAGCGAAGTGAGGATGCCGATGAGGGTGGTCTTGCCGGCGCCGTTGGGCCCTAACAAGGCAAAGAAATCGCCCTGCTCCACATCGAGATCGACGCCTTTCAGCGCCTGGACACCATTCTGGTAGGTCTTGGTAAGTCCGCGGATCGACAGTGCGTACATGGTGCCGGTGAGCTTGAGGCTTCTCTGCGTTAAATCAATGAGCCATTCGAGAGATCGCTCACTTCGGAACCTCTTCGTCCATGACGGTCTTGAAAATTCCTTCCCAGAAGGGTGCTTCCGGATTGTCAGCGCAGCGTTTCGCGGATTCCTTCAGGCCTTTGGCGGAAGCCTTCCAGACCTTGGCGTCGACGTATTCCTTGGCATCGGCGCGCATGGCGGCATACATGGCGATGGCGATGCGCGGCATGAATTCGGTGGCTGCCGAATCATCGGCTTCATCGCGCAACAGCTCCCACTCCCAGGTGAAATCGGAGCATTTCATCTTGCGGATGCGTGCCTTCTCTTTGTCGGTGAGCTGCGGATCCGGTTTCGCCGCCACCGGTTTCGGCTCGGCGCCGGTCGAGGCACGAAGCTCCACCTTCATCTCGATGCTGGCCTCGATCCGCTTGCCGCTGGCATCGATGGCCGGGCGGAAACGCGCGCTATTCAGCACCTTGACCAATTGGGCCTCAAAGGCGCTCTCGGTGGTGTTTTCGGTCACCAATACCTCGCGCACGCGGCCGTCGTCGCCCACGCGCACGGTGGCTACCATTTGCCCGGCGAGCTTTCTTGTGCCGACGTTGATCTTGGCCGTTGGTGCGGCGGCGATGATCTGCGGTTCGCTGGGTCCGGCTTGCGCGAGGACTGCGGCAGGAAGAGAAAGCAAGCTGATCGAGATCACTGCGCGCGCAGCTGAAAGCATGTGTGAGCTGACTCCATTTCCCGCAAAAGTGCCGGCAATTGCCCCTGAGGGCGCATGCCAGCGGCGACTAGCCTTGTCTAGAAACCTGGGCTTGTTAGAAGCCGCGAGTTGCGCGCAGCGCCCGCTGCGCGTCCATGAATCCGAATCCGGGGTCGAAGTCGAATCCATCGGCATTATCGACGCCTTGTGGTCCGATGTCGCCCCCGATGTTGCGTGGTTTCATGTCGCCGG
The DNA here is from genome assembly GCA_035995425.1 of Steroidobacteraceae bacterium. Classification (GTDB taxonomy): domain Bacteria; phylum Pseudomonadota; class Gammaproteobacteria; order Steroidobacterales; family Steroidobacteraceae; genus CADEED01. The sequence goes on from DASYKM010000112.1 coordinate 14,685, forward strand.
TGGTCAGCCGCAGGGCCCAATAAATCAAATTGGGGCTCAGATTACGGGTACCAGTGAATCGCTTCCGGGAAGATATGTCGCGTGCCCGCCGGGTCAGGATGAGGATCGCCACGGGACCCGTGACTCCGGGCTTCAGGCGCACCGCCAGCGTGCTTGGCTTGCGCCCCGTAGGCACCGAAAAATGCCGGGGTGCCACCGGCAGATGACAATGAATTAAGACAGGCGGACACATTCTGCGGGTACAGCGGGCTGCCCCACTCCTCGGTGTTTGCGTCGGGCGAGTGACCTTCAATCAACGCGCGCGATATCGGTTTAAAGAGCATGCGCTGCGAGAGATTCCGCAGCGAGTCGCTGAACACCGCCGAGGAGCAGTTCGTGCAGGCGTCGGTCAGCGCCCGCCGACGCGGCGATCAGCAATTCGCGCCAAAATCCAAGTTGGCTTGGCCATCGCGGCCGCAAGACTTCCGCATTCCGGTCGGCGGCGGCTTCGAGCGTCGCCAGCGAACAGGCGGCGAGCGACTCGACTACGCCGATGGTGGAACCAAACACCAGGCAAGCGGCTCGCGGCCGGCTACGCGCCAGGTGCCAGCCGTAGACCAGCATGCGCCGGGTGATGGAGCGGGCCAGTGCGGTTTCGAAAAATGCCGGCTCGACGCACTGCGACAGGTCGTGCACGCCCCGCGTGCGCAGCTCGAGCCAGCGGGGCGCCGCGGAAAGACCCGCGTCGAACAGGCTGAACGGCGCCGCAGACAGCCGGCGCACCGCCTGGGCCGGCAGCGAAGCCCAATGCGCCTGCAGCACCGACAGCAGTGGCGGCGCGGAGGCCATGTTTTCGCTCTCGGAGGCGCGCATGCACAAATGTCCGAGACATTCCGCATTGAGCTCGGCCAGTGGCGCCGGATCGACCCCCTGCGACGGCAACCAGTGGCGCCCGTCGTCGCGCGTTCGCTGACCTCCCCGACTCGTCATGGCATTCCTCCCTATACGCGCCAGATATCTTGCGCCGCGCCCCCTTGAAAGTCATTTGCAAATTTGGGAGATTTTTCCCAAATTGCAGACGAGCCCGAAACCAACCAACCACAGGAACGTATATGCGTATCTCAGACGACCGCTACAGCCGCGACCGACTGCGGCTCGACCTCGCGCTGCGCTTCATCCACCACGAAGCGCGCACGCACACAATCCGCGCGTGGACCGGGCTGACCGACGACCGCATCCGCAAGCTGTACCGCACCTACCTACACGAGGCCGGAGGCGCGTCGGTCCCCCGGCATCGCGGCAAGTCTCCACGCCAGGCGGCGTTCTTCACGCGCTCGATGCGCATGCGACGCGAAGCAGCGGTGTTCGCCAGTGTCAGCAGCCTGTTCGGGCTCATCACGCCACAGACCATCACCGTCGATCGGGGGCCGCTCGAACGTACGGCACAGGTCGCTCCGACGGTGGCGCGTGGCGCACTGCTGTGCGAGGCCTTCGAGACCTACTGCGCGCTGATGGGTGAATCGCAAATCTCCTTCGAGCACGCCGTGTACCTGCTGGGTGCATTGCTCGCCGGTGACGAACTGCGTGTCGCGCATTGCCGCGACTGCACCAGTGTGCTGGTCACCGATCGGCTGGCGCTGCGCA
>DASYKM010000113.1:0-3110 GCA_035995425.1 Steroidobacteraceae bacterium
GCTCGACGGCCAGGACGTATCCGCCGTGCCGCCCTACGACCGCAACGTCAACACGGTCTTCCAGGATTACGCACTCTTCCCGCATATGACCGTGCTCGAGAACGTGGCCTACGGGCCGCGCGTGCGCGGCGTGGATGCGCCGACCCGTGCGCAGCGCGCAAAAGAGATGCTCGAACTCGTGCAGCTCGGCGCGCAGGGCGAGCGGCGACCGGCGCAGCTTTCCGGCGGCCAACGCCAGCGCGTGGCGCTGGCGCGCGCGCTCATCAACCAACCCAAGGTGTTGCTGCTCGACGAGCCGCTGGGTGCGCTCGACCTCAAGCTCCGCGAGGAAATGCAGATTGAGCTCAAGGGTCTGCAACGCAGGCTGGGCATCACGTTCGTGTACGTGACGCACGACCAGGGCGAAGCCTTGTCCATGGCGGATCGCGTCGCGGTGTTCAACAAGGGAAAAATCGAGCAGCTCGCCGCGCCACGTGAGCTCTATACGCGGCCCGGCACCGCGTTCGTGGCGCGCTTCGTCGGTGGCGCCAACGTCGCGGACGTGGCGCTCGCGCAAACGATCAACGGGGCCGCGAAGCCGTTTGCGATCCGCGCCGAAAACATTGCGGTCCATGCGGAGGCGGCCGCCGCGCCCGCCGGAAATATCAGTGCGTCGGGTATCGTGGTTGCCGTGCAATACCACGGCGCCGCGAGCCGCTGGCAGGTGCAACTCGATGCCGGCGAAGTGTGGAGCGCGTTGATAGACGAGTCGCATTCGATGAACGGGTTCGCGGTCGGCACGCGCGTCAAGCTGTCCTGGCCGCCGGAAGCGGCGGTGACCCTGAGCGAGCGCACGAGCGTTTCATGAATTTGCGCGCGGCGTCGACGTTCTTCTATCGACGCCCGTACTGGTATCTCGCTTTGCTGCTGGTGCCGCCGCTCCTTTGGTTCGGCACGGTGTACCTGGGCTCGCTGTTCGCGTTGTTAGCCCAGTCGTTCTACGCCATCGACGAATTCACCGCGCGGGTCGTGCGCGAGCCGACGCTCGCCACCTACAAGCAGCTGGTTACGCAGCCGGCCAACGTCGACATCGTATTGCGCACGCTCACCATGGCCATTGCCGTCACGATCGCCTGCGCCATCATCGCGCTGCCCATCGCCACCTACATGGCGCGCTACGCGCGCGGCCGCATGAAGGCGTTTTTCTATGTCGGCGTGATGCTGCCCATGTGGACCAGCTACCTGGTGAAGGTCTATGCGTGGCGCCTGCTGCTGGCGAAAGAGGGGATCATCGCCTGGGGCTTGAGCAAGCTCGGGCTCATGGGGTTGTTGGACGCGGCGCTCGAGGCGCCCGGCATCGGCGGCCCGTCGCTGTCGTCGTCGTACATCGGCATGTTCATCGTGTTCGTCTACATGTGGCTGCCGTTCATGATTCTCCCCATGGCCGCGGCGCTCGAGCGCGTGCCCGGTTCGCTGCTGCAGGCTTCCGCGGATCTCGGCGCGCGTCCCGCGCAGACTTTTCGCAACGTGGTGTTGCCGCTCGCCGTGCCCGGCATCGCCGCCGGTTCCGTATTCACTTTCTCGCTCACGCTGGGTGACTACATCATCCCGAGTGTCGTGGGCGCGCCCGGATATTTCATCGGCATGATGGTGTACGTACAGCAGGGCACGGCGGGCAACATCCCGCTGGCCGCGGCATTCTCCGTGGTGCCCATAGTTCTCATCTTCGCCTACCTGTCGATTGCCAAACGCTTTGGAGCGTTTGATGCCCTTTAGAAAACAATACAGGCCCGATCAACCGTCGTGGTTGATGCGCATCGGAGCATTCGCCGGGCTCGCGTTCATGCACATCCCGGTGTTCATCATCATTCTCTACGCGTTCACCACCGAGGATCGCACCTACACATTTCCGCCGCCGGGTTTCACGCTGCACTGGTTCGACGTTGCGTTCGCGCGCTCGGACATCTGGTCCAGCCTCATGTTGTCGCTGGGCGTAGCCGCTTGTGCCACGGCCATCGCGCTGGTGTTGGGCACACTGGCGGCCTTCGCGCTGGCGCGAGCGCGTTTCCCGGGCAAGGATTCCATCACGGCATTGTTCGTGCTGCCCATCGCGTTGCCCGGCATCATCACCGGCATCGCCTTGCTGGCCGCGATGAAGCTCGCCGGGCTCGACGCGTCTTTTTTCACCATTGTTTGTGGCCACGCGACGTTCTGCACCGTCATCGTCTACAACAACGTGATCGCGCGGCTGCGCCGGCTGCCGCCGAGCTGGGTCGAGGCATCGATGGACCTCGGTGCCGACGGCTCGCAGACACTTCGCTATGTGCTTTTACCGCAAGTCGCCACTGCCTTCCTGGCCGGCGGCATGCTGGCGTTCGCGTTGTCGTTCGATGAAATCATCGTCACCATTTTCACCGCGGGCAAAGAGCGCACACTGCCCATCTGGTTTTTCAATGAGCTGTTTCGGCCGCGCGACCGGCCGGTCACGAATGTCGTGGCCGTCATCGTGATCGCGGTGACGCTGATCCCGATCCTGCTCGCCTACTACCTCACGAGGCCCGACGATGAACACGAAACTGCTCGTTAACGGCAAGCTGGTCAAAGGCAAGGGTGATGAGCTGGGCGTGCTGGATCCGGCGACCGGCAAGGTGATCGCGCAGGTGGCCGAGGCCTCGGAGGAACAGATCACCGCAGCGGTGAAAGCCGCGGCCAAAGCGTTTCCCGCCTGGGCGGCGACGGTCCCGAAAGATCGCGGCGCGCTGCTCATGAAACTCGCCGATCGCATCGAGGCCGAAGCCATGGAGTTCGCGCGGCTCGAGTCGCAGAACTGCGGCAAGCCGCTGAACGCGGCGCTCAACGATGAGATTCCAGCAATTGCCGACGTGTTCCGCTTCTTCGCGGGCGCCGCGCGCACCATGCATGGTGCCCTGGCCGGCGAATACCTGCCCGGATTCACCAGCATGATCCGCCGCGATCCCATCGGCGTCGTGGCCTCCATCGCGCCGTGGAACTATCCACTCATGATGGCCGCATGGAAGATGGCGCCGGCACTCGCCGCCGGAAACACCGTGGTCCTCAAGCCCTCCGAGCAGACGCCGCTCACCGCGCTCAAGCTCGCCACCGTTTGCGCC